>JASCOA010000029.1 GCA_029959365.1 Microbacteriaceae bacterium PS02343 | reverse complement strand
TCGGCGCCAGCGTCAGATGTGAAAAAGAGACCGCGCCGCCGGCGCGACCGGCGGCGGCGCGCGCCCGGACGGCGGGGGGCGCGAGCGCGCCGGCGCCGCCGCGCGGTTGGCGGCGGCGCTCGGCGCGCTGGCCGGAGACGGACTGCCTGCCGCGGTCCTCGGCGTCGGGGGCGCGCACGCCTGGCCCGACATCGAGCTCGTGCTCGAGGGCGCGGCTCGCCCGGCCGCCGAGCGCGAGGTGCCGGGCGTCGTGCAGCACGCGGCCCCGGCGGACGGCGACGGCGCCCTCGTCGAGCTCGCCCGCGAGCGCATCGCCGAGGGGCGGCGGGTCGTGACCGTGACGGCCGATCGGGGCCTGCGCGAGCGGCTCGTCGCCGTCGGCGCCAGCGCCGTCGGGCCGAGCGCGCTGCTCGATCTCCTCGGCTGAGCGGCCTGCGGGCCCTGCCGGGGACTGCGCTCGGACTGGGAGCGTCGCCGCGCCCAGGCGACCGGGTCTAGCGTGGCCTGATGCCCCGCACCGCCCGCCATGTCCTGCCCGATGCCGAGCAGCTGGCGGTGACCTGGGGTGTGCCGGACGACTTCGGCGGCATGACGAGCGCGCTCCTGCAGCGCTCCGCGGCGTTCGCCGCGGCTGGCCGACCCGTCCGGGTGCTGACCTTCGACGACCGCCTGGACACCGCCGCGCTGAGCGAGCGGATGCGGGCGAGCGGCCAGCTCGCCGAGGGCGTGAGCATCGAGCACCTGTGGGACTGGCTGGGCGCGCATCCGCTCGAAGCCGGCGCCGGTGCCGACCGCGTCTTCACGCCGCTGACGGAGGGCGAGGAGGACCGTCACGACGGCGTCGTGCGCCGCCGCACCCGTCGCGCCGACGACGGGGCGGTGCTGCAGGTCGATCGCTACCGCGCCGACGGCAGCCTGCTCGCGAGCGACCGCCGCGACGTGCTCGAGCGAGGCGTGCCCGGCGGGCGAGCCGTCGTGGTCTGCGACGGCGAGGGCCGTCCCGTGCGCGGCTGGGGCAGCGTCTGGGCGCTCTACCGGCACTGGTTCGACGCCCTGATCGGCGAGCGCCGCGCGGTCCTGGTGGTCGACTCGAAGACCTCCGCGCGCTTCGTCCGCGGTTATCGGCGGCCGAACGTGGCGACGGTGCACGTCGTGCACAGCTCGCACCGCGGCAGCGACGGCGTCTTCAAGGCCAGCCGGCGGGAGGTGCTCGAGCACGCCGACGACTTCGACGGCCTCGTCGTGCTGACCGATCGCCAGCGGCGCGATCTCGAGCACGACCTGACCGTGCCCGCGCGCGTCGACGTCGTGCCGAACGCCCGCGATCTCGACGCGCTCATCGCGGCACCGCTCGACCGCCCCCGCGGCAGCGGCGTGATGCTGGCTTCGCTGACCGGGCGCAAGCGCGTGCCGCACGCGGTCCGCGCCGTGGCCCGAGCCGCGACGGCGGTGCGTCTGGACCTCTACGGCGACGGCGACCGGCGCGAGGAGGTCGAGCAGGCGGTCGCGGACGAGCGCGCCGAGGGCCGGGTCGCACTGCTGGGGCACCGCGCGGGCGCCGCCGCAGCCTTCGCGCGCGGCGACTTCAGCCTGCTCACCTCGACGGCGGAGGGCGCTCCGCTCGTGCTCGTGGAGTCGATGGCGGCCGGATGCATCCCCATCGCCTACGACATCGAGTACGGGCCGAGCGACATGATCCGCGACGGCGTGGACGGCTACGTGGTGCCCGCCGGCGACATCGCGGCGCTGAGCGAGCGGATCGACCGGCTGCAGCGGCTCACCGACGAGCAGGTCCTCGCCATGCGCCAGCGGGCCCGCGAGGCGTCGCTCGGCTACACCGATGCGGCCGTCACCGAGCGCTGGGCCGCGGTGCTCGCCGGCGTCGCGGGGAGCAAGGGCTGGCCGGCGGGGACGCCGGGCCTCGCCCGTCGTGCCCTGCGGGCGCTGCGCGGTCGCTGACCGCCCTGCAGCGGCGGCCGTCGGCCGCGGCGATCGCCCCGGAGGGCGGCGCGCCGGGAGCCGGCCTCAGTCCCGCCGCGCACCATCCGCGGCCGGGCCCGCTTCGTCGGCCCGGTCCTGCGCAGCGGACTCGACGGCCTGTGCGCGGAAGCCGCGCTCGGCCTTCTTGACCCGCTTGCCCAGGTGCTTCGCCAGGCGGTGCGAGGGCGCCTCGATCCAGACGGTGAAGGCCCAGCCGACGAGCAGCGACACCGGGACCCCGACCAGGGCGACGGCCCACCACCGCTCGTCGCGCAGCACGTAGGCCAGGGTGCCGAGGATCGGCGCGTGCACGAGGTAGAGGCTGAACGACGTGCGCCCGAGCCACTGGGCGACCGGCCTCTCGAGGGCGCGGCGCACCCGCGCCCAGCCCAGCGCCACGAGCAGCACGCCGACGGCGCCGGCCGCCGAGAGCCCCCACACCGCGGAGCTCGCGAGCGAGCCGGCGGGCAGCACGGGTCGGGTGAGCCAGCTGCCGATGAGCAGCAGCACGGAGAGCAGCGCGAAGGTGGGCCAGTAGCCGCGGCGGCGCGGGCGCTCGGCCCAGGTGCGGACGTCGTCGAGACGCACCGCGATGAGCGCGCCGACGAGGAACACGGGGAGGTAGACGAGGGCCTCGAGGCCGGCGATGCGCCCGATGAGGCTCGCGGCGATCGCCACGACGGCGGCGAGCAGCGCCCGTCGGCGCAGCAGCAGCGCCGCGCCCACGAAGGCCGGCAGGGCCACCGAGAAGATGAGCTCCCAGCGCAGGGACCAGAGCACGTTGTTGAGGTCGTACGTGGCCGGCGCGAGACTCGCCTCGCCCAGCACCAGCGCGAGGCTCACCTCCCGCGCCTGGGCGGCGTCGCTCCACGAGCCCTCGACGACGCGCGAGATGTCGCGCGGCACGAGCAGCACGAGCGCCGCGGCGAAGAGCAGCGACGCGAGGACCGGCAGGTAGAGGCGCACCAGCCGCGAGGCCATGAACGCCGGCCAGTCGAACCGCGCCTTGAGCGCGGGGATCGTCACGACGAGCCCCGAGAGCACGAAGAAGACGAGCACGGCCTCGGTGCCGGCGAACACCGCCTTGACGGGGGACTGGGTGACCCAGGCCCAAGCGTCCGTGCCCTCGACGATCGGCCGGGCCACGAGGCTGCAGTGGTACAGCACCACGACCACGGCCGCGACGCCGCGCAGTCCGTCGAGGCTGGGGATTCGGCTGCTCACGCGCGCGGGTGCTGGACTCGTCACCTCGCGACGGTACTGCCTGCCCGGGCGCTCGAGCCTCGGGCAGCCTGTGCGGCAGCTGTGCCGCGGTGCGCTCAGCGCCGCAGTGCGAAGCCCCGCGGCGCGTCGGCGAGGTCGACCAGGGTCGCGGAGACCGCGTCGACCCGGGCGCCGGGCGGGCCCTGCCGAAGCCAGTCCGCCATCCGCTCGACCGCGTCGTCGTCGCCCGCCACGAGGGCCTCCACCTCGCCGCTCGGCAGGTTGCGCACCCAGCCGGTCACGCCGATCCGCTCGGCGGCCTGCACGGCGGACCAGCGGAATCCGACGCCCTGGACACGGCCGGTGACGAGGAAGCGCTGCGCGGTCATGGCGGCAGCGTAGGAGAGGGATGCTGCAGTCAGTGCAGCTTCACAGCCCGTCGATACCCAGCCGCAGCAGGATGAGCCCATGAAGTGCCCCCAGGACAACGCCACCCTCGTCATGAGCGAGCGCTCCGGCGTCGAGATCGACTACTGCCCCGAGTGCCGGGGCGTCTGGCTCGACCGCGGAGAGCTCGACAAGATCCTCGAGCGCGCCGAAGCGCAGATCCAGGCCGCGGCCCCGGTCGCGCCGGCCGTCGCCCCGCAGCAGCCGCCGCAGCCGACGGCCGCCCCGGTCTACCCGCCGCAGCAGCCGCCCATGCAGCCGTACCCGGGCGCCATGCCGCCCCGCGGCCACTACAACTCGAGCCCGGGCAGCTACCCCCGCGGCGGCTACGGCTACGGCCAGCAGCCTTACGGGCAGCAGCCCTACCGCCGCAAGAAGGGCGGCTGGCTGGGCGTGCTGGGGGGTTGAGGCGGGCGCGCCCAGCGGCGTAGCCGCTGGGCGTCGTCTCCGCAGACGGTGCGCATCCGGTTCCGGCAGGTGCTCGGTGCTTAGCGTCGGGTCATGTTGCATGTGACGCTCCCGACCCCTGAAGACCTCGCCGAGCTCATCGACCAGCGCGACCCCGCCAGCGTGTCGCTCGTCGTTCCCTCGTCGAACCGACCGGCCGAGGCGGACGCCGCCCGGCTCGCGCTGCGCAGCGCTGCGCAGGAGGCGCTGGCCCAGCTCGACGCCGAGCCCGCTGCCCAGCTGCGCGCCGTGATCGAGGAGCTGGTCGACGACGACGAGTTCTGGCGGCGCCAGGCGCGAACCATCGCCGTGTTCGCCGCGCCCGGCACCCTGCACGCCTTCACCCTGCCGAACCGGCTCGAGCCGCTCGTCGCCGTCGGCGACCGCTTCGACATCGGCCCCCTGCTGCGCTCCCTCGCCATCTCGCAGGAGGGCTGGGTGCTGCTGCTGCACGAGCAGGCCGCCCGCCTCTTCGCCGTGAGCGCCGAGGGCTCGCCCGAGGAGCAGCCGCTCGATCTGCCCGACGACCTGCACTCGATCCTCGAGATCACCGACCAGGGCGGCCAGGCCGACCTGCCGCGCGCCAAGGGCGCCACGGGCGAGACGCCGGAGCGCCGCCGCTTCGCGAGCGCGGTGCAGGACGCGGTGCTGCCGCACCTGCGCAGCACGGGGCGTCCGCTCATCCTCGCCGCCTCGAACGACCTCGCCCCCGCGTACCGCGCGATCAACCGCTACGACCATCTGCTCGCGGAGGGCATCGAGCAGCATCCCGGCTCCCTCGACCCGGCGCGCATCGGCGAGCTGGCCCGCGGCGTGCTCGACCGGCACGGTGCCGCCGAGCTCGCCGACTGGCGCGAGCGCTTCGAGGAGCGACTGACCTCGGGCCGCTCGGCGGGCGACCTCGCGCAGGTCGCGCACGCCGCGACGCTCGGTCAGGTCGAGGAGCTGCTGCTCGACATCGACTGGGGCGTGGAGGGCTCGATCGACGAGGCCGGCGTGGTGAGCGAGCTCGATGCGCCGAGCGCCGAGGGCTACCGCATCGTCGACGAGATCGCCGCGCGGGTGCTGCGCCACGGCGGCGCGGTGCGCGCGGTGCGCGCGGAGGACCTGCCCAACGGCGGGCCCGTCGCCGCCCTGCTGCGCTACGCGGTCTGACGCACGACGCGAGGGCCTCGGGGCGACCCGGGGCCCTCGTCCGCGCTCGGGGGCGTCGTGCCCCGGTCGCGCGATCGCGTCGGCCGCGGTCGGTAGGCTCCTGGGGTGAGCCGAACCACTCCAGCGAAGCCGCCCGTCCGCCGTCCCGCGATCGCCGCGGGCATCCTGGGCGCGATCGTGCTGCTGGCCGGCACCTTCCTCGTGGGCACGGATGCGTTCCTGTACATCCGCTACGCCGCCGCGATCCTCGCGCTCATCACGATCGTGCTGCTGGTGCAGGTCAAGCGCTTCGGCTGGATCGCTCCGCTCGCCGCCGTGGCCGTGCTCTGGAACCCGATCTACCCCTTCGACTTCTCGGGGCAGTTCTGGGTGATGGCGCAGTACCTGGCGGCTGCCGTCTTCATCCTCGCCGCCGTGCTGGTGAAGGTGCCCGACGAGAACGCCCCGCGGCGCGGCTGACCCCGTCGTGGTCGAGGGACGGAGCCGCGCACCGCGGCAGCGCCGCCGCCGCCGGGCCCCGTGGCTGGCGTCGGATCTGACGCGCTCCTTCACCTCCCTCGCGGTGGTGTTCGCG
Organism: Microbacteriaceae bacterium PS02343; assembly: GCA_029959365.1. GTDB lineage: Bacteria > Actinomycetota > Actinomycetes > Actinomycetales > Microbacteriaceae > Arenivirga. Next base: position 26,464 of record JASCOA010000029.1, on the reverse strand, counting down.
GGGCTCGTGATCGCGAACCCGGTGCTCGACGCGGCCGGCATCGGCGACGTCGAGATCACTCGGCTCGCCGCGATCCTCTTCGGTTCCTGGGTGCTCTTCGCGGTCGTCTACGCGGCGCAGACGGTCATCGTGTTCGCCCGCGCCGACGCCGAGCGCTTCGCCGACCTCATCGCGGCGACGACGCCGGAGCCCGGCTGGCGCACGGTGATCTGGGTGGCCAACGGCGGCGGCGCGGTCTCGTGGGCGCTCTCCGGATCGGCGGTGGCCATCATCTCGGTCGTGCTGCTCGTCTCGCAGCGCGCGCTCTCGGAGAGCCCCGTGTTCGTCGTGCTCGGGGTCGCCGTGGTGATCACGTCGTGGGGGCTGATCATGCTCGCCTACGCCGTGCGCTACGCCCGCGAATGGGTGCGCGGCGGAGGACTCGTCTTCGGCGGCGACGATGCGCCGCGCTTCTCCGATTTCGTCTACGTCGCGGTGCAGGTGGCGACGACCTTCGCCAGCAGCGACGTGCAGGTGACGACCCGGTCGATGCGCAAGGTCGTCGCGGTCAACAGCGTCATCGCCTTCGCCTTCAACACCGTCATCGTCGCGCTGCTGGTCTCCACGCTGATCAGCGCCGTCACCTGAGAGGAACCGCATGAGCCTGCACGAGCAGTGGGACGCCCTGACCACCGAGGAGCTCGTCGAGCGCGGCGGCCTGAAGTGGACCCTGAAGGATGCGCGCGGCCGCCCCGCCCTCGGCGCCTGGGTCGCCGAGATGGACTTCGGTACCGCCCCCGCGGTGCTCGGGGCGCTGCGCGAGGTCACGGAGCGCGGCGACTTCGGCTACGCCTCCGAGGCCCTGCACGAGCGGATGGGCGAGGCCGCCGCGGACTGGATGGCGCACCGCTACGGATGGCGGCCGGAGCCGGCGCACGTGCATCCGCTCGCCGACGTGATCCAGGGCATGGTGCTGGCGATCACCGAGTTCTCGCGCCCGGGCGCGCCGGTGATCGTGCCGACGCCCGCCTACATGCCGTTCCTCGACGTGCCGCCCTCGCTCGGCCGTCAGGTGCTGCAGCTGCCCTTCCTGCGCGACGCCGACGGCGACTTCGCCATGGACCTCGATGCGCTCGATGCGGCGTTCGCCGCCGGCGCGGACGTGCTCGTGCTGGCGAACCCGGGCAACCCGACCGGCAAGGTCTTCCGCCGCGAGGAGCTCGTCGCGATCGCCGAGGTCGCCGCGCGCCACGACGCCCGGGTCTTCGCCGACGAGATCCACGCACCGCTCACGCTGCACGGCCGCCGGCACGTGCCCTACGCCTCGGTCTCGCCGGAGGCCGCGCGCACCGCGGTGACGGCGATGAGCGCCTCGAAGGCGTGGAACCTGCCCGGTCTCAAGACCGCGCAGCTCGTGCTGACGAACGCGCGCGACCGGGCCCGCTGGGCCTCGATCGGCTTCATGGCCAGTCACGGCGCCTCGACTCCGGGTCTGCACGCGAACATCGCCGCCTACGCGGCGGGGGAGCCCTGGCTGAACGAGGTCACGAACTACCTCGAGGGCAACGAGCGGCTGCTGCGCGACGGCCTCGCGGCAGCGCTGCCCGAGGCGCGGCTCGCCCCGCTCGAGGGCACCTACCTCGCCTGGGTCGACCTCTCCGCCTACGCGGCCCCGGGCGAGCCGGCCGATCGGCTGCTCGAGTCCGGTGTCGCGGTCAACGCGGGCCCCTCCTTCGGGCTCGCCGGCGCCGGTCACGTGCGCATCAACCTCGCGACCGGCCGCGGCGTGGTCGCGGAGATCGTCGAGCGGATGGGCGCCCTGGCGCGCTGAGCGCCCGCCCCGCCGGCTGGTCAGTCCGCGATGAGCCCGTAGACGACCTCGAGGTACTCCTCGATGCCCTCCTCGCCGCCCTCGCGGCCGAAGCCCGAGTGCCCGACGCCGCCGAAGGGCGCCGCCGCGTTCGAGACGACGCCGGCGTTGACGCCGAGCATGCCCGAGCGGATGCGGCGCAGCAGCCGGTGCGCTCGGGCGACGTCGCTCGTGTAGGCGTAGGCGACCAGCCCGAAGGGGGTGCCGTTGGCGAGCGCGACCGCCTCGTCCTCGTCGGCGAAGGTCTGCACGGGCGCGATCGGGCCGAAGACCTCCTCCTCGAGCACCCGCGAGCCCGCCACCACGCCGCTCAGCACGGTCGGCTCGAAGAAGGAGCCTTCGCCGCGCGCGCCGCCGGTGCGCACCGTCGCGCCGCGATCGACCGCGTCGGCGACCAGCTCGGCGCAGCGCTCGGCGGCGGACTCGCGGATGAGCGGGCCGAGGTCGGTGCCCTCGTCCGTGCCGCGGCCGAGCCGCAGGGCGCCGGCGCGCTCGGCGAGCCGAGCGGTGAAGGCCTCGGCCACCGACTCGTGCACGAGGAAGCGGTTGGCCGCCGTGCAGGCCTGGCCGATGTTGCGGAACTTCGCCGCCATCGCGCCCTCGACGGCGGCCTCGAGGTCGGCGTCCTCGAAGACGAGGAACGGCGCGTTGCCGCCGAGCTCCATCGAGGTGCGCAGCAGCTGCTCGGCCGACTGCGCGAGCAGCCGGCGGCCGACGGGCGTGGAGCCGGTGAAGCTGAGCTTCGCGAGGCGCGGGTCGGGCAGCAGGGCGTCGCTGACCGCATCCGCTCGGCTCGTCGTGACCACGTTGACGACGCCGTCGGGCAGGCCCGCCTCGCGCAGCAGCTCGGCGAACCAGAGGCTCGTGAGCGGCGTCGCGTCGGCGGGCTTCAGCACGACCGTGCAGCCGGCGGCCAGCGCCGGGGCGATCTTGCGGGTGGCCATGGCGAGCGGGAAGTTCCACGGGGTGACCAGGTAGCACGGGCCGACCGCGCGGCGCTCGACGAGCACCGTGCCACCGCCCTCCGGCAGGCGCGACGTGCGGCCGCCGATGCGCACCGCCTCCTCGGCGAACCAGCGCAGGAACTCGCCGCCGTAGCGCACCTCGCCGCGGGCCTCCTCGAGGCTCTTGCCCATCTCGAGCGAGATGAGCAGCGCGGCCTGCTCGGCGCGCTCCTGCAGCAGCTCGAAGGCGCGGCGCAGCACCTCGCCGCGCTCGCGGGGCGCGGTGTCCCGCCAGGCGGGGAAGGCCTCGTGAGCCGCCTCCAGGGCGTCCAGCGCATCCGCCCCGGTGCCGTCCGCGACCGCCGCCAGCACGGCGCCGTCGAAGGGGTCGCGCACGTCGAAGGTGCTCGCCGCAGCGCGCCAGGCGCCGCCGATCAGCAGGCCTCGGGGCACCGCGTCGAGCACGTCGGCGGTATCGAGGGTTCGTGGCATGGGGCTCTCCAGACGCTCGGGGCCGCCAGGCTACGCCCGCGGGATCGGAGGCCCGCTCAGGCTCAGCGGCGCTTGCCGCGACCCTTCGTGCGGTGGCTCGCCTTCGGCGTCGCGCCGCGCTGGTCCTTGGCCGCCGGCTTCGGCGGCTTGCGGGTGCGGGGGGCGGCCGGCTTGCGCTTGGCCTCGGTCTCCGGCTCCGGCTCGCTCGCGCCCCGCGAGCTGCGGGCCGTGCGGCCGCGCACGACCCCCATGAACTCCTGGGCGAGCGGACCGTCGGACTCGCGCAGCCAGACGAGGCCGACCCCCGTGGTCGGCGCGTCGTCGATCGGCCGCGCCACGACGTCCTTGCGGGCGTGCAGCCGGGCGACCGACATGGGCAGCACGACGACGCCGACGTTCGCGGCCACCAGCTCGACGGCGCCCTTGACGGGGTCGGGCACGTCCTCCTCGATGCGGTCGCGGGTGCCGACCGGCAGCACCGTCTCGGCCTCGACCTCGGCGAGGGTCACCGACTCGGCGGCCTCGAAGACGTGCTCGGCCGGGGCGACGACCACCGCGCGCTCCTCGTAGAGCGGCACCACGTGCATCCGCTCGTCCGTGTTCTCGACCGGCAGGCGCACGAGGGCGAGCAGGGCGTCGCCGCCGCACACGGCCTCGATCGCCTCGGTCTGCTCGGCGAGTCGGATCTCGAGGGGGTTGTCGGGCATCCGCTCCGCCCAGGCGCGCTGCCATTTGGCGGGGGTGACGCCGGGGACGAAGCGCACGACGACCTGTTCCACCATGCCCCCAGGCTAGCCCGGCGGTGAGGGTTCTCCCGGCGGGCCACTGGCTATCCTGGGCGGATGCCCGACAGCCCGCTCTCCGCATCGCCCTACGAGGTGCTCGGAGTCCCCGTCGACGCGGACGACGACGCGCTGCGGCGTGCCTACCGCCGACGGCTGCGCGAGACGCACCCCGACACGGGCGGTCGGGCGGACGAGTTCCACGCCGTGCAGGCGGCGTGGGACCTCGTCGGCACCCCCGAGGACCGCGCCCGCTACGACCGCGGGCGGCGGCCGTCGTACGACGACGAGCCGACGAGCTACGCGCCGCGCACCCACGAGCGCCGCGAGACCCGACCGCAGGCGCGCAGCCACGGTCACCCCGGGGGATGGATGCGGCTGCGCTACCTCGAGCTGATCCGCGAGTGGGCCGGTCGCGGCAACGAGCTCGACGACCCCTTCGCCGCGAAGGTCGTGCAGGCCGCTCCGCGCGAGCTGCGGCTGCTGCTGGCGGATGCGCTGGCCGAAGAGGCCACGGCCGCCCAGATCGCCGACCTCGGCATCGCCTACACGGCCTGGCACGACGTCGTCGTGGAGCAGCGCGGCTTCACCGGGGGCTTCGCCGCCGGCGGCGACGGGCTGGGTCCGGCGAGCGCCGCGAAGATCGACCACGTCGTGCTCGGCCCGAGCGGCCTCTTCGCGATCGCCTCGCAGGACTGGGGGGCGCCGGTGAAGCTCAAGCGCGGCGAGCTCGTCGGCGAGGGTCTCGCCCACGACGAGACGCCGTTCGCGACGCTGGCGCAGCGGGCGAAGGCGCTCGGCCGCGCCGCGAGGGTGAGGGTGAGCGGCCTGCTCATCGTCGTGCCCGACGGCGCGAGCCCGGAGGGCGTGCTCGACGCGGGCAAGCACAAGGGCATGGTCGCCGCGCTCGTGCAGCGCCCCAGACTGCCCCACCTGCTGCGCATCGGCGTGCTGGGCGCTCCGGCCATCGGCGGGCAGGAGCTGTTCGAGGTGCGCACCCGGTTGCAGGAGGTCGTGCGCTTCGTGGAGTGAGTTCCGAGGATTCCTTGCAACTCGGCGACGCATCGGGTAGACCGTGAGCACGGGGCGCAAGGTCGTGCCCGGTCAACGATGCGGGGTACCCGAAATGAACCCATCGATCGACGTCGCTTACCCGAGCCGATCCATATCCGTCCATCCGCCGCGCGTGGTGATCTCGCATGCGTCCGGTCGACCGTGCTGAGGCCGCGGCAGCGCTCATCGCGGTCGCGGAAGGCGATCGGGAGGGTTCGATCCTGCTGCTCGGCGAGCCTGGGATCGGCAAGAGCCACCTGATCGCCGAGGTGACCGCGGCACTGGAGCACGGCTCGCTGGTGCGGATCAACGCGGGGGAGTCGGACTACCCCCTCGCCGGGTTCTCGGCGGTCTTCGCCGCGATCGACGATCCGCGAGCCATCGAGTTCGGCGGGCGGTTCACGCTGCGCAGCGCTGAGCCCTCGCAGATGCTCGCGGCGGCGCACGACGTGCTGGTGATGCTGCGGGGCCTGCGGCTCGCCCCCGCCACGGTGCTCATCGACGACGTCGACCAGCTCGACACCGAGAGCCTGCTGCTCGTCGGCCTCATGGCGAATCGGCTCGGTGGGACCGGACTGCGGTTGATCATGACGGCGACGAGGCTGCCCTCCACGAGTCCGCTGCTCGGCACGACGGTGCTGCGGATGCTGCCGCTGAGCTGCGAGGACCTCGCCGCCATCGGCGCCGTCCTCGCACCGGGGGCGGACCCCGCGGTCGTCGAGCTGCTGGCACGGCGCAGCGCGGGCAACCCGCTCGTGCTGCGCGAGCACGTGCGCTCCGCCGAGCCCGCGGCGCTGCGCGGCATAGAGCCGCTCGTGCTGCCACCGCGACCGTCGACCGCGCTCGGCGATCTGGTGCAGCATCTGCTCGGGCAGCGGAGCGACGAGGAGCTGCGCCTGCTGCAGGACGTCGCGCTCGCGCCGATGACGCCGTTGCGGGCGCTCGACCACGAGGACCTCGAGGAATCCAGTCGCGGCGCAGCGCTCGACCTGATCGCGGAGGGCGTGCTGGCCTCGCGAGGGCTGTCGGTGTCGGTGCGGGATCCCCGGCTGCGCGCGCACCTCTTCTGGATGCGCAGCAGCCGCATCGTGCGCGAACGGCACCGGGAGCTCGCCACGCGGACGCGACCGTTCGACGAGCGCAGCGCCCGTTGGCACGACAGCTTCGTCGACAGCGACGACCGATCCGGTGAACTGCTGCTGCGGTGCGCCATCGAGCTCGCGGCCATCGCCGAGAGCGACACGGCCATCGAGTTCGCCGAGCGCGCGCTGCTGCTCGCGCCGGATCGCGACGCACTGCTCTCCCCGCTCCTCGAGCTCGCCGATGCCCTGCTGCACCGCGGGGAGCTCGGTGCGGCGGCACGGTACGTGCGCACCGCGGAGGGGCTCTCCGGATCGCACGCCGACGCGATACGGCTGACGATCATGTCGCTGAGGCTCGGACTGTCGCGCTCGGAGCACGTCCAGGACGGGCGCATCGGGGTCGTCGCAGGACTGCACAGCCGCTCCGACCCCGACGGCGCGGGATCGCTGCTCGCCGTCGCGGCCATCGCCCACGCCGAGCGATGGAATCTGAAGGAGAGCCGCGCGCTGCTCGCGCAGGCGGCGGCCCTCCCGCCGCTCGAGCCGCGGGCTGCGTCGCTGGTGGCCGCCGTGCGCAGCTCGGTCGCCGCTCTGGAGACCGGCCGCTACGAACCGGAGACGGGCGAAGCGGAGGAGCGGGACCCCTTCCGCATGCTCATCCGAGCGCACGGGCTCACCTGGGCCGAGCGCTACGGCGAGGCACGAGCGGTGCTCTCCTCGCTGATCATCTCGCCGACGCCGGACGAGCCGGTCTGGGCCGATATCGCGCACTACCACCTGGCGCGCAACGAGATCTCGGCGGGTGATCACCGGGCGGCGCGAGCCGCGATCGCCGAGTGGGGCACCGCGTCGCCGTGGGTTCCGGCGTCGAGCTCGCGCAACCTGCTGCTGCAGGGGTGGTTCGCTGCGTCGCTCGATCGATCCGACGGCGCCGAGCCCCTGCTGCGCGAGGCCGCCGAGCGCGCCGGCTCGGAGGGCCAGCCGTCGATCGTCATCGCCGCCGCGGCGCAGCTCGCGGAGTCGGCGCTGCTGCGCGGCGATCCGGAGACGTCCCTCCGCGAGCACGAGCGCATCGAGCGGCAGCCGGCGCAGTACCGGAGCATCGGATACCTGGCCTCGATCGGCGATCACGTCGAGGCGTGCGTCGCGGTCGGGCGGAACGCGGAGGGCACGGTGGCGGCGGCCCGGCTGCGCACGCAGCTCAAGAAGCGTCCGTCGCGGCGGGGTTCGATGGTGCTGCAGCGCGTGCAGGCGCTGCTGCAACCGGGCGCAGCGGCGATCGCGCCGTTCGAAGCGGCGCGCGACGCCTTCACGCCGCTCGATTCGCCCTTCGAGCTCGGCCGCACCCTCCTGGCCTTCTCGGATCGTCTCGGTGCGCTGGGCGAGGCGGACTCGGCGCGGGAGCAGCGCTTCGCCGCGCAGAGCGCCTTCGAAGCCGCTGGCTCCGCTGGCTGGTCGGCGCGCGCCGGCGGCACCGGCGTGCAGATGAGCGAGGTGCTGGCGACCTCGCTGCTCAGCGACGACGAACGCGAGATCGTCCGTCGCGTGCTGCTCGGGCAGCGCAATCAGGAGATCGCCGACGCGCTCTTCGTCTCGCTGCGCACGGTCGAGCTGCGACTGACCCGCATCTACCGTTCGCTCGGCATCGAGTCGCGGTCGCAGCTCGCCGCGCTGCTCTCGCGCTCCGCTCGATAGGAGCGCCCGCTGCGGGGTCCGTCACCCACCGCGGGAGTGATTGCGGGCGACCGCGCACCTCGCCCGCATCCGTTGACCCGGTGCACGGGGTCGACCAGAGTGGCCCCAGACGCCGCTCCTGCAGCTGAGCAGGACCATCCCCCCAAGCGGTCGTCCCACGCAGGCGACGGCGCCGCTGCCGTCCCGATGGCGGTGCCGTCGTCTGCGAACCCCATCCGGCCCCAGCGGCCCCACGAGCGGGATCCGTCGGACGGCCAGGTCCTGCGGATCCCCACCCCCACCCCGCCGAGCTGTGCAATGGCGCGCAGCACGGCGGGGTGATCGGAATCCCAGGAGCAGGCGGCGGTGCTCCGGTTCGGGGTACGGCGACGACCCGAGCGTCCAGCAGTCCGGGATGCGGTCTGCGCGAACGGGGTACGGACGCGCGTCAAGCGGTGCACGCAGGCGGCTGACCGCCCGCCGAACGTCCGGAGAGCACCCTTGTTCGGGGCGCGGAGTTGTGTTTAACGTTCAGGTGCCGCCTCGCGCCGAGGCGACGCACCGCGGGCACCCGAAGACCCGAGGCGCAGTCTCCCGAACCCGAATCGCTGCCCGCCATGACCCAGACCCACGCACGACGGTCGACCGCCGAGAACGCCTGAGCGACGCTCATGCGGCACCGGCTCGATCGCAGAGCCGCTCTCGCCAGGATCGTCGACCTCGCCGAGGCGCCCCGAGAGGGAGCGCTCGTCGTGGTCGGCGAACCCGGGATCGGCAAGACGCAACTCCTCGAGGAGGCCGCGCAGGCCCTCGAGGGCTCGGTGGTGCTCGTGCGCGCCAACCCCGCGGAGCGGACCTTCCCGCTCTCCGGGTTCTCCGCGATCGCCGCGGCGGTCGACGACCGGCGCGCCGTCGAGTTCGGCGGCCGGTTCGCGCTGCGCCCCGGCGAGCAGGGGAGGCTCTTCGCGGCCGCGCACGACGTGCTCGGCATGCTGCGCGGACTGCAGCTGCCGTCGACGGTCGTCCTCGTCGACGACGCCGACGGTCTCGATGACGACAGCCGTCAGCTGCTCGGGCTCATGGCCGAGCGCCTCTCGGGCACGGGCCTGCGGTTCGTGCTCGCCGCCGAGGAGGTCACCCCGCGCAGCCCCTTCGGCGGCACCGAGGTCATCGAGCTGGCCCCGCTCGACCCCGAAGCGGCACTGGAGCGCGGCCGGGTCACGACCGAGGTCGACGAGGGCGCCCTGCGGCTGCTGGTGCAGCTGAGCGCCGGCAACCCGACCGAGCTCCGGGAGCAGCTGCTCGGCGCGGATCGCGACGAGCTCGCCGGGCGCACCGGCCTGCAGCTGCCGCTGCAGCCGAAGACCGGGCTCGCCATCGCCGCGCAGCGGAGCCTCGCTCGACTGCAGCCCGACGAGCGCCGTGCGCTCGACGACATCGCCCTGGCGCCGCAGCTGCACCTCGGCGTGCTCGGCGCTGCGCCGGGCGGGGAGAGCGGGTCGTCGCCCGACGTGCTCGACGACCTGATGAGCGAAGGACTGCTGCTGGTGCGCGCCGGCACGGTCAGGATCCGCGATCCCCGCCTGCGCGCCCACGTCTACTGGTCGATGAGCGGGCGCACCCGACGGCAGCGGCATCACGCGCTCGCGGTGCTGCACGAGCCCCTCGACGACCGCCTCGCAGCATGGCACCGCAGCCAGGAGCAGGCGGACCCCGCAGCCGGGGAGGAGCTGCTGCGGGCCGCGGTCGCCTTCGCCGAAGAGGGCGACGGCGACGTCGCGATGGAGTTCGCCGAGCGCGCCGTGCGCCTCGCGGTGCCGCACGGCCGCTCCGATCCGCTGCTCGTCTCCCTCGCCGAGCGCCTCGTGCTGCACGGCGACGTCGATGCGGCCAATCGGTACCTCGGCTTCGCCCGGCTGGACGAGGCGAGCTCCGCGGAGATCACCCGCGCCGCGATGGTGCGAGTGGGTGCCGGCGCGCTCGCGGGTGCGCCGCTGGGCGACGGCGAGGTCGCCGCCATCGCCATGGTGCACGGCGCCGAGGCCCCGGACGGAGCGGTCGCGCTGCTCGCCGCCGCCGCCGCGCTGCGCGCCGAGCAGTGGGAGCTCGCAGCGAGTCGATCGCTGCTCGCCCAGGCCGGCGAGCTCGCCGAGGAACTCGCACCGGAGACTCGCGGCCTCCTGCTCGCCGTCGAGGCGATGGTCGATGCGCACGACGGCCGCTCGCCCGGCGCCGCCGGGGTCCTGGACCGCGCACTGCTGCAGCAGCCGCCCCTCGGGCTGCTGCGGGCTCGAAGCCTCATCTGGGGCGAGGAGCACGCGGCCGCTCGGCTCCTGCTCGCGAGCCTCATGGCGTTCCCGCGTCCGGCGGAGCCGCTGTGGGGCGACGCCGCCCGCATGCTCAGCATCGACAACGAGATCGCAGCGGGCGATCACCGATCGGCGCGGCTGCTGATCGAGGCGCCGTTCGCCGTGCGCGCGGACCCCGGAAGCGCCCTGCAGACCCTGCTCGCCGCGTGGCATCGGGTGAGCCTCGGCGATGCGGAAGCGGCCGCGCCGCTGATCGAGGAGTCGATGCGCCGGGCCCTGCACGAGAGCAACCCGTCGCTGCAGGCCCGCACGGCGGCACTGCACGCCAGCTTCGCGCTGCTGCAGGACGACCCGGAGGAGACCCTGCGCCAGGGCCTCGTGCTCGGGCGTCTGCGCCGCCTGGGCGGCCCGGAGCATCAGCTGCGCCACGTCGGGGACTCCATCGAGGCGGCGCTGCAGCTCGGGCTCACCACCCGCGCGAACGAGGAGATCGCGGCCTTCCGGCAGCGTCACGCGCGGCGTCCGTCCCGGTGGGGGCGGCAGCTGCTGCTGCGGTTGCGGGCTCAGACCAGCTCCGGCGCCGCATCCGTGCCCCTGTTCCAGAGCGCCGTCGAGGCGTTCGAACCCGGTGACTCGCCCTACGAGCTCGGTCGCACTCAGCTCGCCTTCGCCGAACGGCTCGGGCAGCTCGGCATGACGGACGACGAGCGGATGGTGCGCGCAGCCGCCGTCGCGGCGTTCGACGGCGCCGGTGCGGTGGCCTGGTCCGCGCGCGCCGTGGGCTGCGCATCCGAGCCGACGGGGGTTCCGGGCGAGGCGCAGCTCTCCGGGGAGGAGCTCGAGATCGTGCGCCTGGTGCAGCGCGGCGCCCGCAACCGCGAGATCGCGGAGGCGCTCTTCCTGTCGGTGCGCACGGTCGAGCAGCGGCTGACCCGCATCTACCGCACCCTGGGCATCGCCTCGCGCGCTCAGCTCGGATCGGCGCTCGCGAGCACGGCGATGCGGGGCATCGGCGCCTGAGCGGCGGCGCGGCGCTCGGGGCTGCGCCACGCGCCGTCGGACGGCCGGCGCAGCGCGGCGACCATGGCCCGCAGCCCCATCGCCGCATCGACCAGCCGGACGACGGGGAAGAAGGGGGCGAGCAGGAGCAGCTCGCCCCGACGGCTCACGATCGCCGCGAAGACGGAGAGCGCGAGGTCGGCGGCGAGCACGCCGAGCAGCAGCGCGCCGAACGGCAGCAGGCCGGCGATCGCGCTCGTCCAGCCTCCCGGATCGACGCCGAGCGCGGCGAGCCCGGTGGCGGCGCCCGCCACGACCGTGAGCGGCGTCAGCACGACGATCAGCAGGTTCGTGACGATCAGCTCGAAGGAGGCGAGCCCGATCGCCGCCCAGAACAGCGTGAAGGACGGCCGGTGCCGACGGAGGGTCTGCCAGTAGCCGAGCCCCCACCGGAACACCTGCTTGGCGTAGCCGCGCAGCGTGTCGGGGTCCTGCGTCACCGCGTGCGCTGCCCCGGGCACGAAGGCGATCCGCCCGAGCCGCTTCGCGTGCACCTCGAAGGTCATGTTGAAGTCCTCGATCGACAGCCCGGGGGCGTCGATGTCGATCTGCGCGACGACGTCGCCGCGGTACATGCTCGCGAAGCCGGGCACGATGCTCACCGCGTTGGCGTGCCGTGCGGCCTGTCCGTACTTGTGCAGCAGCTGCATCGCCGAGTACGTGCGCTGGCGGTAGCCGAGCAGCAGCCGCCCGAGCAGCGCCCCGCCGGCGCCGTCGCGCGCGCTCGAGGCGTAGCCGGCGACCGCGGCGACGCCGTCGTCCGCGAAGAGCGGCAGGCCGGTGCGCAGGTAGTCCTCCGCGAGCCGCGTGTCGGCGTCGAGCAGGAGGACGATGAGCCCGGGCCGATCGAGCTCGAAGTGCCGGATGCCGTGGGCTAGCGCGACGGCCTTGCCGCCGTTGACCGGCCGCTCGAGCAGTCGCACCCCGGCCGCGTTCGCGATGGCCGCGGTCGCGTCCGACGAACCGTCCGAGATCACGTGGATCTGCTCTGCGGGCACGAGCGCCAGCGCGGCGTCCAGCGTCGCGCCGAGCACGAGCTCCTCGTTGCGGGCGGCGATGACGATGCGCACCGCATCCGCTCCTGGCGCATCGCCGGCGAGCGCGCCCCGGGGGCGCGACCAGCGGAGGAGGCCGACCAGCGACCAGGCGAGGGTGCTGACTCCCAGCACGAGGGCGACGGTGATCACCGTGGACAGCATGGGGCTCCTCGCCGTGTGGGCGTTATCGGGGACCCCGCCACGCTACGAGCCGCGCGACCGCAACGATCCGCAGCGATCTGCGGGAATCCGCTGTACCCCCGTTGCGGGTTCCGTGTACCCCGTTGGCGGTGCCCGCGGATCTGTCGCGATGGCGTTGACCGGGTGCCGGGCGCCCCCGGAGAGTCGTCCTCGACGCCGTCCCTGCCAGCTGCGCAGGACCCCGATGACGGACGTCCCAAGTGAGGTCGCGCCGCCCGGCCCCCCGCGCCCCGCCCCCCGGCCCGGCCGCCCCCGGGGGCGACCGCCCGCCCCCCGCCCCCGCCCCCCCCCACCGCGGGACGTCGAGCCCCGGGGAGCTACGGCGCGCTGCCAAGGGGAAGGAACGACGATGACACTGACTGCCGCTGCACGGCCCACCACCATCGACACGACGATCGCGAGGCACCAGCCGCCCGAGGCCCCGGCGAAGGAGGGCTTCGCCTACGACGTGGCCATCGTCGGCCTCGGCTACGTGGGTCTGCCGACCGCGCTCGCCTACCACCACGCCGGCCAGCGCGTGCTCGGCGTCGACGTCTCGTCGCGCCGCCTCGACGCCATCCGCTCCGGCGCCGTCGACCTGGTGCAGGGCGACCGCGACCGCCTGGTCGGCGCGCTCGGCGACGAGGGACTGACCTTCAGCGACGACGTGGCGAGCATCGCCCGCGCCGCCGCGGTCATCGTCTGCGTGCCCACGCCCGTCGACCGGTACCTCGTGCCCGACCTCGCGATGCTGCGGGCGGCCTGCGCGACCGTGCTGCGTCACGTCGTGCGCGGCCAGGTGATCGTGCTGACCTCCACCACCTACGTCGGCTGCACGCAGGACCTGCTCGTCGAGCCGCTGACCGAGGCCGGCTTCACGGTCGGTCGCGACGTCTTCGTCGCCTTCAGCGCCGAGCGCATCGACCCGGGCAACGACCGGGTCGCCCAGGAGGCCGTGCCGCGCGTCATCGGCGCCGCCACGCCCGAGTGCGAGGAGGAGGCCGCCGCCCTCCTCGGTCGCGCCGTCGACGAGGTGCACCGCGTGCCGTCGCTCGCGGCCGCCGAGATGACCAAGCTCCTGGAGAACACGTTTCGCGCCGTCAACATCGCGCTCGCCAACGAGTTCGCCGACGTCTGCCAGTCCCTCGACATCGACGTCCACACCGTGATCGGCGCCGCCGCGACGAAGCCCTACGGCTTCATGGCGTTCCAGCCCGGTCCGGGCGTGGGCGGGCACTGCATCCCCTGCGACCCCCACTACCTGCTCTGGCAGCTGCGCGCCGCGCGCATCGAGGCGCCCGTCATCTCCGAGGCGATGACGCAGATCGCCGCGCGACCGGGCCGCATCGTGCACCGCATCCGCGAGTCCCTCGTCCAGCAGGCCGGCACCGCCCCGCGCGTGCTGCTGCTCGGCGTCGCCTACAAGCCCGACGTGGCGGACGTGCGCGAATCGCCGGCCCTCGAGATCCTGCAGCAGCTGCGCGACGGCGGCGTCGAGGTCGCCTACGTCGACCCGCACGTGCCGCTCGTGGCGCTGCCCGACGGCACCGTGCTCGAGGCGCTGGCGGAGCCCGAGGCCTTCGACCCGACGCTGATCTTCGTGCACACACGGCACGCCGCTCTCGACACCTCGTGGATCGGCGCCGACCGCATCGTCGTCGATGCCACCGGTGCGCTGGCGCCCACGGTCGACCAGCACGATCACGCCGGCTTCGAGCGGATGGGGGCGCGGTCGTGAGGAGCGTCATCACCGGCGGCGCCGGCTTCGTCGGCTCCCACCTCGTCGAGCACCTGCTCGCAGCCGGGGACGAGGTCGTCGTGCTCGACGACCTGTCGACCGGCAGCCTGCAGAACCTCTCCCACCTGCTCGGCGACCCGCAGTTGCGCATCGTCGAGGGCACCATCCTCGACGGCGAGCTCGTGCGCGCCACCCTCACCGGGGCCGACCGGGTGTTCCACCTGGCCGCGGCCGTGGGCGTGCGCCTCATCATCGACGAGCCGCTCAAGAGCCTGCGCACGAACATCCACGGCACCGAGCGCGTGCTCGAGGCCGCACACGAGGTCGGTGCCCGGGTGCTGCTCGTCTCGACGAGCGAGGTCTACGGCAAGAACACCGCCGACGCCCTGCACGAGGACTCCGACCGCATCCTGGGCTCGGCGCTGAAGTCGCGCTGGACCTACGCCGCCGCCAAGGGCATCGACGAGGCCTTCGCCCATGCGTACTTCACGCAGCTGGGCCTGGAGGTCGCCATCGTGCGGCTGTTCAACACCGTCGGCCCGCGGCAGTCCGGCCGCTACGGCATGGTCGTGCCGAACCTGGTCGGCCAGGCGCTGCGCGGTGACGAGCTCACGGTGTTCGGCGACGGGCAGCAGACCCGCTGCTTCTCGTACGTGCGCGACGTGGTGCCGGCGCTGGTCGCCGTCGCCGAGGACGACCGTGCCCTCGGGCGCGCCTTCAACCTCGGCGGCGCCGAGGAGATCAGCATCGGCGCGCTCGCCGAGCGCGTCATCGCGGCGACCGGCAGCTCCAGCGGCATCCGCCTCGTGCCCTACGAGGAGGCCTACGCCGGCGAGGGCTTCGAGGACATGCGCCGTCGGGTGCCCGACAACACCGCCGCGGGCGAGCTCGTGGGCTTCGTGCCGCGCACCCCGCTCGACGAGATGATCCGCGCGATCGCGGCGGACATCCGCTCGCGCAGCGGCATCGACGACGGCGCAGCGGATGCGGAGGCCAGCCTGGTCGCCGCCGGAACGGAGTAGGACATGTGCGGCATCATCGCGGCGCGCCTCAGCGGTGCTGCCGCACCCGCCCTCGTCGAGGGGCTGGCGCGCCTGGAGTACCGCGGCTACGACTCGGCCGGCGTCGCGCTGCGCACCGGGGCCGGCGGCCTGCGCGTCGTGCGCACCATCGAGCGCGTCGCCCAGCTCGAACGCCTGCTCCGCGACGACGACACCCTGGCGACGACCGGCATCGGTCATACCCGCTGGGCCACGCACGGCGGCGTGACGGAGCGCAACGCGCATCCGCATCGCGACTGCAGCGGCGAGCTCGCGGTGGTGCACAACGGCATCGTCGAGAACGCCGCCGCGCTGCGAGCCGAGCTCGAGGAGCGGGGGCACCGCTTCGCCTCGGAGGTCGACAGCGAGGTGATCCCGCACCTCATCGAGGAGGCGCGCCAGCACGGTCTCGGTCTGGCCGACGCCGTCGGCGCCGCCGCGAGCCGCCTCGAGGGCGCCTGGGCCGTCGTCGTGCTCGACGCCGAGGACGGTCGTGTGGTCGCGACGGCGCACCGCTCGCCGCTCGTGCTCGGCCGCTCGATCGACGGCGACCTGCTCGCCAGCGACATCGGCGCCATCGCCGGCCGCGTCGAGAGCTTCCGCGCCCTGCGCAGCGGCGACGTCGTCGAACTCGATCCGCTGGGATCGGAGCCGCGATGGACCCAGGGCGGCCGCGCGGTCGCCGCTCCGCTCGCCATGCCGTGCACGGTCTCGAACGAGCAGCTCGACCGGGGCGACTACCCCGACCACATGGCCAAGGAGATCGACGAGCAGCCGGCCGTCGCCGAGCGCGTGCTCGCCGAGCTGCTGCCGGGCATCGCCCAGGGCGAGCCGTGGCGCTCGCTGGCGCTGCCGGACTTCCGTCGCATCGCCGTCGTGGCCTGCGGCACGTCGCTGCACGCCGGCATCGCGATCGCCGAGGTGTTCGGCCGGCTGGCCGGCATCCCGAGCACCGCCGTGGTGGCGAGCGAGGCGGCGAGCACCTACCTCGAGGAGCAGACGCTCGTCATGGCGTTCAGCCAGTCCGGCGAGACCGCCGACGTGCTGCGCGCCGTGGAGATGCTGCGCACGCCGGGCAACCCGGTGCTCGCGATCACCAACGCACCGCACTCGACCCTGGCTCGCACAGCCGACGCGGTGCTGCCATGCCACGCTGGCCCCGAGATCGGCGTCGCGGCCACGAAGACCTTCACCGCCCAGGTGCTCACCGGCACCGGTCTGGCGCTCGCCGCACTGGGTGCGACCGGTCGGATGCCCCGCGAGCGCGTGCTGGCCGCGGTCGAGGACCTGCGCCGCGTACCCGAGCTGCTCGCGCAGTCGCTGAGGGTTGCCGACCGCTTCGTGCCCGGCATCGCCGGGGGCCTGCTCGACGCGCACGGCTTCCTCTTCCTCGCGCGCGGCGCGGGCGTCGTCTACGCGGCGGAGGGCGCTCTGAAGCTCAAGGAGCTCAGCTACCGCTGGGCCGAGTCCTACCCGGCGGGCGAGCTCAAGCACGGCCCGCTGGCGCTCGTCGAGGCGCAGACCCCGGTGATCGTGCTGGACGGGGCGGATGCGCGCCTGGCCGGCAACATCGCCGAGGTCGGCGCCCGCGGCGGCCGCGTGATCCGCATCGGCGGCCTGGGCGCGGACATCCCGGCGCTGGGCGGCTCGCCCGCCCCGATCGACGCGGTGGACTGGCTCGGCCCGCTCGAGTCGGTCGTGCCGCTGCAGGTGCTGGCGCGGGAGATCGCGCTCGGACTCGGTCACGACGTGGACAAGCCGCGCAACCTCGCCAAGTCGGTGACGGTCGAGTGAACGGGCACCGCACCGAGGGCCGGCGCTGGCCGCTGCTGGCCCTCGCGGCGGTCGCCGCGCTCAGCATCGCCGGTGTCGCCATCAGCGCCGGCGTCGGCACCGAGACCGCCCCGCCGCCCACCGCCGACTCGGCGGCGAGCGAGGATGCGCCGATCGCCGTGCCGGTGATGCGGAAGCCCAAGCTCACGCTCGAGCAGGCCCGGGAGGACGCCGAGGCGCTCGGCCGGCCGCTCACCGTCGTCAGCCTCACCTTCGACGACGGCACGGCCAACCAGTGGACGGCCGTCGAGACGCTGAACCGGCTCGCGATGCCCGCCACCTTCTACGTGCCCTCCGGCCACGTCGACGGCCCGGACGCCCTGACGCTCGGGCAGCTGCGCGCGATGGAGGCCGCGGGGCACGAGATCGGCGGTCACACGGTGAACCACGCCGACCTCGTCGCGGCGACGCCCGACGAGGCGGTCCGCCAGATCTGCGACGATCGCAGCCGCCTGCTCGACTGGGGCTTCGACGCCCGCAGCTTCGCGTATCCGTTCGCCCGCAGCACGCCGGCCGTGCAGGACGCGGTGCGCGACTGCGGCTACAGCAGCGGTCGCCTCCTCGGCGCGCTGCAGAGCCCCACCACCTGCCTCGACTGCCCGCCGGTGGAGGACCTGGTGCCGGCGGCGCCCTTCGCGCTCCGAGCCCTCGCCCAGGTGGAGACGTCCTGGACGCTCGAGGACTTCCAGGCGGCGGTGCTGCGCGCCGAGCAGACCGGCGGCTGGACCCAGATCACCTTCCACAACGTCTGCGCGAGCGGATGCGAGATCGGCGTCACCCCTGCGGTGTTCGAGCAGTTCACGACCTGGCTGGCCGCCCGCCATGCCACGCACGGCACGGCCGTGCTCACGGTCGGCGACGTGATCGGCGCTCCCACCGGGCCCGCCGTCATCGGCCCGGCCGATCCGCCGACGACCGCCGACGCCAACGCCGTGCGGAACCCGGGCTTCGAGGAGGACACCGGGGGACTGCCGTCCTGCTGGATGCTCGGCGGCTACGGCGGCAACGCGGCCGTGCACGACTTCGTGAGCCCCGGTCGCACCGGCGGCGTCGCCGCGCGGGTGCGGGTGAGCGACTACGAGGACGGCGATGCGAAGTGGCTGCAGCGCTTCGATCTCGGCGAGTGCTCGCCGTCGGTCGAGCCGGGCGCCAGGTACGACCTCGGCAGCTGGTACACCGCGACGGGTGCGACGCAGTTCTCCGTCTACCTGCGCAACGACCGCGGAGCGTGGCAGTACTGGACCTCCAGCTCGTGGTTCCCGAGGTCTTCGAGCTACCGGCTCGCCACCTGGACCACGCCGCCGGTCCCCGACGGCTACGACGCGATCAGCTTCGGCCTGAACGTGTTCCACGACGGCGAGCTCGTCGTCGACGACGTCTCGCTGCGGTTGCGGGCGGACGCCGAGGGCTCCGACGCCGACGCCGCCGACGAGCGGGTCGACGTCGCGGGCGGTGTCGAGGTGCACGGCGAGACCGAGGCCGACCGAGCCCGCCGGGCCGGCGGATGAGCGCATGACCACCCACAGCAGGAGGAACCCCGTGCCCGAGACCCGAGTCATCCCCGACCGCAGCCGACGAGCGGTCGTGCTGCTGCTCGCGGGCCTGCTCGCCGCGACCGGCTTCGTCGGCAGCGCGCAGCCCGCCTCCGCGGCCACGCGCCCGCAGACCGTCGTGAGCCTCACCTTCGACGACGGCAACGCCAACCAGCTCGCCGCCGTCTCGGCGCTCGACGCGCTCGACCTGCCCGGCACCTTCTACATCCCCTCGGGCTTCGTGGGCGCCGCCGGCTACCTGACCCTGCCGCAGCTGCAGGCGATGGCCGCGTCCGGCCACGAGATCGGCGGGCACACGGTCAGCCACCCCGACCTGCCCTCCGTGCCGGCCGCCGAGGCCGCGCGGCAGATCTGCGGCGACCGCGCCCAGCTCGCGGCCTGGGGCTTCGACGTGCGGAGCTTCGCCTACCCCTTCGCGAGCAGCAACGCCGCCGTCGAGCAGCAGGCCGAGGACTGCGGGTACAACAGCGCCCGGCTGCTCGGCGACCTCCGTTCGCCCTCCGGCTGCAGCGGGTGCCCGGCGGTCGAGTCGATCCCGCCGCTCGATCCCTACGCGACCCGCGCGCTCGCCCAGGTCGAGACGAGCTGGACCCTCGCGCAGCTCAAGGCCGCGGTCACCCGCGCCGAGGTCACCGGCGGCTGGGTGCAGTTCACCTTCCACAACGTCTGCGCCTCGGGCTGCGACATCTCGGTGACCCCGACGGTCTTCAATCAGTTCGCCACGTGGCTCGATGCCCGGGAGAGCACCCGCAACACCGTCGTGCGCACCGTCGGCGACGTCGTCGGGGGAGCGACCCGGCCGATCGTGGTCGCCCCGGGCGAACAGCCTCCCGCCGCGGGCGTGAACGCGGTGCAGAACCCCGGTTTCGAGACCCTGGCCGGCGGCGCACCCAGCTGCTGGATGCAGGGCGGCTACGGGTCGAACACCGCGGTGCTCGACACGGTCAGCCCCGGTCGCACCGGCGCGACGGCGGCCCGGGTCCGGATGTCGGGCTACGCCGACGGCGACGCCAAGTGGCTGCCGCAGTTCGACCTCGGCTCCTGCTCGCCGGCGGTGGCCGCCGGCAGCAGCTATGCGCTCAGCACCTGGTACACCTCCACGACGGTGACGCAGTTCGCGGTGTACCTGCGCACCTCCGGCGGGGCCTGGCAGTACTGGACCTCGAGCCCCTGGTTCGGTGCGACCACCGCGTACGCCGAGGCCGCCTGGCAGACCCCGCCGATCCCGGCCGGGTACACCGGCATGAGCTTCGGCCTCAACCTGTTCTCCAACGGTACGCTGGTGACCGACGACGCGTCCATGCTGCTCGTCGCGCCGAGCGCGGCCGCGAGGCAGGCGCCGAGCGCACCGCCGTCCGGACCCGTCGAGGTCGTTAACGAGACGGAGGCGGATCGTGTCGGGCAGACGGGCGGATGACCGCTCCCGCCGCCCCGGCCCGGTGCTGGCGCTCGCCGCGCTGGGCGCCGCCGCGATCGTGGTCGCGGTCGTCGCGGTGACCGCCGCGCGACCGGTGCCGCCGCCGGAGGGCCCGCCCTCCGACCACCCCTGGCACACGGGCATCGTGGCCACGACCTTCTGGGTCGGCGAGGTCTTCGACCCCGATGCCGCGGACGGGTCGCAGGTGCTCTCGACCTACGACAGCCTCTGGATGGAGAGCTACGGCGGCTGCGACGGGGTGGTCGTCGACGGCGGCTGCGAGACCGAACCGCGCGACGAGCGCTCCGACTACTTCCCGACGGCCATGACGCCGCTCGAGAACCCCTTCTACGTGGACGTGCCCTATGACGACGTCAACGACCCGGTGGGCTTCGCGGAGCGCGGCGAGCACGTGCCGTGGGCCGACGAGCCGGGGTACGCCCATCTCGTCGACGACCCGCGCTCGAGCCTGCTCAAGAACCGGTGGATCATGCTGCATCGGGCCGGCGCCGTCTGCTACGCCCAGATCGAGGATGCGGGCCCGGGGGAGTACGCCGACGCCGAGTACGTCTTCGGCCGCGGCGACGCCCGCCCCGCGAACGAGCGCTACAACGGCGCGGGCATGGACGTCTCGCCCGCCGTCAACGGGTGCCTGGGCTTCTCGGATCTCGACGGGGAGGACGACCGCATCGACTGGCGCTTCGTCGAGGACGACGAGGTGCCCGACGGCCCGTGGACGCGGATCGTCACCACGAGCGGGGTCCGCTGAACGGCCAGATTCAGCGGGCCCCGCCCTGCACCCCGTCGCACGGCGCAATGGCGCGCCGGCGGCGGGGTGGTCAGTCGGCGCGGCCGAGCACCTCGAGCATCCAGGCGAGCTCGAAGGCCCGCTCCCTCCAGGACTCGTAGCGGCCGCTCACGCCGCCGTGACCTGCGCTCATCTCCGTCTTGAGCAGCACCGGCGCGCCGACCTCGCGCAACCGCGCGGTCCACTTCGCCGGTTCGACGTAGAGCACGCGGGTGTCGTTGAGGCTCGTGACGGCGAGGATGCGGGGGTACTCCGCATCCGCTCGCACGTTCTCGTAGGGCGAGTACGCGGCCATGTACTCGTAGACGGCGGGATCGTGCAGCGGATCGCCCCACTCGTCCCACTCGATGACGGTGAGCGGCAGGCTCGGATCGAGGATGCTGGTGAGCGGATCCACGAACGGCACCGCCGCGAGGATGCCCGCGAAGGCCTCGGGCGCCAGGTTCGCCACGGCCCCCATCAGCAGTCCACCGGCGCTGCCGCCCTCGGCGACGAGCTGCTCGGGCGTGGTGCGCCCGCTCGCCACGAGGTGCCGGGCGACCGCGACGAAGTCGGTGAAGGTGTTGACCTTGGTGAGCGTCTTGCCGTGCTCGTACCAGGCCCGGCCCAGCTCGCCGCCGCCGCGCACGTGCGCGATCGCGAAGACCACGCCGCGGTCGAGCAGCGATAGCCGGGGGATCGAGAAGCCCGGATCGATCGAGTGCTCGTAGGAGCCGTAGCCGTAGAGCAGCGTCGGCGCGGGCCCGTCGCCAACGACGTCTCTCCGCCAGACGAGCGAGACCGGCACGCGGGTGCCGTCCTCGGCGACGGCCCAGTCGCGGGCCTCGGCGTACTCGGCCGGGTCGTAGCCGCCGAGCACCGGCTGCCGCTTGAGCACCGTGCGCTCGCCGCTCGCGACGTCGAGGTCGAGCACCGTGCGCGGGGTGATGAAGCCGCCGGAGGAGAGCCGCAGCGCCGGCTGCGACCACTCGGGGTTGCCGCTGAGCCAGAGCGCGTCGAGCGCGCCCTCGGTGGCCAGCTCGTCGAAGGCGAGCGGTGCGCCGTCGAGTCGGGCGACCGCGACGCGGGGCAGCGCCTCGCGGCGGTACTCGAGCGCCAGCTGCCCGGCGAAGGCGTCGACCGACTCGAGGCGCACGCCCTCGCGGTGCGGCACCAGCACGAGCGGCTCGGCCAGCGGGTCCGCGGCCGGCACGCTCACGAGCTCGAAGTCCAGTGCCTGCCGGTTGTGCACGATGAGCAGCCGGTCCTCGCCGTCGATCACGGCGTGCTCCACGTCGTACTCGACGCCCTCCTCGCGCGGCCAGACCGGCGCGAAGGCGCCGGTCGGGTCGCCCGCGTCGAGCAACAGCGTCTCGCTGGTGATCTTCGAGCCGAGCTCGATGAGCAGGAAGCGGTTGGAGCGGGTGAGCCCCGCGCCCACCCAGTAGCGCTCGTCCGGCTCGTGGAAGACGCGCACGTCGTCGGCCGAGTCGGTGCCGACCTCGTGGCGCCAGACCGTGTCGGGCCGCCAGGCCTCGTCCACGGTGGTGGAGAAGACGTAGCGTCCGGAGGGGTCGAAGAACGACCCGCCGGCAGTCTCCTCGAGCAGATCGGGCAGGGTCTCACCGGTGCTCAGGTCGCGGATGCGCAGCGTGTAGCGCTCGTCGCCCTCGGTGTCGACGGCCCAGAGCAGCAGCCGGCCGTCCTGCGAGACGTCGAAGCTGCCCAGCGCGAAGAAGTCGTGGCCCTCCGCCTCGGCGTTCTCGTCGAGCAGCACCTCCTCGCCCGGCAGCCGCACGACCGCGTCGCCGTCGGCCTCGGGCACCTGCGGGGGCGTCCAGTCGTCGGGGCCGATCACCGGCACCCGGCAGTGCTCGCCGTACTCGGCGCCCGCGATCGAGCGGCCGAAGTACCACCACCCGCCCTCGCGCACCGGCACGCTGAGATCGGTCTCGAGGGTGCGCCCCTTGATCTCCTGGAAGATGCGCTCGCGCAGCGGCGCCAGGTGCGCGGTAGCCGCGTCGCTGTGCGCGTTCTCGGCCTCGAGGTGCGCGATCACCTCCGGCGCCTCCTTCTCGCGCAGCCACTCGTAGGGGTCCTCGAAGCGGTGCCCGTGGTGCTCGCGCACGGTCGGGCGGCGGGCGGCGATCGGTGCATCCGTCATGCCGTCAGGCTATCGGCGAGCGGATGCGCGGCGGCTGGCCCCGCCGTCCGCTGCGAGCGGATGCGCTGCGCGCTCAGGCGCGACGAGCGGATGCGCTGCAGCTGGTCAGCGCGGCAGCACGCCGAGCAGCTGCAGCGACTCCTCGACGAAGAACGGCGCCGTCACGAGCAGCGCGATCGCAGCGAGCGCGAGCAGCACCGTCGCCCAGGTGCGGCGCCGCGACCGGATGACCCCGAGCAGCGCGAGCACGGCCGCCGCGAGCAGCAGCGGCGTGGCGAGCAGGTTGGCCCCCGCGAGGCGGGCGAGCGGCGCGTAGCGCAGCGCCGGGTCGTCGGTGGGCCCGGTGGCGAACTCGACGAGCCCGATGAGCAGCGCGCCGATCAGGAGGAGCAGTGCGGCGATGCCGGCGGCGAGCGACCAGCCGATGACGGCGTTGTGGGGGCGGGGGAGCACGGCATCCGCTCGCGGTGCGCCCGCACCGCCGGCGATCATCGCGTCCTGCCCGCTCATCCGCTCCTCCGCTCGCTCGTCAGACCAGTCTGGCAAGCCCAGCCTGGGCGCCCGCGGATGGTCACGCGATCGTGACACAGACTGCGCTCAGCCTCCGGCCGCGATGGAGCCGAGCGCCCCTCATTAGGGTGGTCGCGTGAGGTCACTGCGCTCCCTGCTCCTGCTGCCCGCGGCGGTACTCGCCCTGGCCGTGCTGCCCGCGACGCCCGCCGTCGCCGATACGGACGACTTCGAGATCCCGAGCTTCGACGCGAGCTACCGGCTGAGCCTCGACGACGACGGCCGCTCGGTGCTCGACGTCACCGAGACGATCACGGCGGTGTTCCCCGAGACCGACCAGAACCGCGGTCTGCGCCGCGAGCTCGTCGACGACTACCAGGGCCACACGACCCGGCTCGAGGTGCGCTCGGTGACCGATGCGTCGGGGCAGGCGCGCGAGTACGAGCAGGATGGCGAGACCCTCACGATCGCCGGCGACGAGTACGTGCACGGCGAGCAGGTGTACGTGATCGAGTACCGCCAGCACGACGTGGTGCGCGTCGACGACGGCGCGGTCGAGTTCTACTGGGATGTCAACGGCACCGACTGGGCGCAGGCGATGGGCGACGTGCGCGCCACCGTGCGCTTCGACGACGGGCTCGCCGAGCGGCTCACCGGGCAGGTCACCGCGGTGCAGGGCGAGCAGGGCTCCTCCCGCCCGGCCGACATCGTGCCCGGAGCGGACGGCGTCTTCTCCTTCCGTGCGACCGACCTCGCGCCCGAGCAGACGCTGAGCTTCGCGATCGGCCTCGAGGAGGGCTCGGTCGAGCCCTTCGACGGCAGCTTCGGCGCCTCGCCGTGGCCGACCGTCTCGGCGATCGGCGCGGTCCTCGCGCTGCTCGTGCTCGCCGGCGCCGTGGTCGCGCGGCGCACCCGGCTGCGCGACGCTCCGGGGCGGCCCACGATCATCGCCGAGTACCTGCCGCCGAAGGGCGTCTCCATCCCCACCGCCGCGCACCTGCTGCACCGCGGTGCGAAGAGCACGGCCGCGCAGATCATCGACCTCGCGGTCACCGGCCACATCCGCATCGTGCAGCTCGAGGGCACCCGCAAGCCGCAGTACCGGCTGGAGTACGTGCACGACCGCGACGTCGACGAGCACGAGCGCGACTTCCTGCACGCGCTCTTCGGCCGCACGCTCACGCCGGGGGAGCACCGCGATCTCGCGACGCCCGATACGAAGGCGGGCGAGGCGCTGGAGCGGCTCACCGGCAAGGTCACCCGCCAGCTGCAGGAGCGCGGCTACCGGGTGAGCGGGCTCGGCGGTCTGCAGGGCATGATCGCGCTCGTCGCGATCCTTGCGGGGCTCATCGCGGCCGTCGGCGGCCTCGTCGCGCTCGCGCAGTCGATCGGCGGGCTCTGGCCCGTGGCGACGCTGGTCGTCGGCCTGCTCGCCGCCGTCGCGGCGCTCGTCCTCGTCGCGCACACCCCGCTCACCGAGGCCGGCGCCGAGATCGAGGACCACCTCGCCGGGCTCAAGGAGTACCTGCAGCTCGCCGAGGCCGACCGATTGCGCATGCTGCAGTCGGTCGATGGCGCGGAGCGCATCGACGCCGGCGACGGCACCGCGGTCGTGCGCGTCTACGAGCGACTGCTGCCCTACGCGGTGCTCTTCGGCATCGAGCGGCAGTGGGGCGAGGTGCTCGGTCGCGCCTACGAGGGGCTCAGCACCGAGCCCGGCTGGTACGTCGGCTCGACGCCCTTCAACCCGGTGCTGCTCGGCGCGGGCATCGGCTCGTTCTCGACGTCGGCGGTGAGCAGCTACAGCGCCGCCTCGCCGGGAGCCTCCGGCGGCGCGGTCGCGGGTGGCGGCGGTGGCGGGGGCGGGGGCGGCGGCGTCTGACCGTCGCGGGTCGCACGGGTTCCCTGATCCGTGATGCATTAGCGCGGTCGTCGCATCCACGCACGGTCGTTCTGCGGGCCCGGTTCGGCGGGAACGCCCGCGCTTGGAATCGGCCCCGGTGGTAACGCCCGCGCTCAGACGACCACTAGCTCCTTCTTCTACAGTCGTCACGACAGGTGTCGCCGATTCCCGAGGCGACCCGAGAGGTTCGAAGGAGAACTGCAATGACCGATTTCACCGGACGCGGCGTGCTCATCACCGGAGGCGCAGGAGGCATCGGCGCCGAGACGGCGCGGGCGTTCCTCGAGCAGGGCGCCAAGGTCGCGCTCGTCGACATCTCCGAGCAGGCGCTGGCCACTGCCAAGGCCGAGCTCGACGCCCTCGGCGAGGTGATCACGATCGCGGCGAACGTCACCGATGAGGCGGATGTGCAGCGCTACGTCGCGGAGACCGTGACCGCTTTCGGCCGCATCGACGTGTTCTTCAACAACGCCGGCATCGAGGGGCGGATGGGCCCGTTCACGAGCCTCAGCGTCGAGGACTTCGACCGCACCTTCGCGATCAACGCGAAGGGCGTGTTCCTGGGCCTCAAGCACGTCGTGCCCGTGATGCAGCAGGCCGGCGGCGGCTCGATCATCAACACCTCCAGCGAGGCCGGGCTCGACGGCAGCCCGAACGTGCTCGCCTACATCGGCTCGAAGCACGCGGTGACCGGCATCACGAAGGCGGCGGCGCTCGAGGTGGCGGGCACCGGCGTGCGCATCAACTCGGTGCACCCCTCCGGCGTCAACACGGCGATGGTGAAGCGCATCGCGGAGGGCTTCGCCGGTCCCGACGGCGACCCGGATTCGTTCGACTTCGCCGCGGCGATCCCCGCCGGTCGCCTGGCGAAGCCGCGCGACATCGCCAACGTCGTGGTCTTCCTCGGCAGCGACGAGGCCGAGTTCGTCACGGGCGCGCAGTGGCGCGTCGACGGCGGCGTCGGCGCGCGCTGATCGCGGCGAGGGGGGGGGGGGGGGGGGGGCCCCCCCCCCCCCCCGGGGCGGCATGGGGGGAACAACCCCCCCCCCCCCCCCCCG
>JASCOA010000028.1 GCA_029959365.1 Microbacteriaceae bacterium PS02343 | reverse complement strand
CTCTGGGGGCGCTGTGCTGCGGTCCGACCGAGCACAGCTCGGTCGGCGATGGCGCCGCGCCGACGCCTCGGGTCAGTCGTCGCTGTTCTGCTGCTGCTTGCGCCAGCGGATGCCCGCCGCGATGAAGCCGTCGAGGTCGCCGTCGAGCACGATGGCCGGGTTGCCGACCTCGTGGCCGGTGCGGAGATCCTTCACGAGCTGCTGGCCGTAGAGGAAGTACGAGCGCATCTGATCGCCCCAGCTCGCCGTGATCGTGCCGGCGAGCTCCTTCTTCTTGGCGGCCTCCTCCTCGCGCTGCAGCAGCATGAGGCGGGTCTGCAGCACGCGCATCGCGGCCGCGCGGTTCTGGATCTGCGACTTCTCGTTCTGCATCGACACGACGATGCCGGTCGGCAGGTGGGTGATGCGCACCGCCGAGTCGGTCGTGTTGACGCTCTGCCCGCCGGGGCCGGACGAGCGGAACACGTCGACGCGGATGTCGCCCTCGGGCACGTCGACGGCCTGGGCCTCCTCCATGACGGGGATGACCTCGACCGCGGCGAAGCTGGTCTGGCGCTTGTCGGCGCCGCCGAAGGGGCTGATGCGCGCGAGACGGTGCGTGCCGGCCTCGACGCTGAGCGTGCCGAAGACGTAGGGGGCGTCGATCTCGAAGGTCGCGCTCTTGATGCCGGCGCCCTCCGCGAAGGAGGTGTCCATGACCTTGACCGAGTACTTGTGGCGCTCCGCCCAGCGCAGGTACATGCGCATGAGCATCTCGGCGAAGTCGGTGGCGTCGTCGCCGCCGGCGCCGGAGCGGATCGTGACGACGGCGCCGCGGCTGTCGTACTCGCCGTCGAGGAGCGTCTGCACCTCGAGCTCGCCGAGGGTCTTCTCGATCGACTTCAGCTCGACCTCCGCCTCGGCGGCGCTGTCGTCGTCCTCCATCTCGCGGGCCAGCTCGGCCAGCACCTCGAGGTCGTCGATGCGGCGCTCGAGCGCGGTCACCCGGCCGAGGGCGGCCTGGGCGTGGCTGAGCGCGCTCGTCACCTTCTGCGCGTTCGCGGTGTCGTCCCACAGGTCGGGGGCGCCGGCCTGGTCGCTGAGCTCAGCGATCTCGCGCTCGAGGCGCTCGGTGTCCACCACCGCCTTGATGTCGGCGAAGGTGGCCCGCACGGCGGCGATCTGATCGTTGAAGTCGTCCAGCATGTTGCCGCCAGCCTACCGCCCCGGAGCCCCGCCACGACGGGCGTAGGCTCGGTGGTGATGAGCATCGCCGAGCAGCCCTTCCGTTGGCGCTCCGTGGCGATCCCCGTCTTCCTGCCGACCGTGCTCTTCGCCACCGGCGAGGGGGCGATCCTGCCGGTCATCCCGCAGATCGTGTCGAACGCCGGCGGCAGCCTCGCCGTCGCCGGCCTCGTCGCGGGCATGCTCATGATCGGCACCCTCATCGGCGACCTGCCGAGCGGATGGGTGATCTCCCGCATCGGCGAACGTCCCGCCATGATCGTCAGCTGCGTGCTCGCGCTCCTCGCGATGGGCGGATGCCTGCTGGCGCCCACCCCGGCCGTGCTCGGCGCCGCCGTGCTCGTGCTCGGCATCGCCACCACGGCCTTCGCGCTCGCCCGGCACTCCTTCATGACCCAGCGGGTGCCGCTGCGGGTGCGCGCCCGCGCCCTCTCGACCCTCGGCGGCTCCTTCCGCCTCGGCCTCTTCATCGGCCCCTTCGTCGGCGCGCTCGTCATCGAGCTGACCGGCGAGGCGCAGAACGTGTTCTGGGTGCAGGCCGTCATGGCGCTCGCCTGCGTCGTGCTGCTCGCGGCGCTGCCCGACCCGGAGACCGGTCGGCGCGGCTTCGGCGGCGCCTCGGCGCGGCGCACGCTCGCGGCGGAGCGGGCCGAGCGCGGGCCGGGGGCCGACGACGACCCGCCCAGCGCATCCGCCGGCACCTTCCGCACGCTGTGGCGGCGGCGCGACGTGCTGCTGCGGCTGGGCTGGGGCGTGCTGCTCATGGGCGCGCTGCGCTCGAGCCGCATGACCCTGCTGCCGCTCTGGGCCGTGAGCCTCGGCATCGGCGAGCGCGACGCGGCGCTCATCATCGGCCTCGGCGCCGCCATCGACTTCGGCCTCTTCTTCGTGAGCGGATGGATCATGGACCGCCTCGGCCGCGCCTGGTCGGCCGTGCCGGCGATGACCGGCCTCGGCGTCGGCCACCTGATCCTGGCCTTCACCCACGACCTCGGCGCGGCGGCGTGGTGGTTCGGCGCCGTGGCCGTGTTCCTCGCGCTCGCCAACGGCATCGGCAGCGGCATCATGATGACCGTCGGCGCCGACCTCGCCGACCCGCGCGACCCGGCGCCGTTCCTCGGAGCCTGGCGGTTCATCGCCGACAGCGGCACCGCATCCGCTCCGCTCATCATCTCGGGGCTCACCGCGCTCGTGTCGCTCTCCGCGGCGAGCGCCGCGATGGGAGTGCTCGGCGTCATCGGCGGCCTCGTGTTCCTGCGCTACCTGCCGCGCTACGCCCCGGGGCGCGCGCCGAAGGGCTGAGTGCCACTCCGCCGGTGGCGGAGAGCGAAGACGGACCGAGGGCGCGGTGGGGCGCATCCGCTCGTCACCCGTCGTTCAGATCGCGCGGCTAGCCTGGAGGCACCGAACAGACAGGGAGCGACGTGCGCCTCATCCTCATCCGCCACGGACAGACACCGTCGAACGTGAAGGGGGTGCTCGACACGCGACTGCCCGGCCCCGGCCTCACGCTGCTGGGCCTCGAGCAGGCCGCAGCGCTGCCGCAGGCCCTCGAGGACGAGTCGATCGACGCCATCTACGTGTCGAACATGGTGCGCACGAGCATCACCGCCGCCTACCTCGCCGCGAGCCGCGACATCGAGCCGATCCTGCGCGAGGGCATCCGCGAGATCACCTCGGGCGACCTCGAGATGCTGAGCGACCGGTCGAGCGTCGAGACCTACATGGGCGCCGTCTACTCGTGGTCGCAGGGCGACCTCGACGTGCGCATCCCCGGCGGCGAGGACGGCAACGAGTTCATCGCGCGCTACGACTCCGTCATCGCGGAGGCGCGGGAGAGCGGATGGGGCACCGTCGCGCTGGTCAGCCACGGCGCCGCGATCCGCGCCTGGGCATCGATCCGCGGCATCAACGTGCCGCGCGAGCACATCCTGAGCCACCCGATGCACAACACCGGCGTCGTCATCGCCGAGGACACCGCCGACGGCGAGTGGATCGTGCGCACGTTCCAGGGCGAGGCGCTCGGCGGCGACCGAGTGGACTCGACCGTCGGCGGGCCCGCGGGCGAGGCACCGGTCGAGGTCTTCTGAGCGCTGCGCTCAGCGCAGCGCGAGATGCCGCTCGTGCAGGCCGGCGGTGAATACGCGCCTGCTCGAGGGCGGGTTCGCGGCGAGCTTGCCGGCCGGGCGGATGGGCCGCGGCACGAGCCCTCCCCCGCAGTTCGGGCAGATCGACGCGAGCGCAGCGGCGCAGTCGGCGCACCAGGTGCACTCGAAGGAGCAGATGACGACCGTCGGGTCGTCGAGGGCGAGATCGCGGTCGCAGCACTCGCAGTTGGGGCGCAGTTCGAGCATGAGGCGAGCGTAGGGATGCGCGCGGCTGCGGGCGGCCACCGTGTCGCTTTCCCGGGGCGCGGTGGCGCGAACTCGTCGTTGCCCGGCCGTGCTCACGAGCAACGACCCGGGTGCGAGGATGCGGTCGACCGCGCACTACGGCGCGACGAGCACCGAGCGCGCCGTGGTCGTGACCTCGATGCGCAGCGCCTCGGGCAGCACGACCCCCACGACCGGTGGGCGCCAGTCGGCGGCCAGCACGACCTGAGCGGTGCGACCGTCGGCGGTGCCCGCGCTCACCAGCTCGAGGCCCTCGAGCTGATGCGGCACGACCGCGAGGTGGTCCTCGACCGCCAGCGCGACGTCCGCGGACTCGAGGGTCGGAGCGCGCCATTCGCCACCTGGCACGACCTCGGCCAGGTCGAAGGCCTCCGCTCCGGCGAGCGCGGCGCCGTCGGCCAGGCTCAGCAGGCGCTTGCGCTCGAGGTAGAGCGAGGTGGCGCCGATCGCCACGATCACGAGGGTCAGACCGAGGAAGGCCCCGAGCAGCACGAGCGGCAGGATCGAGCCGTCGTCGCGGCGGAGGGCGCGCATCATCCAGCCCCGGCGAAGCGGGAGACGCGCTGGCTGGCCACGGCCTCGAGCGGCACGGTGACCGGCAGCGCGGACTGCACGAAGGGCGGCACGAGCGGCAGCGGCACCTCCGCGGAGACGGTCACGTGCACGAGGCCGCCGCGCTCCAGGCAGGGCTCGGGGTCGCAGACCACGGCGAGCGCCGCGTCGACGCCGGCGAGGCCGTGGTCCTCGAGCGCGAAGGCGAGGGCGAGCTCGGCCGAGCGCTCGCCCGCGGGCAGGTCGGGCGCCTCGACGAGCACCCGCGCAGCCTGACGCGCGGCGCCCTCGACGGCGAGCGCACCGGCCTGGATCTGCGCGACGGCCAGCACGAGGTAGACCAGCGGCACGAGCAGCACGACGCCCGCGCCGAGGAACTCGAGGGAGGCGTTGCCGCGGTCGTCGCGGAGCCGGTCGAGCAGTCGTCCGAGCTCATGGCAGGGTCTCGAGCGCCGCATGGCCGCGCACCTCCAGCCCGCGATCGACGCCGAGCAGCCCGAACAGCGGCAGCGCCGCGCGCACGGTGATCTCGACGGACGGCACACCCAGGTGCTCGCCCTCCGCCGCCGACACGTCGTCGGCGTAGGCGGGACCGAGCGCGGTGCCGATGAGCTCGCGGGTGCGCTCGACACCGGCGGCCGCGGAGCCGTCGGCCAGGGCCGCGAAGCGCGCGCCCTCCGACGCCGCGTCGGTGACCGTGTTGCGCACGTGCAGCGCCAGTCCGAGCTGCAGCACCGCGAGCAGCAGCGCGACGAGCAGGGCGCTCACCATCACGAACTCGGCCGGGGCCGATCCGCGCTCGTCGCTCCATCGCGCGCGGTCGAGCCTGCCGCGCAGCCGAGCGGCGGCGCGGGCGGCGCGGGCGGCGCGCGATGAGGAACGGACGAGCGGATGCACGGTGCGCCCCTCAGTACCCCATGACCCGGGCGATGGCCGCGTCGAAGACGCCGCTCAGCGCTGGCTCGGCGAGCGCCCAGATGATGAGCACGAGGCCGGCGGTCATGAGCGTGATGAGCACCCATCCGGGCACGTCGCCGCGCTCGTCGGCGACGTGGGCTCGCAGCGCGGCCGCGGCGTGCGCGGCCCGCGTTCGAAGGGTTCGCATGGTCGTTCCTCTCGTCGTGGTCGTGCGGTGCGTGATGATCGTGCGGTCGGCGGTGGGCTCGACGATCACCGGGTGGGCCGTGGTCGCGCCCGTGACCGCAGCGCTGCTGGAGAGGTGCATCCGCTCGTCCATCTCAGAAGCCCATCTGCAGCACCGCGAGGCCGGGGAACATGGCGAAGACCACCGTGATCGGCAGGATGAGGAAGACGAGCGGCACGAGCATCGCGACCTCCTTGCGGCCGGCGGCCTCGAGCAGCTCGCGCTTGCCGAGCTCCCGGGCGTCGTCGGCGTGGGCGCGCAGCACCTCGATGAGCGGGGTGCCTCGCTCGAGGGCGACGACGAGCTGGTCGATGCAGCGCTCGAGCGCGGGCAGCCGCAGCCGGGCGCTGAGCTCGAGCAGCGCCTCGCCGAGCGGGCGGCCCGTGGCGTGCTCGGCGAGGGCGCGGGAGAACTCGGCGGCGAGCTCGCCGCGGCCGACCCTCGCGAGGCGGCGCAGGGCGTCGAGCACGCCCTCGCCGGCCGAGAGGCTGAGCGTGAGGAACTCGAGCGTGGTCGGCAGCTCCTCGGCCAGGCGATCGAGGCGCTGGCGTGCCGCGCGGGCCAGCAGCTGCTCGCGCAGCAGCAGGGCCACGACGGCACCGAGCGGACTGAGGCCGAAGGGCAGCAGCGGCGAGGCGCCGGCGGTCGTGAGCAGCAGCAGCCCGAGCAGCGCTCCGCCGACCGCTCCCCCGACGACGCCGAGCAGCTGCTGCGAGCGGTAGCCGCGCAGGTCGAGCCCGCTGCCCGACTGCCGCAGGCGGCGCTCGATGGTCTCGCCGCCGCCGAGCACCCGGTCGAGCAGCGTGCGGCCGGCCTCGGCGATCGGCGCGAGGAGGAAGCCGAGCACGGGCAGCGGGTCGGCGGGCCGCCGGGCGAGCAGGCGGCGCGCCTCGGGCGAGACGTCGACGACGGCCGGGGCGACGCGCAGCAGCAGCCGGGGGCCGCGCAGGGGCGGCGCGAGCGAGGCGAGCGACCAGACGCCGAGCCCGAGCCCGATGCCGCAGAGCACCGCGAGGGCGAGGGGCAGGGTCATCGGAACCACCGCCGTTCCTCGGGCAGCCGGCCGAGGCCGCGCATCACCCGGTAGGCGATCAGCGAGACGCCGACCCCGCCCGCGATCACCGCGGCGCCCGTCGGGGTGTCGTACGCCGCGGCGGCCTCGGGGCGCGAGACGAGCATGGCGAGCACGATCCAGGGAGCGGCCACGCCGAGCCGGGCCGCGTTGACGAGCCAGCCCTGGCGCGCCTCGAGCTCGCGGCGCACGGCCGCCTCGGCGCGAAGGGCCGCAGCCAGGCCGCGCAGCACGCTCGTCAGCTCGGTGCCGCCGACCTCGCGCGCCATGCGCAGCGTCTCGAGGATGCGGTCGGCGACCGGGTCGGCGAGCCGCGCCTTCGAGTCGTCGAGGCAGCGCCCCACGTCGCCGGTGGTCTCGTAGTCCTCGGCGAAGCGGATGAAGACCGGTCGCACCGGTTCCGGCGCCACGTCGCCGAGGCGCGCGATCGCCTCCGGCAGCGTGCTGCCCGCGCGCACCGAGGAGACGAGCAGGTCGACGACGTCCGGCCAGTGCTCGCGGCCCGCCTTGCGGCGCCCGCGGGCACGGGAGGCGAGCAGCAGGAAGGGCATGACCAGCACGACGGCGCCGAGCACGAGGCCGAGCACCGGCACGGGCAGCAGCGCGGCGCCGAGCACGCTGGTGGCCAGCGCCACGAGCAGCACGACGAGGAGGAACACGGGAGCGGAGACGGAGGCGAGCCCGGCCTGCACGAGCCGGTCGCGCAGGAGGCGCAGCGGCCCGGGCTCGGGCGAGCGCTGCCTCGTGCTGCGGGGCCATAGCCGTGGAGCGAGGAGCAGCAGGACGCCGGCGCCGAGCATCGCGCCGAGCAGGATCGGGGCGGTCACCGCGCCACCGCCCGCTCGGGCAGCGGCACTGCGGCCGCGGGGACCGCATCCGCTCCGTCGTAGACCGTCCGAGCGGTGATCGTCGAGCCCTCGACGCCGGTGGGCTCGATCACCTCGCGGATGCGGCGGCGGCCGTCGGGCAGCAGCTCGCAGTGGACGACGAGGTCGAGGCTCGCGGCGACGGTCGGCAGGATGAAACCGGCGTCGATGTTGCGCCCCGCGAGCAGCGGCAGGGTGCAGAGCTTGGCGAGCGCGTCGCGGGCGCTGTTGGCGTGCAGCGTGCACATGCCGGGCAGGCCGGCGTTGAGCGCCAGCAGCAGGTCGAGCGCCTCGGCGTCGCGCACCTCGCCGACCACGATGCGGTCGGGGCGCATGCGCAGCGCCTCCTTGACGAGGCGGCGCAAGGTGACCTCGCCGGTGCCCTCGAGGCTGGGCTGGCGGCACTGCATCGCCACGACGTCGCGCGCCTCGATGGCGAGCTCGAAGGTCTCCTCGACCGTGACGATCCGGTCGCTCGGGGCGCTCTCGCCGAGCAGCGCCGCGAGCGTCGTGGTCTTGCCGGCCTGCGTCGCGCCGGTGACGAGGATGCTGCGGCCGGCCCGCACCGCCGTGCGCAGCACCTCGGCGAGCGCCGCGTCGAGCGAGCCGAGCTCGACGAGCCGCTGGAGCGAGCGGATGCGCTGCGGGAAGCGCCGGATGTTGACCGACCACTCGCGGGTGATGTCCGGGATCGTGACGTGGAGCCGGCTGCCGTCGGGCAGGGAGGCGTCGACGAAGGGGCTCGAGAGGTCGACGCGGCGGCCGGACGTCTGCAGCATCCGCTCGACGAGGTCGCGGATCTCGATCTGCGACAGCCGGATGCCGGTCGCCTCCGAGACGCCGTTCCGAGCGGCGAAGACCTTGTCGACCCCGTTGACCCAGATCTCCTCGACCGAGGGGTCGTCGAACAGCGGCTGCAGCGGTCCGTAGCCGGTCAGCTGGGCGAGCACCTGCCGCGCGGTGCCGGGCTCGTCGCCGAGCAGCGGGCCGTCCCCGGCCAGCGCGCGCTCGGCGTAGCGGCGCACCTCCTCGCGGACGAGGGTGCCGGCGGCCTCGGGTCGGGCGGCGAGATCGACGCCGCCCTGGCGCAGGCGCTCGCGCACCCGCTCGGTGATCGAGGCGACGGCGGTGGGCAT
This sequence comes from Microbacteriaceae bacterium PS02343, assembly GCA_029959365.1. Taxonomy (GTDB): domain Bacteria; phylum Actinomycetota; class Actinomycetes; order Actinomycetales; family Microbacteriaceae; genus Arenivirga. The sequence continues at coordinate 24,368 of JASCOA010000028.1, read as the reverse complement.
GCGGCCATGGTCGTTTCGTCCCGAGCGCCCGCGGCGCGGTTTTCCACAGGCAGGGGCGCGGGCCGGACGCAGGAGCGCGCCCGCACCGGGGGCGCGCACTCCCTGCCGATGCACATGCGCCGCTCGGTACGCTCCCCAGCGGGGGTCGGTGTCACGTCCCCCCGACGCCGGCCCCCGCCTCTCGGACGGAGCCCGCCATGCACGCTTCCAGGAACCGACGCAAGGACCCGAAGTCGCCCGACCGGGTCAGCCGCCTGCTCGTCGTCGTCGCCGTCGTGCTCGCCGTGGGCGCGGCCGTGCTCGTGGTGCTCGCGCTCACCCGCTGACGCGCTCATCCGGCCGTCAGCATCGGGGCGTACGGTCCTGCCATGACCGGCGTAGCGTGGCGCGGCTCGGAGCCCTCGAGCATGGAGCGGCTCGCGCTGCGCGAGGAGCGCGATCGGGTGCTCGTCGACTCGACCGTCGAGGTGGGCGGCGATCGCATCCGCTACTCCCTCGAGCTCTCGCCGCTCTGGGCCTTCCGCTCGCTGCTGCTGCGCCGCGGCGAGCGCGAGCTGCGGCTCGCCCGCACGCACTGCGCCTGGACGGTCGACGGCGAGCGCCGCGCCGACCTGGCCGCCGCGGTCGACATCGACCTGGCGCTCTCGCCGTTCACGAACACGCTGCCGATCCGTCGGCTGCGGCTGCCGGTCGGCGCGAGCGCCGAGATCGTGACCGCCTACGTCGGGCTCGATCTGACGGTGCAGCCCGACGGCCAGCGCTACACCCGCCTCGACGAGCGCCGCTACCGCTACGAGGCGCTCGACGGCGGCTTCGAGCGCGAGATCGAGGTCGACGGCGCGGGCCTCGTCGTCGACTACCCGGGTCTGTTCGCGCGGGCCTGAGCCGGGCCGGCGGCGCGTCTAGGATCGCTGCCGTGCCCCGCATCCGCTCGTTCCTCGCTCCCGCTGCCATCGCTGCTCTGCTGCTGAGCGGATGCGCGGCGACCGCGCCGGAGAGCGGCGCCGGCTTCCCCGTCGGCGCGTCCCCCGACTACCAGCTCGGCGGCGCCTACGAGCCCGATGCCGCGGTCGGCGTCGTCGGCCGCGACCGTGAGGCCGAGCCCGCCGACGGCGTGTACTCCGTCTGCTACGTCAACGGCTTCCAGACCCAGCCGGGCGAGCTCGACTTGTGGCCCGAGGAGCTGCTGCTGCAGCGCGACGGCGCGACCGTGTTCGACCCGGAGTGGCCCGACGAGGCGCTGCTCGACACGGGCTCCGCCGAAGCGCGCGAGGCGATCGCCGGCATCGTCGGCCCGTGGATCGAGGGCTGCGCCGAGCGCGGCTTCGACGCCGTGGAGTTCGACAACCTCGACACCTTCAGCCGCTCCGACGGAGCGCTCGCGGTCGACGACAACGTGGCGCTCGCCGCCGCCCTCGTCGCGGTGGCCCACGACGCGGGCCTCGCCGCCGGCCAGAAGAACGCCGCCGAGCTGACCGAGCGGATGCACGAGGAGGCCGGCTTCGACTTCGCCGTCGTCGAGGAGTGCGCCGTCTACGACGAGTGCGGCGCCTACACCGACGTCTACGGCGACGCGGTGATCGACATCGAGTACACGGACGCGCTGCCGCGGCCCTTCGCCGAGGTCTGCGCCGATCCGGCGACCCCGGCCTCGGTGGTGCTGCGCGACCGCGACCTGCTCACCCCCGACGACGAGGGCTACGTCTTCGAGCTCTGCCCCTGAGACGAGCGCGCGGGAGGCGCTACAGCCCGAGCAGCGCCGGCAGCTCCGCGACCGAGCCGAGCACGTCCGTCGCTCCGGCCTCCCGCAGCTGCGCCTCGCCGTGCGCGCCCGAGAGCACGCCGACCGCTCGGCCCGCGCCGGCGCGCACCGCGCTGCGCACGTCGCTGACGGTGTCGCCGGCCACGAGCATCCGCTGCACCGACTCGGTGCGGGTGCGGATCAGCGCGGTGAGGTTGAGGTCGGGGAAGGGCCGGCCGCGACCGCCCGCGTCGACCGGCGCGAGCGCGAGGTCGACCAGGTCGTGCCAGCCGAGCGCCTCGATGAGGGCGCGCTGCGTGCTCGGCGAGAAGCCGGTGGTGAGCACGACCGCGATGCCCTCGTCGCGCAGCGCCCGGATCGCCTCCTCGGCGCCCGGGATCGCGCTCGCGCCGCCGCCCGCGACGAGCGACTCGTAGCCGCGCTCGAAGGCCAGGTTCGCGCGCTCGGCAGCGTCGTCGGCGTCGGTCAGCTCGCGGAACACCGCGATCTTCGACTGGCCCATCGTGGCACGGGCGAACTGCTTGACCGCCTCGCGGCTGCCGTAGCCGGCCAGCGCGGGCTCGGCGTCGTAGGCGAGCCCGAAGGCCTCCTCCACGAGGCCGTCGTCGGCGATCGTCGTGCCAGCCATGTCGAGCACCGCCAAGGAGATCGACGCTGCGGAGATGTCGGTCATGATCCGTCCTTCGTTAGAGCAGCCCGGCCACGGCGTGCGCGGCGAAGCCGAGCCCCGTCGTCATGCCGATGCCGGTGGTGACGCTCGCGACCCGCACGCCGGGCGCGGGGTCGGCGAGCAGGAACTCCTGGGGCGCGCTCGCGTAGACGCCCTGCCAGCGCTGCAGCACGGGGGCACGGCGGGCGAAGAGCTGCTCGTTGAGCTCGAGCAGGTAGTCGAAGGAGCGCTCCTCCTGGAACGGCGCCACCGCGTGGCCGCGGTAGTGGGTGTCGCCCACGATCAGCGTGCCGTCGGGCCGCTGCGTCACCATCTGGTTGACGTCGCGCTCGATCATCTCCGGCTGCTCGTAGGCGATCCGCTCGCGCAGCGCCTCGGCGCCGTCGAGCCCCGCGAAGGCCGAGTAGCGCAGCATCGACGAGCCGGTGAGCAGCGGATGCGGCACCGCAGGCGCGCCCCGCCAGTCGAGCAGCAGCATGTCGAGCCCGCAGCGGCGCAGCCGTGCCTCGGCGGCGAGCTGCGGGAAGAACTGGTCGACGTCGGCGTTGACCGCGACGACGACCGCGTCCGCACGGAGGGTTCCGGATGCGGTGGTCACGGAGCCCGGCTCGATGCCGAGCGCTGCGGCGCCCCAGCGGAAGACGACGCCGCGGGCCTCGAGGAGCCGGGCGATGGCGGGGGCCGCCTCGCGGGGGTCGACCTGCAGGTCGAGCGGCAGCAGCGCACCGCCGGTGATGCGCGCATCCGCTGCTCCCGTGGCCTCGCGGATCGCATCCGCTCCGTGCAGACGCAGCTGCGCGTGACCGCGCTCCGCCGCGAGCTGCTCGAGCAGCGCCTGCTCCTCCTCGCCCCGGGCGACGATCGCGCCGCCGCGCTGCGAGGTCCAGAAGCCGGCCTCGGCGGCGAGCTCCAGCCAGCGCTCGCGTGCCTCGAGCGCGTAGCCGAGCGCCTCGCCGGACTGGCCGGTGACGCCCACGTGCCCGAAGTTGCGCACGCTCGCGCCCTTCACGCCGGCGGAGCGCTCGACCACCGCCACCCGCAGGCCGCGGCGCAGCCCCTCGTAGGCGGCGCCGAGGCCGACGATGCCGGCCCCGACGACGACGAGGTCGAACGCCTCCTCGCTCACTTGACCAGCGAGCGGATGAGCGACGACAGCGCCTCGATCGCCAGCACCACGAAGACCATGATGATGAGCAGCGCGAGCATCTCCTGGTGGTTGATGCGGCTGGCCTGCAGGATCGTGAAGCCGATGCCGGCGCCGCCGATCACGCCGAGCAGGCTCGAGGCGCGCACGTTCGTGTCGAGCAGGTAGAGCACGTGGCCCACGATCGCCGGCGCCGCCTGCGGCAGCGTCGCGGCGAAGAAGATCTGCGCGCGGGTGGCGCCGGTCGCGCGCAGCGCGCGCTCGGGGCCCGGGTCGACCTCCTCGAGGCTGTCGGCGACGAGCTTGCCGAGCAGGCCGATGCCGCCGATGGCGAGCGCGACCACGCCGGCGGTGGCGCCGAGGCCCGTGAGGATGATGAGGAAGAACGCCAGGAGCAGCTCGGGGATGCCGCGGTTGACCACGAGCAGGAGCCGGAAGATACCGCGCACGGTCGGGTTGGGCGCCACGTTGCGGGCGGCGAAGACGCCGAACACCGCGGAGAGGATGACGCCCACGAGCGTGGCGGCGAGGCCGACCTGGATGGTGATGAGGAAGTCCTCGGCGACCGAGCCCCACTTCGCCTCGTCGATCTGCGGCGGCAGCATGCGGTTGAGCGCGATGCCGATGTTCTGCCAGAAGAGCGAGAAGTTCGGTAGCGACGTCGAGATGACCGCCAGCGCGCCGATGATCACGACGATCGAACTGCGCGAGAAGCCGGCGAGGCGGCGGCGCTCGGGGGTCCAGGGCTGCTTGAGCGGGTCGACCGCGACCGGCGCCGCGGGCACCGTGCGGCGGGCGAGCAGGCCGCCGAGGCTGCGGCCGGACGGCCGCACGCCGAGCAGCGTCGAGCGCACGCTCGTGGCGATGATCTCGAAGACGATGCAGAGCGCGAACATGATGATCGCGTAGGGGATGCCCTCGCGGTAGTTCAACGACTTGAGCCCCAGGCTGAGCTCGAGGCCGAGGCCCGCGACGCCCACGAAGCCGAGCACCACGGTGGCGCGCAGGTTGATGTCGGCGCGGTGCAGCACCGTGGCGATCACCGACGGCAGGATCTGCGGCCAGATGCCGCCCCAGAACTCCTGCGCCTTCGTCGCGCCGGCCGCGCGGAGGGCCAGGCGAGGGCCCTCGTCGATCTGCTCGATCGCATCCGCCGTCAGCTTGGAGATCATGCCGACCGAGTGCAGGCCCAGCGCGAGGATGCCGGGCAGCGCGCCCTGGGCGATGATCATCGCGAAGGCCAGCGCCAGGAAGGCGTCGGGGGTGGCGCGCGAGACGATGCCGATGAGGCGGCCGAGCAGTCGCGTGACGAGTCCGCCGGGCGAGGTGTTCGCGGCCGAGAGGTAGGCGACGGGGATCGAGATGACGGTCGCGAGGAGGGTGCCGAGCACGACGATCGCGAGCGTCATGGCGCTGAGCCAGAGCACGTCGCCGAGGCTCGGCCACTCGAAGGGCACCGTGCGCTGCAGGAAGCGGCCGGCGTTCGCGAGGCCGCGCTCGAGCTGGTTGAGGCCGACCTCGAGGTCGACGATCGACCAGATGGCGGCCACGCCGAGGCCGAGCAGCAGTGCCGCGGCCGTGAGCACGCGGCCGGAGGGCCTGGCGAGCGTGCGGCGCGGGGCGCCGGGCGGCGTCGCCGGAGCGGATGCGCGGGGCGGCGCGATCGCCGTCATCGCGCGGCGTTCTCTTCGGCGGCGATCGCCGCGACCGTCTCGAGCAGCTCGTCCTGCAGGGCGGCGATCTCGGCGGTCGACGTGGCGACGCGCCCGTAGATCTCCATGACCTGCTCCTTGCTGAGCCCCTCGGCCGGGGTGTCGAGCACGACCCTGCCGTGGCGCAGACCGACGATGCGGTCGGCCCATGCGAGGGCGAGATCGACCTGGTGCAGGCTGCACACCACGGTGAGGCCGCGGCGCAGGCCGATCTCGCGGATGAGGTTCATGACCTGGTCGCTCGACTCGGGGTCGAGCGAGGCGACCGGCTCGTCGGCGAGCAGGATCTCGGGGTCCTGCATGAGCGCGCGGGCGATCGCCACGCGCTGCTGCTGGCCGCCCGAGAGCGTGTCGGCCCGCTGGAAGGCCTGGGCGGCGAGCCCGACCTCCTCGAGGTGGGCGAAGGCCTGCTCGCGCAGCGCCTTCGGATAGCTGGGGAGCCCCAGCCGAGGGCCGCGGAGGCGGGCCAGGGCTCCCGTGAGCACGTTCTCCAGCACCGTGATCGAGCCCACGAGCTCGAACTGCTGGAAGATGAAGCCGACCCGGCCGCGGAGCGCGCGCAATGCGCGGCCCCGCAGCTCGGGGACGGACTGCCCGAGCACCTCGACCGAACCGCTCGTGGGCACCTCGAGGCCGTCGAGGTGGCGCAGCAGCGTCGATTTGCCGGAGCCGGACAGGCCCAGCAGGACCACGACCGAACCCGCCTCGATCTCGAGCGACACCTCCTCCAGGGCCTGGGTCGCGCCGAAGCGCTTGCTCACGTCGTCCAACCGGATGACCGGGCTCGCGCTCATCGCACCGTCTCCTTCAGCGATCGGTCGGGCTCAGGCGGCGGCCGGGTCGCACTGGGGCGCACCGGTCTCCTCGCACACGAGGCGCACGGTGTCGTAGTACGAGTCCTCGACCGGCACCATCTCGTAGAAGTAGGCGCGGAAGGCGTCGGTCACGGTGATGCCGGCGTCCTCGATGTCCTGCACGGTGAAGCCCTGCAGCTTCTCGAGCAGCTCGTCCTGGAGGTCCTGGGGCAGCAGGCCCGACATGACGACCGGGGCGCCCGGCACGGTGGTGCGAGCGATGACCTTCAGGTCGCCCTCGGCGAAGAGGCCCTGCTCGATGCCGGTCGTGTCGACGACGGCGTCCTCGGCGAAGCCGACCTCGCACTCGACGCCCTGGGCCGTCTTCTGCGCCGAGGCGTCGTGACCGCCCGCGAAGACCGGCGTGATGTCGGCCTCGGGATCGATGCCCGCGTCGAGCAGCGTGGCGCTCGGGTACAGGTAGCCGGAGGTCGAGCCCGGGTCGACGAAGCAGACGTTCTTGCCGGCGAAGTCCTCGATGCTCTCGACGTCGCTGTCCGCGTTGGCGATCGCGACGGACTCGTAGCCGGGCTCCGCACCCTCCTCGGTGACCTGCACGCCGATCGGGATGAGGTCCGCGCCGCCGTTGGTGGCCGCGACGTAGGTGAAGCCCGAGAAGGTGCCGATGTCGATGCGGCCGGCGATCGCGGCCTCGACGAGCGCGGCGTAGTCGGCCGACTCGATGAGCTCGACCTCCTTGCCGGTGACCTCGGCGATGTAGTCGACCATCGGCTGGAAGTTGTTCTCCACCGACTCCTGGTCGGGCACCATGCCGATGACGAGGGTGTTCTCGTCCTTGGCGAACTGACCGGTCGAGGACTCGCTGCCGGTGTCGGTGCCCGCGTCGGCGCCCGTGGAGCAGGCGGCGAGTCCGAGGGCGAGGGTCAGGCCTGCGGCGATGGCGGAGCCGCGGATGATCGTGGAACGCATGGGAGCGTGCACCTTTCGAGTGGTGGTTCGGGTGTGTGCTGTGCGGCACCGCCGATCGCGACGCCGGGGCGAAGCTACGGATGCGCCGTGGCGGCCGGGCGGCCCTCGCGTGACCGGCGGGTGAACGACGACCGCCGCGGTGCGTCGATGCTGAACCGGGGCGCACGGCGGTCCATGCGAGCGGCCGGATGCGGACGGCGGCCCCGCGCGTCCTGTGCCCGGAAGGGGCACCCCGGTACCACCCCGGTTCATCCCCGGGGCCGACGGGGCGGCCCCTGACCCGCGCATACACTGGAGCCACCCGCGGGAGTGGTGGAATTGGCAGACACGCAGGATTTAGGTTCCTGTGCTCCAGGGCGTGAGGGTTCAAGTCCCTCCTTCCGCACCGATCGACCGATCCCGCATCCGCTCGCCGCAGTCGCAGCCGAGCAGCCGATTACCTGCCGCGGAACCGTGGCCCACCCTCAGGAGACCGACCCGTGGAGACCCTCGCCGCTGGACTGTTCGACGTCGAAGGCATCATCCAGGGCGCCGGCGCCTGGGGCCTGCTCGTCGTCTGCGCCATCGTCTTCGTGGAGACCGGCCTGCTGATCGGCTTCCTGCTGCCCGGCGACACCCTGCTGCTGGTCACCGGCGTGCTCACCTTCCAGGGCACGATCCCCCAGCCGGTCTGGGTGGTCTGCCTGGCCGTGTTCCTCGCCGCCGTGCTCGGCGATCAGCTGGGCTACCTCATCGGGGTCAAGGGCGGTCCGGCCGTCTTCGAGCGCAAGTCGAGCGGCTTCTTCTCGCGCAAGAGCGTCGACCGCACCAACGCCTTCTTCACCCGCTACGGCGGCCTCGCGGTGACGATCGCGCGCTTCGTGCCGGTCGCCCGCACCATCGCGCCGGTCGCCGCCGGCGTCGGCCGCATGCCGTACCGCAAGTTCCTCTTCTACAACGTGATCGGGGCGCTCGCCTGGGGCGTCGGCCTCATCATGATCGGCTGGGGCGTTGCGCACATCCCGGGCGTCGCCGACCTCGTGACGCACTACATCGAGTACGTCTTCATCGGCCTCGTCGTGATCGTCGTCGGCAGCATGGTCGTGCACTTCCTCAAGGAGCGCCGGGAGCGCCGCGCCGAGGAGGCCGAGTCCACCGGCACCGGCCCGGTGCTCACGTCGCTCGACACCGGCGAGCTCGACGAGCAGGAGCCGCGCCCCCGCGACTGACCGGCGGCGGTCGGCGCCTGCCGCGGCAGCACCGCCCCCTCCCATCACGAGTGCATGGCACAACGACAGTTGCACGGTCGTACCGCCATGCATCTGTCGTTCCGCCGCTCCCCCGCCGGTAGCCATATGGCGCGGCGTATCCGCCGAGAACGACCCTGGCGCCGCATCGCGAGCCTGCGCGCAACGGCCCGCGGCGCTCAGCGGTGCGCGACGTCCTCGTGGTGGGCGTGCGAGGCCGGCTCGAGCTGGAAGGTGGAGTGCTCCACATCGAAGTGCTCGGCGAGGCAGCCGCCGAGGCGATCGAGCAGCGCGTCGGTGCCGCCGGACTCGAACACCGAGTCCTCGACGACGACGTGCGCCGTGAACACCGGGTGCCCGGAGGTGATCGCCCAGACGTGCACGTCGTGCACGGCGACGACGCCGTCGGCGCGCAGCACGTGCTCGCGGATCTCGGCGACGCTCGTCTCGCGCGGCGCGCTCTCGCTGAGCACGTGCACGACCTCGCGCAGCAGGGCGAACGCGCGGGGCAGGATGAGGGCCGCGATGGCCAACGAGGCGATGGCGTCGGCGGGCGCCCATCCGGTCGTCAGGATCACGACGCCGGCGGCGATCGCGGCGACCGAGCCGATCAGGTCGCCGAGCACCTCGAGGTAGGCGCCGCGCATGTTGATCGACTCGCCCCGCCCGCCGCGCAGCACGAGCAGCGCGGCGACGTTCGCGACCAGGCCGGCGGCCGCGACCGCGAGCATGAGCGGCCCCTGGATCTCGGCCTCGGCGGGCTCGAGCAGCCGGCGCACGCCCTCGATGGCCACGCTCACCGCGACGACGGCGAGGATCACGCCGTTGATCAGCGCGCCGAACACCTCCGCGCGGCGGTAGCCGAAGGTCTGGCGGTCGGTGGCGGGGCGCGCGGCGACCGAGAGCGCGACGAGGGCGACGCAGAGGCCGATGAGATCGCTGAGCATGTGGCCCGCGTCGGCGAGCAGCGCGAGCGAGCCGCTGAGCAGGGCGCCGACCACCTCGACGAGCAGGAACGCGCCGATGATCGCGATCGCCACGAGCAGCCGACGACGGTTCGACCCGTGCGCGTGCGAGTGGTCGTGCGAGTGGCCCATGACGACCACCGTAGCCCGCTTCCGCGAGCCGCGGGGCCTCTCGGGAATGAGAACGATCCTCGCTCTGATCAGCGATTTCCGAGCTCTGCGAAGGGCGAGCGGATGCGCGTCAGCGCGCGATCCAGACGCTCGCCGCGACCTCCTCGCCGAGGTCGAGCTCCGCATCCGCCGCCCGCACCGCCAGCGCGCCGCCGAAGGGGCGCCGTCCGAGCACGGCGACGGGGTGTCCAGCCCGATGCCCTCCGCCGCGAGGTAGCGCAGCAGGTCCGGGTCGCGGTCGCTGATGCGCACCACCGCGCCGCGGTGGCCGTCGGGCGCCTCGCCGAGCAGCACCGCGTCGGGGCGGCGCAGCACGCCCGCGGCATCCGGGATCGGGTCGCCGTGCGGGTCGCGCGCCGGCCGGCCGAGCTGCTCGTCGATCGAGTCGAGCAGCCGGTCGCTGATGGTGTGCTCGAGCACCTCGGCCTCGTCGTGCACCTCGTCCCAGCCGTAGCCGTGCTGCTCGACCAGCCAGGTCTCGATGAGGCGGTGCCGGCGCACCATGCGCAGCGCCAGCTCGCGGCCGCGGTCGGTCAGCTCGACGGCGCCGTAGGGCACGTGGGTCAGCAGGCCGGCCGCGGCGAGCTTCTTGACCATCTCCGTCACGCTCGACGCGGCGAGGCCCAGCCGCAGCGCGAGCCCCGAGGTCGTGATGGGGGTCGGCTGCCACTCGGTGTGCCCGTAGACGACCTTGACGTAGTCCTCGGCCACCGAGGTGTGCGCGCCGCCGACCGCCTTCACGGGACGACCCCGTCCGTCCGAGCGGACGCGGCGCCGGCGGATGCGCCCGTCGTCGACGCCCGCGCCCGCCGTCGCCCGCGCAGCCGCGCGAGCATCCCGCCCCGCGGCCCGAACAGGAACGCCAGCAGGAAGGCCACGGCCTGCGCGAGCACGATCGACCCGCCGGTCGCGATGTCGAGGTGGTAGCTGGCGTAGACCCCGGCGACCGCGCTGGCCGCGGTGATCAGCACGGCGAGCAGCAGCATGCGGTCGAAGCGCCGGCTGAGCAGCACGACGGTCGCGCCGGGGGTGATGAGCATCGCCACGACGAGGATGATACCGACGGCCTGCAGCGCGGTGACGACCGTGAGCGCGAGCATCCCGAGCAGCAGCGCCCGCAGCCCGCGCACGCTGAGGCCGAGCGCGTGGGCGTGCGCCGGGTCGAAGGCGAAGAGGGTCAGGTCGCGCCGTTTGACGAGCAGCACCGCCACCGTCAGCGAGCCGATGACGAGCACCTGCACGAGGTCGGCGGCGCTCGTGCCGAGCACGTTGCCGAACAGGATGTGGCTCAGGTCCACGCTCGAGGGCGTGCGGCTGATGAGCACGACGCCGAGCGCGAAGAGTGCGGTGAAGACCACGCCGATGGCCGCGTCAGCTTTGATCCTCGTCGTCGACTGGATGCCGCCGATCAGCGCCACCGCGCCGACGCCGAAGACGAAGGCGCCGATCGCGAAGGGCCAGCCGATCAGGTAGGCGATGACCACGCCGGGCAGCACGGCGTGCGAGACGGCGTCGCCCATGAGCGACCAGCCGATCTGCACGAGCCACACGCTGAGCAGCGCGCAGGTGACGGCCGCGACGAGGCTGACCAGCAGCGCCCTGGTCATGAAGGAGTACTGCAGCGGCTCGAGGATCAGGTCGATCATGCGGGCTCCTCCGTCCGGTCGAGCGGATGGGCGGGGCCGGCGTCGCGCGCTTCCGACGGCGCGGGACCGTCGCCCCGGAGCTGAGCAGGCCGCGGATCCGGCGCATGCGCGGCATCCGCCACGTCCGGGCCGACGAACGCCAGCGCCAGCCGCTCCGGCGCGAGCGCCTCGGCCGGGTCGCCCTGGAACACGACCCGATGGTGCAGCAGCACGACCTCGTCGCAGAGCGCGGGCACCCCGGCGAGGTCGTGGGTGGAGATGAGCACGGTGCGCCCCTCGTCGCGCAGCTCGTGCAGCAGCCGGGTGATGAGCGCCTGCGAGGTGACATCGACGCCGGCGAACGGCTCGTCGAGCAGCAGCAGCCGGGCGTCCTGGGCGATGCCGCGGGCGACGAAGGCGCGCTTGCGCTGCCCGCCCGAGAGGTCGCCGATCTGCCGGTCGGCCAGCTCGGTGAGCCCGACGCGGGCGATCGCGGCGTCGACGGCGGCGCGGTCGGCGGCGCGCAGCCGCCGGGTGACGCCGAGCCGTCCGTAGCGGCCCATGGCGACGACGTCGCGCACCGAGACGGGGAAGTCGGTGTCGATCCGCTCGCTCTGCGGTACGAAGGCGACGAGCCCGCGCTGGCGGGCGGCGAGCGAGCTGCCGCCGAGCACCTCGACCCGACCGCGGGTCGGCGCGACGAGCCCCATGACGGCGTTGAAGAGCGTGGACTTGCCGGCGCCGTTGGTGCCGAGCAGTCCGATCACCCGCCCCTCCTCGAGCCGGAGGTCGACGCCCGTCAGCGCGAGCACCTCGCCGTAGTGCACGGTGAGCTCGGTGATCTGCACGGCGCTCATGAGAGGGCCTCCACGATCGTGTCGATGTCGTGCTCGAGCAGGTCGAGCAGGGTGGGCACGGGCGCGCCGATCGTCAGCGAGTCGACGTAGAGCGGGCCGGCGAGCGTCGCGCCGGTCTCGAGCGCCACCTGGCGCTGCGCGGCGTCGCTGATGGTCGACTCGCAGAACACCGCCCGCACGCCGCGCTCGCGCACGACGTCGACGACCGCCGCGGTCTGCTGCGGCGTGCCCTGGCGCTCCTGGTTCACGGCCCAGAGCGATGCCTCCTCGAGGCCGGCGTCGCGCGCGAGGTAGCTGAAGGCGCCCTCGCAGGTGACGAGCATCCGCTGCTCCTCGGGGATGGTCGCCACCGCGTCGGCGATGCGCGTCTCGAGCGCGGCGAGCGAGACCTTGTAGTCCGCGCCGTTCTGCTCGAACGAGCGAGCGGATGCGGGCGCCAGCGCCGAGAGCGCGGCCACCGCGTTGTCGACGTAGACCGCCGCCTGCATCGGCGACATCCAGGCGTGCGGGTTCACCCGGCCCGCGTACTCCCCCGTGCCGATCGGGATCTCCTCGACGCCGACGCTGAGCGTCGCGCGCGGCGCGTCGATGCCCGCGGTGAACTGCGCGAACCAGCCCTCGAGACCGAGGCCGTTGTCCAGGATCAGGTCGGCGTCCTGCGCCGCGACGAGGTCGGACGGGGTGGGCTCGTAGCCGTGGATCTCCGCGCCGACACGGGTGATCGAGCGCACCTCGACGGCGTCGCCGCCGATCTCGGCGACGAGGTCGGCGAGCACGGTGAAGGTGGTCAGCACGATGGGCCGATCGGAGGCGGAGGATGCGGTCGACGGGGCGTCGTCGGCGAAGGGATTCGCGCATCCGCTGAGCAGCAGACCCGCGGCGAGCGCCGCCGCGAGGCCGCCCGAGGATCGGGATTTCGGCATACCGAAACCTTAGACCACGGCGGCACGGCGAAGGGCCCCGCCGCAACGGGGCCCGGTGCCTGGCGAGCCGGCCGGAGCGAGCGACCGCGCTCGATCGCTCCCGCCGCCCGTGCGCCGCAGGAGCGCCGGCGCACCAGAGGATTCAGACCCGGGGCTCCCAGCGGAACATGCGCCGCGCTGCGACGAGGCCGATGACGGCCCAGAGCACCGCACCGCCGAGCGGGGGCAGCAGCTCCGCGATCGGCGCGCCGCTCCAGCCGAGGCCGATGAGCTCGGCGACGCCCCCGCCGGGCAGGAACGCCCGCACGAGCCCGAAGACCGATCCCGGCTCCTCGAAGGTCGAGCCGATGCCGGCCCAGACGGAGACGGCGATCGCGATGAAGAAGACCGGCAGGGTGGTGACCTGCGCGTGCTCCGGCGAGTTGGTCACGCCGGCGGTGGCGAGCGCGAGCCCGACGAACATGACGATGGCGAGCAGGATCGCGACGATCACGACGGCGGGGTTCGCGACGGTCTCCCCGCCGAGCACGACCATGCCGACGAGGATCACGGCGAGCTGGATGCCGGCGAGCACGACGGTCGGCAGCAGCAGTCCGCCGATGATGCCGAGGTCGCTCTCGGCGGTGGAGCGCATCCGTTTGAGGAACAGGTTCTGCCGGCGCGAGGCCAGCGTCGTGGTCGCGGTCAGGTAGACCGCGGTGGCGACGACGCTGATCACGAGCGACGAGGCGGCGAAGGCGAAGCCGCCGAGGTTCTCGCTCATGTTGATCATGAGGAAGCCGAACAGGAACGGCATGAGCAGGGCGCTGAAGGCGACGAGCTTGTTGCGCACGAGCATCTTGGACTCGGCGGCGGCGATGGCGAGCATGGTGTTCTCCTGATCGATCGGTCGAGTCACGCGCGCGCGGGCTGCGCGGCGCCGAGGGTGCGGAAGACGTCCTCCAGGCTCGAGCTGGTGGCGCTGAGCCGGTCGAGACGGACTCCGCGGGCCGCGGCCCAGCCGAGCAGCGCGGCGAGGTCGTCCTGCAGCTCGGCGGTCTCGATGGTCACGAGCTCGTCGTCCGCGCGGTGGGCCAGGGGCAGCGCCTCGACACCCTCGAAGGGTGCGAAGCGGATGCGGGACGGGTGCGCCCCCACGAGCTCGGCGAGCGAACCCTCCCGCTGCAGCACGCCGTCGTGCATGAGCCCGATGCGGTCGGCGTGCCGCTCCGCCTCCTCGAGGTAGTGCGTGGTCAGCACGATCGTGCTGCCGGCTCGGCGCACGTCCTGCACCACCCCCCAGAGCGCCTCGCGGGCGCTCGGGTCGAGGCCCGTGGTGGGCTCGTCGAGGAAGACGAGCTCGGGTGAGCCGTAGATGGCCATGACGAAGTCGACGCGGCGCTTCTGGCCGCCCGAGAGCTGGTCGAGCCGGGTGCGCGCCTTGTCGGCGAGCCCGACCGCCTCGAGCAGCCGCTGAGGGTCGTCGCTGCGTCCCGAGAGCTTGCCGACCAGCTCGATCATCTCGATGGTGGTCAGCTCGCCGGCGAAGCCGGTCTCCTGCAGCATCACGCCCATCCGCGGGCGGATGCGCTTGCGGTCGGCGGGGTCGCCGCCGAGCACCTCGACGGTGCCGGCGGTCGGCGCGCGGTGCCCCTCGAGGGTCTCGAGCGTGGTGGTCTTGCCGGCGCCGTTGGTGCCGAGGAGGGCGTAGATCTCGCCGCGACGCACGGTGAGGTCGACGCCCTTGACGGCTTCGAAGGAGCCGTAGGAGACGCGGAGGCCGGTGGCCCGGATCACGGTGGTGTTCGTCATGCCTCGATCCAACGCCGACGAGCGGCTGCGGCGTAGTGCCGAGCGGGCACGGATCGGCATGACTGATGTCACATCGGGCCATGCGCATCCGCCCTGCTGGTCCAGCGCGGCCCGCGATAGCGTTGACGCGTGAAGAGGACCAAGCGCGCGGTCTCCCCGCTCAAGCGGATGCACCGCTACACGACGTGGTCGCTGGTCGTCTCGCTGATCGCCGTGCTCTTCGTCGGGATCGGCTGGTTCGACAACGTCGGCCTCATGCTCACCAGCCTCGCCTTCGGCATCCTCGCGACCGTGCTCTGCGCGCGGTACTGGGCCGAGGAGGGGCCGCGCTGGATCGTGCCCACGATGACGGTGGCCGGCTACGCGCTCTGGTGGGTGTCGGTGCTCTGCCTCACCAACCCCCTCGGCGTGCTGCCCTTCGCCATCGGCGCCGGCATGCTCGTCTCCTACCGGCCGAACCACCGCGGCTGGTGGTCGCTGCTCGCGATCGTGCTGGGCGGGCTGCCGCTGCCGGTCGTGCAGGCGCTGCAGATCGACCTCGACGGGCCGCCCACGACCGGCGCGGCGATCGAGGCCGACTTGGGCTCGGGGCTGAGCCTGGCCCTCGGCCTGCACGTCGGCATGGTGTTCATGCTCTGGCTCAACCGTTACGCCTGGAACATCTCGCTCGAGCTCGACGACGCGCGCCAGGCCACCGCGAGCCTCGCGGTCATGCAGGAGCGGTTCCGCTTCGCCGCCGACCTGCACGACATCCAGGGCCACACGCTGCACGTGATCCGCCTCAAGGCGAGGCTCGCGGACCGCCTGCTCGAACGCGACCCCGAGCTGGCGCGCCAGCACCTCGCCGAGATCGAGGGGCTGGTCGCCGAGACCCTGGCCGAGACGCGCTCGCTCGCCTACGGTCAGCGCGAGGTGTCGCTGAGCGCCGAGCTCGCCAACTCCGCCGCCCTCTTCGAGGCGGCGGGCATCCGCTTCACCGTGCACGGCACGGCGCCCGAGGAGGGCGAGGAGCTGCTCGGCCTCGTCGTGCGCGAGGGCACGACGAACATCCTGCGGCACGCGCAGGCCACCCGCGTCGATGTGCGCTTCGGCGATCGGCGCATCCTGCTCAGCAACGACGGCGCAGCGGATGCGGAGCCCAAGCTGCGCGGGCTGGCCCGCCTCGCCGAGCGCTTCCGCGACGCCGGGGGCGAGCTGCACGCCGCCGCCAACAAGGGCGTCTTCACGACCGAGGCGAGCCTCGCCGGCAGCCGCGAGAAGGTGACCGCATGATCCGGGTGCTGCTGGCCGACGACGAGAACCTGCTGCGGGGCGCGATCGGCTCGCTGCTCGAGCTCGAGGGGCAGATCCTCGTGGTCGCCCAGGCCGACAACGGGGCCGATGCCGTCACCCTCGACGCGGAGCACCAGCCGGACGTGGTGCTGCTCGACATGGAGATGCCGCGCATGGACGGCATCGAGGCCACCACGCGGATCCTCGAGGCCTTCCCGGAGCGCGCGATCGTGCTGCTCACCCGGCACGGCCGGCCCGGGCTGCTCAAGCGGGCGCTCGCCGCGGGCGTGCGCGGCTTCGTCTCGAAGTCGATCGACCCGGCGCAGCTCGCCGAGGTCGTCGAGCGGGTGCACGGCGGCCAGCGTTACATCGACAGCGAGATCTCGGCCGCGGCGATGATGGACGACTGCCCGCTCACCGACCGCGAGCTCGACGCGCTGCGGCTCACCACCGAGGGCTACTCGGTGCGCGAGATCGGCGCCCGGCTGCACCTGGCCAGCGGCACGGTGCGCAACTACCTGTCGAGCGCGATGAGCAAGACCGGCACGAGCTCGCGGCACCTGGCCGCGCGCGCGGCCCGCGAGCGCAGCTGGCTCTGACCGCGAATCCGCTCGTCCCTTTCCCGAGCGGAGGCGCGCGGTCGGGGCCAGCCGGGCGCGAGCGACCACGCTCGGTCGCGCCGCAGGGGCGGCGGCGCGCGCGAGGAATCAGCCCAGCAGCGCGAGCACCTGCGGCAGCAGCGCGCTGAAGGCCTGCGTGCGGTGCGAGACCGCGTTCTTCTCGTCGGCGCTCATCTCGGCGGCCGACACCGGCGAGCCGTCCGGGTGAAAGATCGGGTCGTAGCCGAAGCCCTGCGCGCCGGCGCGCTCGCGCAAGATGCGGCCCGGCCAGCGGGACTCCTCGACGCGCTCGATGCCGTCGGGCAGCGCGAGCGCCGCAGCGCAGGCGAACTGCGCCCGGCGGTGCCCGTCGGCGACGTCGCTGAGCTGCCACAGCAGCAGCTCGAGGTTGGCGTCGCTGTCGCGGGCCGGTCCTCCCCAGCGAGCCGAGAAGATGCCGGGCGAGCCGCCCAGCACGTCGACGCAGATGCCGGAGTCGTCGGCGAGCGCCGGCAGGCCGGTGTGCGCGGCCGCCGCGCGGGCCTTGATGAGCGCGTTGGCGGCGAAGGTCAGGCCGTCCTCGACCGGCTCGGGGCCGTCGTAGGCGACGAGCTCGATGCCGCCCAGCTGCGGGCCCAGGATGCGCGAGAGCTCCTGCACCTTGTGGGCGTTGTGCGTGGCGAGGACGACGGTGGTCACCGCTCGAGCACCTCGGCCTGGATGCGGGCCAGCTCGGCGTTGCCTGCGGTGCCCAGCTCGAGCAGCGCGTCGAGCTCCTCGCGGTCGAAGGGCGCGCCCTCGGCGGTGCCCTGCACCTCGATGAACAGGCCGCGGCCGGTCATCACGACGTTCATGTCGGTCTCGGCGCGCACGTCCTCGGTGTAGGCGAGGTCGAGCATCGGGGTGCCGTCGATGATGCCCACCGACACCGCCTGGATGCTGTCGACGATGGCCTGCGCCTTCTGCCCGATGAACTTCTTCTCGCGGCCCCACTCGATCGCGTCGACGAGCGCGACGAAGGCGCCCGTGATCGCGGCGGTGCGGGTGCCGCCGTCGGCCTGCAGCACGTCGCAGTCGATGACGATGGTGTTCTCGCCGAGCGCCTTCATGTCGACGGCGGCCCGCAGGCTGCGGCCGATCAGGCGGCTGATCTCGTGCGTGCGGCCGCCGATCTTGCCTTTGACGCTCTCGCGCTGCATCCGCTCGTTCGTCGACCGGGGCAGCATGGAGTACTCGGCCGTGACCCAGCCCTTGCCCTTGCCCGCCATCCAGCGCGGCACGCCGTTCGTGAAGCTGGCGGTGCAGAGCACCTTGGTGCCGCCGAAGCTGATCAGCGCGCTGCCCTCGGCCTGAGCGCTCCAGCCGCGCTCGATCGTGATGGGGCGCAGCTGGTCGTTCGTGCGGCCGTCGACGCGGGTCTCGCTCATGGGGTGCTCCTTCTCGAGGGGGATGCGGATGGTCGGGTCAGGCGCGCAGGTCGCGCGGCAGGGCGATCGCCCCGGTCTCCACGAGCGACACCGTGTTCACCTCGGGACCGAGGAAGCGGTGCGCGAGGCGCAGGAACTCGTCCTCGCTCTCGCCGGTGGCGCGGAAGCTGTAGCTCGGGGGCGTGGCGCCGCTGCGCTCGATGCCGCGGTCCGCCAGCGTGCGGTAGACGTCGTTGGCGGTCTCGACGTCGCTCGAGACGAGCGTGACATCCTCGCCCATCACGTAGGAGATGGCGCCCTTGAGGTAGGGGTAGTGCGTGCAGCCGAGCACCAGCGTGTCGATCTCCGCATCGCGCAGCGGGGCGAGGTACTCCTCGGCGGCGGCGAGCAGCTCGGGGCCGCTCGTGACGCCTGCTTCGACGAACTCGACGAAGCGCGGGCAGGCGCGGGTGAACAGCTCGAGGTGCGGGGCGGCCGCGAAGGCGTCGTCGTAGGCGCGCGAGCCGATCGTGCCGGCCGTCGCGATCACGCCTACCCGGCCGTTGCGGGTGGTCTTCACCGCGCGGCGCACGGCCGGCTGGATCACCTCCACGACGGGCACGTCGTAGCGCTCGCGGGCGTCGCGCAGCATGGCGGCGCTCGCGGTGTTGCAGGCGATCACGAGCATCTTCACGCCCTGGGCGACGAGGTCGTCGAGCACTTCGAGGGCGTAGCGGCGCACCTCGGCGATGGGCTTGGGGCCGTAGGGCGAGTGCGCGGTGTCGCCGACGTAGAGGATGCTCTCGTCCGGCCGCTGGTCGATGATCGCCCGGGCGACCGTCAGGCCGCCCACTCCCGAGTCGAAGACTCCGATCGGCGCATCGTTCACGGAGCACGAGTCTAGTGCGGGCGGCCTGCACGGCCGGTGCGCGCAACTAGGCTGGCGCGGTGACCGGCACGACCGCATTCCTCACCGACCGCTACGAGCTGACGATGGTCGACGCCGCGCTGCGCGCCGGGACGGCTCACCGCCGCAGCGTCTTCGAGGTGTTCGCGCGCTCGCTGCCGAACGGGCGCCGCTACGGCATTGTCGCCGGAACGGGCCGCGTGCTCGACGCGATCCGCGACTTCCGCTTCGGCGACGCCGAGCTCGAATGGCTCGAGCGCGAGAACGTCGTCACGCCGGCGACGCTCGCCTGGCTCGCCGACTACCGCTTCACCGGCACCGTGCACGGCTACCGCGAGGGCGAGCCCTTCTTCCCGAACTCCCCCATCCTCGTGCTGGAGGGCGGCTTCGCCGAGACGGTGCTGCTCGAGACGGTGATCCTCAGCATCCTCAACCACGACAGCGCCGTCGCCGCCGCCGCGGCCCGCATGGTCTCCGTCGCCGACGGGCGCCCGCTCAGCGAGATGGGCTCCCGCCGCACCGGCGAGACCGCCGCGGTCGCCGCGTCCCGCGCCGCGTACATCGCCGGCTTCTCCGCGACCAGCAACCTCGAGGCCGGCCGCACCTGGGGCGTGCCGACCATGGGCACCGCCGCGCACGCCTTCACGCTGCTGCACGACAGCGAGGAGCAGGCCTTCCGCGCCCAGGTCGAGGCGCTCGGCTCGGGCACGACCCTGCTGGTCGACACCTACGACGTGCGCCAGGGCGTCGAGACCGCCGTGCGCGTCGCCGGCACGGGGCTCGGCGCGGTGCGTCTCGACAGCGGCGACCTGCCCTCGCTCGTCGCCGAGGTGCGCGCTCAGCTCGACGGGCTCGGCGCCACCGGCACGCGCATCACCGTCACGAACGACCTCGACGAGTCGACCATCGGCGCCCTGCGCGCCGCGCCGGTCGACTCCTACGGCGTGGGCACCTCGCTCGTCACCGGCTCGGGCGCCCCGACCGCGGGCATGGTCTACAAGCTCGTCGCGCACGAGAACGCGGAAGGCGCCTGGGTGCCCGTCGCCAAGCGCAGCGCCGCCAAGGCGAGCGTCGGCGGCCGCAAGCGCGCCTGGCGGCAGACGGATGCGCGGGGCACCGCCATCGCCGAGATCGTGCGCACCCGAGGACTTCCGCCCGAGCGCGCCCGCGAGCTGCTCGTGCCGCTCGTCGTGGACGGCGCCGTCGAGGAGCGCTGGACCGGCCCGGCCGGCGTCGCCGAGGCGCGCACCCACCACGCCTACGCGATGGGCGAGCTGCCCCGCGAGGCGCTGCGCATCGGCCGCAGCGACGAGGCCGGCATCCCGACCCTCATCGACTGAGCTCCGCCACGACGAAGGGCCCCGCCTCGGCGGGGCCCTTCGTCGTGGATGCGAGTGCTACTCGCCCTTCATCTTCTCGTAGACCTTCTTGCAGGCCGGGCAGACGGGGAACTTCTCCGGGTCGCGACCCGGGGTCCACTTCTTGCCGCAGAGCGCGCGCACCGGCTTGCCGGTCATCGCGGACTCGAGGATCTTGTCCTTCGGCACGTAGTGCGAGAAGCGCTCGTGGTCGCCGGGCTCGATGGCCTCCTGGTTCAGGAGCTCCTCGAGCTCGCGATCCAGGACGTCGGTGCCACCGCCGGTCGGCTCGTTGCTGCTCATGCCTCGATGATAAGCGCCGCCGCTCCAGCCCGCACCGTGCGCCGCACGGGCGACGGCTGAGCGATGGGCTCAGTCGTGCTTGACGGTGAACGCGAGCAGCTCGGGCGCGCGGCGCTCGAAGATCCGGGCGCCCCACGCGATCCCGCCGAGCACCGCGGCGACGCCGAGGCCGGCACCGGCGATGAGCGCCGCGAGGTGCCACGCGGGATCGACGAACAGACCGAGCGCCGCGAGCGCGATGACCGGCAGCGCCGCGATCAGCGTGCCGAGGAAGGTGAGCGACTGCAGCAGCGCCGTCAACCCGCCGCCGGACTGCGGCTGCGTGAAGGGATTGTCGCCGGGCCGGACGACCGGGTACGGGAAGGCCGCCGACATGACGCTCGAGAGTCCCAGCCCCCAGAGCAGCGTGAAGAGGCTGACGCCGAGGATCGACCCGAGCACCGCCCAGTCGCCGTGCAGCCACGCGCTCACGACGGACCCGAGCAGCACCACCGGCACGCCGATCGCGAGCGCGGGCACGATGCGGCCGAGCCGGTCCGCGCGGCCCTTGACGTTCGAGGCGACGTGCAGCCAGAACGCCGTGCTGTCGAAGGCGACGTCGTCGTGCAGGTTCCAGCCGAGGAACAGCGCGATCATCGGCACGGGGATGAGGGTCAGCACCTCCATCGGCACACCCGAGACGGCCAGCGGCACGATCATCACGATCGGCACGACGGGCAGCACGAGCAGCGACGCCCGGTAGCGCGGGTCGCGCAGCCAGTAGACGAAGCTGCGCGCGGCGATCACCCCGGTCGGGGTGCCCGGCAGCCGGTCGAACCAGCCGAGGCCCGAGTACTCCTTCGCGACGCTCTCGTGATCGGGCGCCGAGAGCATCCGCGCCACCATCGCCCGCCAGCCGAACCAGAGCGCCGCCACGTAGGCGATGCCGATCAGCAGCTTCAGCAGGGCGGGTCCGATCAGCCCGACCGCGGCATCGGCGGGCGCCGACCAGACGGCGCCGAACGGGGTCCAGCCGGCGATGGAGGCCAGCAGCTCGACCACATCCGCTCCGTCCTCCGACCAGTCGACCTGGCCCAGCAGCACGAAGACCGGCGAGATCGCCAGCACGAGCAGCAGCGCGATGATGCCGGTCCACTCGCGGGCGCGCCGGGTGGAGAGGAAGAGCGAGGCGACGCTGGTGGTGAGCCGCGCCCCGAGCACCCAGGCGAGCGGCACGAGCACCGCGACGGGGATCGAGAGCAGCAGGGATGCGGGCTCGCGGCTCCAGGTCACGATCTGGGCGATGCCGGCGAGCGCGAGCACGACGGAGGGGATCGCCACGAGCCCGGCGACGAAGAGCCCGCGCACGAGCCTGTCGATCGGGATGCCGAACAGCGCGAAGCGCCGCGGGTCGAGGTCGTCGTCGTGCCCCATGAGCAGCGGCACGACGAGCGCCCCGATCAGCACGAGCGCGCCGCCGAGCACCACGACCGGACGCGCCAGGTCGAGCGGGGCGAAGCGCAGCGCGACGAGGCCGCCGAGCAGCAGCGCCGCCATGATCACGCCGTAGAGCAGGCCGATGGAGAGGCCGACGACCTGCCACGGCGAGCGCTTGAAGTTGTTCGCGAAGAGGCTGAGCCTCAGTCGGAGAAGGTGTGCAACCACTCCATGCCCTCCGCCGCCTTGCGCCCGCCGACCAGTTCGACGAAGCGCTCCTCGAGGCTCGCGCCGGCGCGCACCTCGTCTACCGATCCGGAGGCCAGGATGTGCCCGTTCACGACGACCGCGACGGTGTCGCAGACGCGCTGGATGAGGTCCATGCTGTGGCTCGACAGCACGACGGTGCCGCCGCTCGCCACGTAGCGCTGCAGGATCTCGGTCACGTTCGCCGCCGAGACCGGGTCGACCGATTCGAACGGCTCGTCGAGCACGAGCAGCCGCGGCGAGTGGATCATGGCGCAGGCCAACGCGATCTTCTTGGTCATGCCGGCCGAGTAGTCGGTGACGAGGCGGCCCGTGGCCTCCTCGAGCCCGAAGGCGGCGACGAGGTCGGCGCTGCGGCGGCGCACCTCGGCGGGGTCGAGCCCGCGCAGCACGCCGGAGTAGTGCAGCAGCTGCGCGCCGGTCAGGCGGTCGAACAGCCGCAGCCGGTCGGGCAGCACGCCCATGTTGCGCTTGGCCTTCTCGGGGTCGCCCCAGACGTCGGCGCCGTGCACGGTGACCTCGCCGGCGTCGGGCCGCAGCAGACCCGTGACCATCGAGAGCGTGGTGGTCTTGCCGGCGCCGTTGGGGCCGACGACGCCGTAGATCGAGCCCTCGCGCACCTCGAGGTCGACGCCCGCGACGGCCACCTTCTCGCCGAAGCGCTTCTCGAGGCCGCGCACCTGCAGTACCACCGGCTTCGGCGGAGCGGGCGGAGGTGCCGGCTGCTTGCGCGCGGCGGGCTTGCGGGCGGTCGTGGTCTTCGCGGCCGCGGGCTTGCGGGCAGCGGATGCGGCGGCCGGCTTGCGCGCGGTCGTCGCCTTCGCGGTCGTGGCGTTCGCGGCCGGCGCCTTCGCCGCTGCGGGCTTGCGGGGCGCGCGGGGCTTCGTCGCCGCGGCCGCCGGAGCGGAGTCGCCTTCGGCGGTCTCGGCCGCGCCTGCATCGGGATCCGTTGCCGCGGTCGATGGAGCGGGCTCGGCTGTCGCCTTCGCCGCAGCGGGCCTGCGCGCCGCCGGCTTGCGCGGAGCGCGCGCGGGCTTCGCCGGCGCCTCGGCGGCAGCGTCGACGTCGGACGGCCCCGTCTCGGAGGCGACGGCCTCGGGGGCGGATTCCTGCGCGTTCACAGGAACCTCCGCATCCGTGCCCAGTTCGGGGGTATTCTTCGACTCCACTGGCCAACCGTACCAAGGGGCGACGCCGCCCCCGGCACGGCTCGGCCGCAAGTCACGAATTGGCCACAGAGCAGCCTTTTCTCCACGATGCGCAGGGCCCTCTGTCATGATCGAGGAGGCACGCCGTCGTGTCCAGCAAGCTACCCGCGGGTGAACAGCGAGCGAACGACGCCGCCGTATCCCTCCCGCATTCACGACGTATCAGGGAGGTACTCCACGTGAGCACGCAGATCGTCATCCTCGCCGCCGGGATGGGCAGCCGTCTCGGCCGCTCGCTGCCGAAGCCGCTGACCGAGCTCAGCGACGGCCGCACCATCATGCAGC
Organism: Microbacteriaceae bacterium PS02343; assembly: GCA_029959365.1. Classification (GTDB taxonomy): domain Bacteria; phylum Actinomycetota; class Actinomycetes; order Actinomycetales; family Microbacteriaceae; genus Arenivirga. The sequence goes on along the minus strand of JASCOA010000028.1, from coordinate 717 downwards.
AGCAGTTCGACAACATCCACGCCGCCTTCGGCGCGGACGCCAAGGTCACCATCGTGGTCGGCTACAAGCTCGAGCACATCGTCGAGGCGTTCCCGGACGCCGACTTCGTCTACAACGAGGAGTACGACCAGACGAACACGTCGAAGAGCCTGCTGCGCGCCCTCCGCGCCGGCGGCAACGGCGGAACCCTCTGGATGAACGGCGACGTCGTCTTCGACCCCGAGGCCCTTCGCCGCGCGGCCAAGCTCGTCGCCCGCGACCAGTCCTTCGTCGCCGTGAACACCGCCAAGGTGAGCGACGAGGAGGTCAAGTACACGACCGACGCCGAGGGCTTCATCAAGGAGCTGTCGAAGACCGTCAAGGGCGGCCTCGGCGAGGCCGTCGGCATCAACTACATCGCCTCGCACCAGAAGGCGGCCCTCGTGCGCCAGCTCGCCCGCGTCGGCGACCAGGACTACTTCGAGCGAGGCCTCGAGCTCGCGATCGAGCAGGACGGCGTGCGCATCGAGCCCGTCGACATCTCCGACCTGTACGCGGTCGAGGTCGACTTCGCCGAGGACCTCGAGCGGGCCAACCTCTTCGTGTGACCTGCGGCGCGACGCCGCTGCCGTGATGGGCGCTCGGATGCAACCGCATCCGGGCGCCCATCGCCGTCTCCGCGGGGACGCGAGGCGTCGGCGCGCCCATAGAATGTGCGGATGACCGCCGCTCCCCCTG
>JASCOA010000027.1 GCA_029959365.1 Microbacteriaceae bacterium PS02343 | reverse complement strand
GCCGTCGGCCGCACCGAGGGGATCCGCATCGACGTGGTCACCTCGCGCAGCGCCGAGCGCGCCGCGGCGAGCGCCGCCGAGCTCGGCGCCCCCGGCTCCGCGCACGACCTCGCCGACCTCTACGCCTCCGACCGCATCGACGCGGTCTACATCGCCAGCCCGAACAGCGCGCACGAGCAGCAGGCGCTCGAGGCGATCCGCGCCGGCAAGCACGTGCTGGTCGAGAAGCCCGCCGTGACCACGGCTGCCGCCTGGCGCGCCCTGGTCGCCGAGGCCGACCGGCACGGCGTCGTGCTGCTGGAAGCGATCCGCAACGAGTACGACCAGGGCATCGCCGCGGTGCGCGAGACGCTGCTCGAGCTGGGCCCGATCCGCCGCGTGAGCTTCCGCAGCGAGAAGCGCTCCAGCCGATACGACAAGGTGCTCGCCGGCGAGCACGTCAACATGTTCGACCCGGCCATGGCGGGCGGCGCGCTCTTCGACCTCGGCATCTACTGCGTGCATCCGCTCGTCGCGCTCTTCGGCGAGCCCGCGAGCGTCGCCGCCGCGCAGGTGCCGGTGCGCTCGGGCGTCGACGGCGCGGGGCACGCGCTGCTCGACTACGACGGATTCGTCGCCGACGTCTCGTACTCGAAGATCACCTCCTCGCGGCTGCCGAGCGAGATCCAGGGCGAGACCGCCACGCTCGAGATCGACCACATCGCGAGCCCGCGGCGCCTGGTGCTGCGCGGCCACGACGGCGCCGAGACCGTCCGGGAGGTCGACGGCGAGCAGCACGTGCTCGACGCCGAGGTCGCGCGCTTCGTGGAGCTCGTCGAGACCGGGGCGGATGCGGGCGTCGACCACACCCGCACGGAGGCGACCCTGCGGGTCATGGAGTCCATGCGCGCGGACTGGTGAGCGGCGAGCGCCGCCGCGAGGACGACCGGGCGGCGACGCTCGACGCGTCTCAGCCCAGCGACCGACCGAGAGCGGCGGCGAGGCGCACGGCCCGTGCGTCCGCTCCTCCCGGCCACGGGCCGCGGGCGACCGTGTAGGCGAAGGCGAGCCCGACCGACGGGTCGACGACCGCCAGGGCGCCGCGGGCGCCGTCGTGGCCGAACGACCACGGGCCGCCGAAGGGCATCGCCGAGGTCGGCTTCTGGAAGACGATCGCGTGAGCGCGCGACTCCTGACCGAGCACCTGGTCGTAGCCGCGCACCTGCTGCTGGCCGATGATGCGCACCGTCTCGGCGTCGAGCAGCGGCGCCGCTCCGTCGACGCCGGTCACGGTGGCGGCGAGCAGTCGGGCGAGCCCGCGCGCGGAACCGGTACCGGACGCGGCGGGGTGACCGTAGCGGTAGCTGCGGGGATCGTTGGCCAGGTCGACCTGCTCGCCGGGGACGCGCATGACCTGGCCGACCCAGCTGGTGGGGTCGGGGGCCGGCCCGCCGACCGGGCCCCCGAGCACCGGCAGCACGGCGCTGAGGCGGTGCTCCTGGTCCGCGGGCAGGCCGAGGAAGAAGTCGATGCCGAGGGGTTCGCGGATCTCCTGCTCGTAGACCTCGTGCAGCGTGCGGCCCGTCGCGCGGAAGACGAGCTCGTCGGCGAGGCTGCCGATCGTGAGGGCGTGGTAGCCGAAGCCGGAACCGGGCGCCCAGAGCGGGCGGCTCGCGGCGAGCAGCTCCGCGGCCCGGTGGTGGTCGAGCAGATCGGCGGCCGTGGCCGGCGGCTCGGACTGCGGCAGCCCGGCCTGGTGCGAGAGCAGCTGGCGCACCGTGATGGAGCCCTTGCCCCGGGCGGCGAACTCGGGCCAGTAGTCGGCGACCGAGCGATCGAGGTCGAGCTCGCCGCGCTGCACCAGCAGGCCGACGACGAGGCCGATCGTGTTCTTGGTGACCGAGTAGGGCACGTTCACGGAGTGCTCGCCGAGGTGCGGGCCGCCCCAGGCGTCCAGCACCGGACGGCCGTGGTGGAGGGCGGCGACCTGGAACGAGAGATCCGGGTCGGTCGCGAGCGCCTGCTCGAGCTCGGCCAGCAGAGGCCGCAGCCCTTCGTCGACGTGTCCGTGCAGCGTGGTCATGGTGCTCCTCATCGAGTCCGCGGGCGCCTGCCGCCCATGCTCGATCCTGGCGGAGCCGGCGCCGATCCGCACCTGTCGGTCAGCGCGAGGTCATCGCCCGGCGCTCGCGCGCTCGGCGTCGACGGCCGCGGACCAGCCCTGCGCCGCATCCGCTCCGTCGAAGCCGCCGCGGGCGAAGCGGAAGCCCACGTCGTGCTGGCCGACGCGCGGCCGGGCGCCGCGGCGCGTGGAGGCGCGCACGCTCTGCACGTCATCGGCGAAACCGCCGCCGCGCAGCACGCGGTCGTCGCCCCGTCGTGCGGGGTCGAGCAGGTCCCAGCACCACTCCCAGGTGTTGCCGAGGGTGTCGAACAGGCCGTGCAGGTTCGGCAGCCGCCCGCCGACGTCCTTCGGCGCGGTGAGCCCGTCGGCGCTGGTCCAGGCGATCTCGCCCAGCGGCCCGTAGTGCGCGCCCGTCGAGCCGGCGCGGCAGGCGTGCTCCCACTCGGCCTCGGTGGGCAGCCGGTAGCCGTCGGCGTCGACGTGCCAGGTGACGTCCTCGCCGTCGAGCGTGTAAGCCGGCTCCAGACCCTCCCATTCCGAGGCGGCGTTGCAGGTGCGCACCGCGCGCAGCCAGCTGACGCCGGTGGCGGGGCGGCGGGGATTCGCGGCGGTCTCGCCCAGCAGCTCGGCCAGCTGCTCCTGGGTCACCGCGAAGACGCCGAGCTCGAAGGGCTCGAGCTGCGCCTGCCAGCGCAGGCTGAGGCGCGGGTCGTGCAGCCGCACCGCGCCGCCGGGGATCCGCGCCATCTCGATGTCGTCCACCGGGCGAGTCTGGCACGCCGGTGCGGCGCCCGGCGGTGCCGTCAGGCGGCGACGGCGAGCGAGCGGATGCGCTGCGCGGCGGCGATGAGCGCCTCGGCGTCGAGCTCGCCGGCCTGGAAGCGGTCGCGGGCGTCGAGGAACTCCAGGCGCAGGCGCGCCGAGCTGCCGGGGTTGCGCCGGTCGAGCGCGCTCAGCGCGTCGCGGGCGGTGCGCACGGCGGTGCTGGCGCTCTCGGCGCCGGGTTCGGTGGTGGGCTGCATGAGCGTCATCGCACGTCCGTTCGTCTCGTGCTCCGCCGGGACGGGATCCGGCGGACGGGCCGGGCTGCAGGAGGTTTGGAGCATCCCGCCCGGGTCCGTCCGCCGACCGACCGTCCGTCGCGCGTACCGAGGCAGTGGTCCTTGCGGCGAAGTGCTTCCATGCTGCGCGTCAGGAGAGGCCTCCTCACCATCGTCGGCGCGTGAAGAATCGCGATTCTTTCGCTAGCGTGAAGGAATGGCGAACGACGACGGCCGAGCGACGCTGCTCGGCGCACGCATCCGGCACTTCCGCACCAGGGCGGGCATGACCCTCGACGCGCTGGGCGCGGCACTGAGCACCAGCCCGAGCCGCATCTCGATGATCGAGAACGGCCGACGTGAACCGCGCATCTCCGAACTCGCGGACTTCGCCCGCGCGCTCGGCGTGCAGGTCGACGACCTGCTCCGTGAAGAGGCCCCCGACGACCGCGCCGGGCTCGAGCTCGAGCTGCGGCGTCTGCAGAGCGGCGCGCTCTACGCCGGCCTCGGGCTGCCGACCCTGCGCGCCAGTCGCACGATGTCCGACGAGACGCTGGAGGCGCTCGTCGGCCTGCACCGCGAGCTCGAGCGGCGCGCCGCCACCGCATCCGCCACGCCCGAGGAGGCGCGGCTGCGCAACACGGCGCTGCGCGCCTGGCAGCGCGAGCGGAACAACCACCTGCCGGAGATCGAGGCGGAGGCGGAGGCGCGGCTCGCCGCCGTCGGCCACGTCTCCGGCGCGCTCACGCACCGCGAGGTGCACCTCATGGTCGAGCAGCTGGGGCTCGAGGTCGTCTACGTCGACGACCTGCCGCGCTCGACGCGCAGCATCACCGACCTCGAGCACGGGCGCATCTACCTGCCGCCGGCATCCATCCCCGGCGGCCACGGGCTGCGGTCGATCGCGCTGCAGGCGATCGCGCACCGCATCCTGGGCCACCAGCCGCCGAGCTCCTACGCCGAGTTCCTGCGCCAGCGACTGGAGATCAACTACTTCGCCGCGGCCTGCCTGATGCCGCGCACCCAGGCCGTGCAGTTCCTCAGCGAGCGCAAGGAGGCGCGCGACCTGGCCGTCGAAGACTTCCGCGACGCCTTCGGCGTGACCCATGAGTCCGCTGCGCTGCGCATGACCAACCTCATGACCGAGCACCTCGACCTGCGCGTGCACTTCCTGCGCGTGGGCGCGGACGGCGAGATCACGAAGGCCTACGAGAACGACGGGCTGCCGCTGCCGCGCGACGTCACGGGCGCGGTGGAGGGGCAGATCGTCTGCCGCAAGTGGGGCGCTCGCCGCGCGGCGGCGAAGGCGCACCGCACCACGGAGTTCCTGCAGTACACCGACACCCCGGCGGGCACCTTCTGGAACTCGGTGCAGACCGGGCACTCCGACGAGGGGCACTTCTCGATCACCTTCGGCGTCGCCTTCGACGACGCGCGATGGTTCCGCGGTCGCGAGACGACCGAGCGCCAGGTCTCGAACTGCCCCGACGAGTCGTGCTGCCGCCGGCCGGCGCCCGAGGTCGAGGCGCGCTGGTCGGGGCGCGCCTGGCCGAGCGCGCGCCTGCACGCGCAGATCCTCGCCTCGCTGCCCGCCGGGCGCTTCCCGGGCGTCGACGAGTCGGAGATGTACGCGTACCTCGATCGGCACGCGCGCTCCTGAACTCGGGAGGAGCGGGAGGCCTCGACGCGGTCGATCGCGGAGTGCCTGCCTAGTTCAGAGTATGAACCGGGAGGGGGCTTGCCGCAAGGCCCCCTCGCGGGTGCAGGATCGACGACCGTGACGCATCCCGACCCCTTCTTCGCCTTGCCCGATCGCCTCGCAGCGAAGCGCGATCCCGCCCTGATCAACGGTGATGCGCGGCGCTTCGCCGCGATCGCCGAGACGCTCCGCCGGCGCGAGGGCGAGCTGCGCGAACGCCTCGCCGCCGAGCGCCTCCGGGCCGGCGGGCACGGCCAGGCCGCCCTCGAGCGCGACCTCGAGGTGCACCGGCTGAGCGCCGAGCTGCGCACGCTCGGGCGCTACGGCGTGGACCTCTGCCTCGGGCGCATGGTCGAAGCCGTCAGCGGCGAGGCGACGTACATCGGGCGGCTCGGCCTCGCCGACGCGGAGGGGCGCCGGCTGCTCGTCGACTGGCGCACCCCGGCCGCCGAGCCGTACTTCGCGGCGACGCTCGCGCATCCGCTCGGTCTCGCCAGCCGGCGCCGCTACCGCTGGGCGGCAGGCCGGGTGAGCGACTACTGGGACGAGGCCTTCGGCGGCGGCGAGGGCGGTGCGGCTCTCGACGACCAGTCGGCCTTCATCGCGAGCCTCGGGGCGAGCCGCTCGGGGCGCATGCGCGACGTGCTCGGCACCATCCAGGCGGATCAGGACGCGATCATCCGAGCGGATGCGCGCGGCGCGCTGGTCGTCGACGGCGGGCCCGGCACCGGCAAGACCGTCGTCGCACTGCACCGAGCCGCGTACCTGCTGCACGCCGACCCGCGCGTCGCCCGGGGCGGCGTGCTCGTGGTCGGCCCGCACCAGTCGTACCTCGCCTATGTCGCCGACGTGCTGCCCAGCCTCGGCGAGGAGTCGGTGCGCCTCTGCACCCCGGCCGACCTGGTGGCGGAGGGTCGCGACGCGGGGGAGGAGCCCGACGCCGAGGTCGCGGCGCTGAAGGCGGACGGGCGGATGCTCGACGCGGTCGAGGCGCTCGTCGCGGCCCGCGAGCTGCCGCCGGTCGAGGAGCTGGAGGTCGACACGGACTGGGGCCGGCTGCTCGTCGACGAGGCGGTCTGGGACGAGGCGCTCGCGGCCGCGGAGCCGGGCATCGCGCACAACGACGCGCGCGACCTCGTCTGGCAGGCGCTGGTCGAGGTGCTGCATGATCAGCTCGACGACGAGGTGCCCCTGGCCGAGCTGCGCCGCGCGCTCGCGTACGACGCGAAGCTGAGCGCCCTCGTGCACCGCACCTGGCCCGTGCTCGATCCGCTCGCCGCCGTGGCCGCGCTCTGGAGCGACCCGCGGCTGCTCGGCCGCTGCGCGCCGTGGCTCGGGCCCGAGCAGTTGGCGCTGCTGCAGCGGGTCGAGCCGCGCGCCTGGACCGCTGCCGACCTGCCGATCGTCGACGCGGCGCGCCGGCGCATCGGCGACTCCGAGGCGCTGCGCGTGCGACGCCGCCGGGAGTCCGAGCGCGCCGCGGAGCGCGAGCGGATGGACCGGGTCGTCGAGGAGCTCGTGGCCGCTGAGCAGCTGGGCGACGGCGAGGGGCTCGGCACGATGCTGCGCGGCACCGACGTGCGCACCTCGCTCGAGGACGAGTCGGCGCTCACCGCGCTCGCCCCGGACGAGCTGCTCGGGCCCTTCGCCCACCTCGTGATCGACGAGGCCCAGGAGCTGAGCGACGCGCAGTGGCGCATGCTGCTCGCCCGCTGCCCCTCCGGCAGCGTCACCGTGGTCGGCGATCGGGCACAGGCGCGCGGGGGATTCGCCGAGACCTGGCAGCAGCGGCTGCGCCGAGCGGGGCTGCGCGAGGTGCGCGTCGCGCCGCTGCACGTCAACTACCGCACGCCTGAGGAGGTCATGGCCGTGGCGGCGCCGGTCATCCGCACGGCGTTGCCGGCGGCGAACGTGCCGGAGTCGGTGCGCAGCAGCGGCGTGCCGGTCCGGCACGGCCGGCGGGACGAGCTGGACGCCGTGCTCGAAGGCTGGCTCGCGGCGCACGAGGACGGCACCGCCTGCGTGATCGGGGCGCCGGCGCCGGCGCACCCGCGCATCCGCTCGCTCACCCCGATGACCGCGAAGGGCCTCGAGTTCGACCTCGTCGTGCTCGTCGACCCCGAGGCGCTGGGCGACGGCATCGCCGGCGCCGTCGACCGCTATGTGGCGATGACCCGCTCCACGCGCGAGCTGGTGATCCTGCGCTGAGCGCGCGGCGCCCGGACCACGGGAGTAGCCTCGGAACGTCCGCACAGCTGCGGCACTCATTCCCGGACCCCGAATGAGAGGGGCGCCGCCATGGGCACGCTCACCTACGATGCCAGCACCAAGGTGGAGTTCGACGATCGCGCGCTCGCGCACCTGCGGGTGGTGATCGGCGCGAAGCTGCGCCGCGGCGAGCCCTTCTACCTGAGCTGGCGGGACGACCGCAGCGCAGGCGAGGGAAGCTCGACCATCTGGCTGCACCCCGCCGCCTCGCTGCGCTTCACCTTCCACGGCAGTCGGGAGATCGTCGTCAACCGCCAGTGGATCGAGGAGCTGATGACGATGGCCAACAGCAGTGGGGGACTACGGCTCACGCCGGAACCACCGACCGGCGCGGTGCGGCGCATCGTCTACGACGCGCCCTGAGCGCGGGTCTAGGGTGGAGCCTGCGCATCGAATGCGCCGGAGAGGCGATCGTGAGCGATTCGAGCCTCGAGGGCGCCCTGGCGCTGCTCGCCGACCTGCGCACCGACGACGCGTCGATGGCGGAGCCGTTCGCCAGGCTGCTGCCCGTCACGGGTTCCGCGGTCTCGACCGTCGGCGATCTGCTCGGCTCGGAGACCCTGGCCGCCAGCGATCCGATGGCCGCCGAGATCGACGAGCTGCAGTTCGACCTCGGCGAGGGGCCGAGCTGGGACGCGGCCCTGCGCAGCCGCCCGGTGCTGACCAGGGATCTGCCCGGCGCGCTCGCCCTGTGGCCCGTCTTCGCACCGGCGGCGGTCTCGCGTGGAGTGCGCTCGATCTTCGCCTTCCCCCTGGCGATCGGCCCGCTGCGCTTCGGCGCCGTCGACCTCTACTCGACGACCCCGCTGGAGCTCGACGAGAGGGACCGCGACGTCGCGGCGCTCCTCGCCGGCAGGGTCGCCCGACGGGTGCTGCATCGGGCTCTGGCCGCCGTCGCGGCACCGGACGAGGCGACCACCAGCCCGTTCTCCCGTCGCATCGTGCAGCAGGCGACGGGCATGGTGCTCGCGCAGCTGGACATCTCCGCCGAGGACGCGAAGCTGGTGATCCAGGGGCACGCGTACGCCAACGGGCAGACGATGATGGAGGTGGCCGAGCGGCTCGTGGAGCGTCGACTGCGCTTCACCCGCACGGGCACCGGAATCGAGGAACGATCATGATCCAGCGCGAGACCGAGATGCTGCAGACCTTCGCGCGGCTGGCCGACACGCTCGTCGACGACTTCGATGTGCTCGATCTGATGCAGACGCTCGTCGAGGCCTGCACCGACCTGCTGCCGGTCACCGCGGCCGGCATCCTGCTGGTCGCGGACGACGGTCGGCTCGAGCTCGCCGCATCCACGAGCGAGGCGAACCGCATCGTCGAGTCCATGCAGCTCAGCGCCGAGGCCGGGCCGTGCATCGAGAGCTTCAGCACCGGGCGCATCGTGTCGGTGCCGAGCATCGCCGAGGTGCCCGTCGCGTGGTCGGCCTTCCGCGACAGCGCGCTCGCCCAGGGGTTCACGACCGCGCACGCGATCCCCATGCGGCTGCGGCAGACGACGATCGGCACCCTGAACCTCATGAACGTGGCGAGCGAGCCGCTCGGCCCGGAGGCCATCATGGCCGGCAAGGCACTGGCCGACGTCGCGACCATCGGCATCCTCCAGGAGCGGGCGCTGCGCGAGAGCGGTGCGCTCAGCGCGCAGCTGCAGACGGCGCTCGACTCCCGCGTCGTCATCGAGCAGGCGAAGGGCGTCGTGGCGCAGACCCACGACGTGACGATCGAGCGGGCCTTCGAGATCATCCGCTCCTACGCCCGGCAGCACCGCAGCTCGCTCGGCGACGTCGCGCGCGCCGTGGTGGAGCGCCGGCTCGCCATCCCGCGCTGAGCCGTCACTCCGCCAGCCGGTGCCGGTCCTGCTCGGCGCCGAGCGGATGCGCGCCCCTGGCCAGATCCGCTTCCGTCACGATCCCGAGCAGCACCTCTCCGTCGGCCACGAGCACCCGTGTCAGCCCGTGCTCGCTCATGAGCCGTCGCAGCTCCTGCTCGTCGGTGGACGGCACGACCGTCGGGGGAGGGCCGCCGGCGAAGTGGTCGACCGTGGTGGTGGTCGGATCGATGCCGTCCGCGATGCAGCACGCCACGATGTCCCAGGCCGTGATCATGCCGACGACCACGTCGTCCTCGCTGCACAGCGGCATCGCGCCGATGCCGCGCTCGCGCATCCGCCGGGCCACGTACTCGATGCTGTCGCCGGATCGTGCGCACTCCACATCCGGGGTCATGATGTCGTACGCGGTCGCCATGGCTCGTCCTCATCGGGGTCGGGGGAGCCGACGCGCTCCCGAGCGCCTGCACGGTACCGGTCCGCGGGCCGTGGCGGCAGGGGGTTGACTTCCGCCCAGAAGGTGACTAGTGCTCAGTTGCCACGGTGCCCGTGGACGCGCGCAGCCGCCTCGCGGACCCGTAGGCTCGTGCCTCATGGCTGCCGGCGCGACGATGCACACCTTCGATGTCGACCTCTCGGATGTGGATCGCGGCGTCTACGAGTCGTTCTCCCTCCGCGCGGCGAAGCACCCCTCCGAGACCGAGGCCTTCATGCTCACCCGCGTGCTCGCCTACTGCCTCGAGTACACCGAGGGCATCGCGTTCAGCGAGGGCATCTCCACGAAGGAGGAGCCCGCGGTGCTCGTGCGCGATGCGACCGGTTCGATCACGACCTGGATCGAGATCGGCGCACCTGACGCCTCGCGCCTGCACTTCGGCAGCAAGCTCGCCGAGCGCACGGTCGTCTACACGCACCGCGACCCGGTCAAGGTCGCCGCGGCCTGGAACGGCAAGAGGATCCACGAGGGCGAGCGGATCGAGCTGCGCAGCTTCGGCCCCGGCTTCGTCGAGAAGGCGGTCGCCGCGGTCGGGCGCCGCAACACCCTGACCGTCTCGATCATCGAGGGCCGGCTCTACCTCGAGCTCGGCGGCGAGAGCTACGACGCCGAGCTGCTCAGCCGGCCCGCGATCGGCTGACCCCGAGCGCCCGCGGCGCGGTACTGTGCGGCATGACCTCCGTGCTCACCGCGGTCCCCGCCCGCCCCGGCGTCGCCGAGCGCCTCGCGCAGTTCATCCAGGTACCCACCGTCACGGCTTCCGGCAGCGAGGACGCGGTCTTCGAGCGTTTGGCCGAGCGGATGCGCGAGCTCTTCCCGATGCTGCACGAGCGGCTCGAGCTCGAGCGCTTCGGCCCGCGCGGCCTCCTCTTCCGCTGGCCGGGCCGCAGCGATGCCGCTCCGGTCGCCGTGCTCATGGCGCACCTCGACGTCGTGCCGGTCGATGCGGGGGACGGGTGGGCGCATCCGCCCTTCGCCGGCGTCGTGAGCGACGGATGGGTGCACGGCCGCGGGGCCCTCGACGACAAGGGCCCGCTGATCGTGGTGCTCGAGGCGGTCGAGAACCTGCTCGCGGCCGGTTGGAGCCCGCACGGCGACGTGTACCTGAGCTTCGGCGGCGATGAGGAGTCGGGCGGCGCGGTCGCCGAGCGCATCGCCGCTGCCCTGCACGAGCGCGGGGTGGCGCCGTGGGTCGTCCTCGACGAGGGCGGCGCCATCGTCGACGCCCCGCTGCCCGGCCTCGACGGCACGGCCGCGATGATCGGCGTGGCCGAGAAGGGCGTGCTCGATCTGCGGCTGCGGGCGCTCGGCGAGGGCGGTCACGCCTCGGCGCCACCGGCGATGACTGCGGTCGCGCGCATCGGCCGCGCCGTCGCGCGCTTACGGCCCGAGCGGTTCCCCGTGCGCATGCCGGCCGGGGTGCGCCGGATGCTCCAGGTCGTCGCCGAGCACGCCTCCAGTCCTCGGGTGCGCGCCGGCTACCGCGCGCTCGGGGCCGCGCCGGCGCTCGCGGCGCGGGTGTTCGCGGCGCGCGGCGGCGAGACCGCCGCGATGGTGCGCACGACCATCGCGCCGACGATGCTGCGCGGCGGCACCGCCGCGAACGTGCTGCCCAGCTCGGCCGAGGCGACCCTCAACCTGCGCATCGCGATCGGCGAGAGCGTCGCGGGCACGGTGGCCCGGGTGCGGCGCATCGTCGACGATCCCGCGGTGGAGGTGTCGGTGCTCGCCGGCAGCGAGCCCTCGCCCGAGTCGCCGACCGACGATGCGCGCTTCGCGCTGCTGGCGGCCGCGCTCGGCGACTCGCATCCCACCGCCGTGGCGACGCCGTACGTGATGATGGCGGCCACCGACGGCAGGCACTTCCATCGCCGATGGCCCGCGGTCTACCGCTTCGCACCGCTCGCGATGAGCGCCGAGCAGCGGGCCGCGATCCACGGGGTCGACGAGCGCGTCGAGGTCGCCGAGCTCGTGCGCGGCGAGCGCTTCGTCGTCTCCTTGCTGCAGCGACTGCCGGAGCGCCGGTCGTGAGCGCGCTGCGCACCGCGGCCGCTGCGGTCGGCGTGCTCGCCATCGTCGAGTTCACGAGCGGCGTGCTGCAGGGCTGGTACACGCCGATGCTCACCGACATCGCCCGGGCGCTCGAGGTGCCCGACGCCGACGTCAACTGGCTCGAGGGAGGGCAGCTGATGCTCTCGGCGCTCGTGGTGCCGGCCTTCGCCCGGCTCGGCGACATGGTCGGCCACAAGCGGATGCTGCTCTGGTCGATCGCCATCACGGCCCTGGCGTCGCTCGCGCTGCCGGTGGCGAGCGGTTTCGGCCTCTTCCTGGTGGCCTGGGCGCTGCAGGGCGTGTACGCCGTCTGGCTGCCCATGCAGATCGCGCTCATCTGGTCGCGCGTGCGGCACCTTCCGAACGCCGCGGCCGTCATCACCGCGGCGGCGGGCATCCTCGTCGCCAGCCTCGAGCTCGGCGCCATCGTCGGCGCGCTCGGCGGTGGCGCGCTCGTCGACGCGGCGCCGCTGCCGATCGTGCTGCTCGTGCCGGCGGTGCTCGTGGTGCTCTGCTTCGTCGCCGTGCTGCTCGGCGTGCCCGCCTCCACGGCCCACGTCGCCGCGCGCTTCGACACGGGCGGACTGCTGCTGCTCACCCTGGCACTGCTCGCGCTCATGGGCGGTCTCGTCGCGGTGCGCACGACGGGCCCGGCCTCGCCGCTGCCATGGCTGCTGATCGTGCTCGGCGCGGCGCTGCTGTGGCCCTTCGCGCGCTACGAGCTGCGCCGCTCCGATCCGCTCATCGACGTGCGGATGTTCGCCTCGCCGTCGCTGCGCCCGGTCTTCCTCATCGCCGGGCTCTTCGGTGTGAGCGTGCTGGGCGCGCAGGCCCCGATGTCGACCTTCGCGCGCACCGACCCGGCCGTGCACGGCTTCGGCCTCGGTACGAGCGGCTTCACGACTTCGCTCATCATCGGCGTCTACCTCATCGCGATGATCGCCGGTGCCCTCCTGTACCCGCGGGCATCGCGGCGCAGCACCCCGCGGAACGCGCTCATCGGCGCCTCGCTGCTCGTCGCCGCCGGGTTCCTGGCGCTGCTGCCGCTGCACGGCGCCTACGGCACCGTCATCGCCTGCATGTCGGTCGTCGGGCTCGGCTCGGGCGCCCTCGTGGCCGCGCTGCCCGCGGCGGCGGCCGCAGCGGCTCCGGCGAGCAGCACCGGCGTGGCCACCGGCCTCACCAACTCGGTGAAGACGCTCGGCGGCGCCATCGCGTCGGCGGCCTTCGGCCTGATGCTCGTCGACCACGATGGCGGCACCGCAGCCTCCTTCGCCGGCTACATCGGCATCTGGATCGTCTGCGCGGCTACGGCGGTCGCCTGCGCGCTGCTCATGCTCGCGGTGCCGCGGACGGCGTTCACGGATGCGGCGGCCCGCGTCGCCGACCCGGACGCCTCGCCGCGCTGACCCGGAGCGCGAGTCCGTGATCACTCCGTGTCGGAGCCGGCCCGCTGTCGCTGGACGTCCGTGACCATGGCGCGGATGACGCCGACCCAGCTCGAGGACCGGAACGTCGGCGTGGCGCCGTGCTGATCAAGCAGGAGCCGACCGACGAAGTACTGCGCGACCGAGTCGGTGGCGGCGACCGACGCGATCGCGCCCACCGGCTGCCCGTCGATCGACACGCGCGCGTGCCGGTCGCTGGTGTGCGCGAGGGCGACGGTGAAACCCTCGACCTCGTACTCGCCGGGGGCCGGGAACGCGGAACGGTTCATTCTTGGAAGCATACGGCCGCGGATGCGCTACCACCGACCCGGCGTGAGCGCGCCGGAGCCGGTCGCTCCAGGATTCGATTCGAACGACCCGGGTGGCTCAGGGAGAAGGCACGCGCCCTGCCCCCAGTGCGAGGCAGAACCGGGTGGAAACCCCCGCTGGAGCGGGGAGGCGATTTGCGCGGAGCGCTCACGGAACGGCATTCTCTGAACGATCCGCACCGCGAGGCCCACCCAGCTCTCGGCGCGCGGTTCACGCAGGTCGAACCCGAATTCGACTCGCTTCGGCTCGTATCGCTGCGCGGTGCCGGCCGATCAGTTCGCCGCCGGTAGGGGTGCCGGCGGCGAACTACTCCCGGTCGGACCCTGACGGAGCGCGGCGCCTCGACGTGCACCGAGCTCCCGAGCGAGCACGCGGGTCACGCAGGGATCGGGATGCCGTCCCACGAGACCGCACGCCAGCCTCCGTCCGTCGAACCCTCGAGCTCGACGATGCCGGTGTTGCGAACACCGTGGGTGCGACTGAACTCGGCGTCGAGATTGATCGCGGTGCTCGCCGCCCAGACCGTGATGGCCGCCTCGTGCGAGACCAGCGCGACGACCGGCTCATGGCCGGCACCGGTCGTGATCGAGTCGACCGCACGGTCGAAGCGGGCCATGAACTCGATGCCGTTCTCGCCGCCGGCGATGCGCGCGCTGCGGTCGGTCCACCACCGCTGCATCGTGCCGGCGTACCCGGCCATCGCCTCGGTGTAGGGGCGCCCCTCGAGGTCGCCGGCATCGATCTCGTGCGCACCGTCGATCTCGATGCGGGGGATGCCGAGCGTGTTCGCGGCGCCAGCAGCGGTCTGCGCTGCGCGCAGGGCTCGTGAAGAATGGATGCGCTGCAGACCCTCGGCGTCGAGCGCCTGCCCGAGCGCAACGGCTTGGGCCGCACCGGTACCCGAGAGCGCGGGTCCCGGCAACCGGGAGCCGATGGTGCGAGCGATGTTGTCGGCGGTCTCGCCGTGGCGGATCAGGAGAAGACGCATCGCAACCTCATCGTGAGAACAGGGATGAGCCATGGTCGCACGCGACGGCTCGGTGCCCGGTCGCCGTTCGCTCATCGTGCGTCATCCGCGGTTCCTCGTCGCGCTGCTGTGCGGAGCTCCTCGATGTCCACGGCTCAGGCGGGAGCATGTTCGGCGGAGCGGCGGGGTGGTGGCGTGCGAGCCAGATCACGGGACGAGGCGCTGCGTGATGCTGCCGCCGTCGCCGCTCAGCGACACGTCGGCCAGGGCACCGTTGACGAGGGGCATCTGCGGAGGCTGGTGGCCGGTGTCGAAGTCGACGATCACTGGCACGTCGAGGTCGGCCAGCGCCCGTCGCGCGGCGTCGTCCTGGCTGAGCCCCTCGGTGCTCGGGCCTGCGGTGCGTCCGAGGAGGATGCCGTTGGCGTCGTCGAACCAGCCTGCGAGCTTGAGCGAGCGGAGCATGCGCAGCACCGATACCGCGTCGGCGCCGGCGGCCTCGAGGTAGACGATCGTGCCTTCCGGCGCGTGACGCCGAGCGAACCCCGGAACGTCGCCGAACGGCGTGCCGGCCAGGAGGGAGACCGTCTCGAGGCAGCCGCCGATGAGGCGACCGCGCATGACGACGTCGGCGGAATCGTCCAGTGATCGCCACCGGGTGGGGGCCTCGTAGGCGCTGTCCCGGTCGAGGGGCTCGTCCTGCCACGGGCCCCACGGGCGCGATCGTCGCCGCGGAGCGCTGCGCTGCTCGAAGAAGTCGTCTTCGGTGAGGCCGACGACGTCGGTCCAGCGCCGGAACTCGACCCGCAGCTCCCAGGGCTCGTCCATCAGGTTCGCCCCGTGCAGCGTGGCCATGCCGGTGAGCGTGGTCAGCGGCAGCATCAGGGTGGAGATGTCGGACCAGCCGACCAGCCAGGCTCTGGCGGCGGCGAGCTCGGCCCAGTCCAGACGGTCGAGCAGCTCGATGGCCAGCTCGCCGCCCCACGGCGGAAGCACGGCACCGCCGCCGACGAACGCGCGCTGGAGGTCGAGCGCGCGATCGGCAGCGGATGCGGGAACGAGCCCGCCCACCGTCGCGTGCTCCCGGATCCGGACGTCGTAGCCGCGGTCCGTCAAGGAGGCGACCGCCGCCCGCAGCCGATCGTGGAGCTCGACCGGTACGCCCATGGACGGGGCGGGGACTTCGATCCTCGCGCCCGCCGTCAGCGGCGCCGGATACTCGATACCGGTCATCCGCCGACGCTAGCAACAGGCCGCGGTCGGTGCGATGGAGCCATGCCGGTACCCCGCTCCTCCCCGGTCACGTCGGGGGAGGTGGACCATGCGGCCGGCGGGCGCCGCAGTCCGATCGAGCCGGAGCCGCCGGATGCCGAGAGGGCCCCGACCGTGACGGTCGGGGCCCCTTGGTGATGTCGGTTCAGGGGCGGATGAGGACCTTGAGGGCCTCGCGCTGGTCCATGAGCCGGTAGGCCTCGGCGATCTCATCGAGGGGCAGCGTGCGGTCGAAGACGCGACCAGGGTCGATCGTGCCGTCGAGGACCTGGGGAATGGCGGCCTCGAGGTAGGCGCGCACGGTCGCAGGTCCGCCGGTGAGCGTGGCGTTCTTGCCGAACAGGCTCGTGAAACCGACGGGCGCGTCCTCGTACTGGGGCACACCGACGCGGCTGATGGTGCCGCCCGGGCGGACGATGCCGTAGGCCTGCTCGTAGGCGGGCATGTGGCCGACGGCTTCGAGCACGACGTGCACGCCTTCGCCGCCCGTGAGCTCGAGCACCTTCGCGACGCCCTCATCGCCGCGCTCGGCGACCACGTGCGTCGCCCCGAACTCGCGGCCGAGGTCGGTGCGGCTCTGGTGGCGGCCCATGAGGATGACGGTTTCGGCGCCGAGCTGCTTCGCTGCGAGGACTGCGGAGAGGCCCACGGCGCCGTCTCCGATGACGGCGACGGTCTTGCCGGGCGCGACGTCTCCGCGCACCGCGGCGTGGTAGCCGGTGAGGTAGACGTCGGAGAGGGTCAGCAGCGACGGCATGAGCGCCTCGTCGGTGCCGGCGGGGATGGCGACCGCGGTGCCGTCGGCCTGCGGCACGAGCAGCTTCTCGGCCTGCGTGGCCGAGGATGCGCCGTCGAAGAACCCGCCGTGGACGCAGTTGGTGGTCATGCCGTCCCGGCAGAACGCGCAGGTGTTGTCGGACCAGGCGAAGGGGACGATGACGGTGTCGCCGACGTCGAGGGTCGTGACCGCGTCGCCGATCCGCTCGACGACGCCGATGGCCTCGTGGCCCATGCGGCGTCCTTCGGGGGTGTCGCCGAGGTCGTGGTAGGGGTGCAGGTCGCTACCGCAGACGCAGGCGTAGGTGACGCGGATGATCGCATCCGTCGGCTCCTGCAGGGTGGGCTCGTCGACCTCGACGACGCGGACATCGCCGGACTTGTACATCAGGGTGGCCTTCATGAGGTGCCTTTCTCGTGGGTGGGGGAGTGCGGGGCGTCACGCACGGGGTCGGATGCGCACGGTGGCCGACGCGGGGCCCGCGGCGATCATCGGGGGGAGGTAGGTGCTGCCGCGGTACTTCTGCTCGTAGGCGAGCGTGACGAGCGCCTCGACGTCACCGGCGGCCTGTTCGAAGGTGACGTCGAACACCTCGCCTGCGGCGTGGATGCGCCCGGCGCCCTGCTCGATCGCCGAGCGGTACCAGCGCGAACGAGGTCCGTTGTAGGCGCGCACGTACAGGTCGTCGCCCACGGCGACCGACCAGATCCAGGTCGGGGTGCCGAAGGTCTCGCCATCGGCGCGGAGAGGCGAGATCTTCAGATCATCGGCGCTCACGATGCGCGCGAGCGTGCTCTCGTTCCAAGTCATGCATACCTCCGAGGTGTTCGTGTACATGGAACGCCAGTGCGGGCGCGATGGGGAGTCACCGACGGAACGCGCTCTCGGAGGACGCCCCTGCGGAGCGCGGATCAGCGCCAGCCGTCGTGTCGGATCGCTCGCGCGACGGACCGAGCGGGGTGCGGCTGCGGGAAGGGCGCGACGGACCGCTGTCACCGTCGCGATCGGCGAACTCCTGGACGGGATGGTCGTCGGCAGCAGGGAGAGGAGATCGACGACCGTGGGGGGCTTCCGGTGCGTCGTTCGACGAGGACGGCGTCGCGGCGGGTGCAGGCCAGTGGCCCCTACGTCATCAGCGCGATGCGCTCACGACCTCGACCGGCGCGGCCAGCGCGCAGCAGCCGCCCTCTGCGGTCGCGGCCTTCGTCGGACGCGTTATGGGGATCACGCCGGGCACCGGGAGGAGCGCAGCAGCCGGGACCGCGGCGGGCTCGGCGCTGCAGCAGGCGTCACCGCTGGCGCTGCCGATGTCAGTGCTGCAGACGCCGGTCGCTGGCAGGGTCAGCTGCACGGTGCGGGCAGCAGCATGGTTGCCGGCGAGTTCGTCGGCGATCGAGCGCACCTGCTCGTAGCCGGTCAGGAGCAGGAAGGTCGGGGCGCGGCCGTAGCTCTTCATGCCGGCGATGTAGAAGTTCGGCTCCGGGTGGGTGAGCTCGACGACGCCGTGCGGGGTGACGGTGCCGCAGGAATGCAGGTTCGGGTCGATGAGCGGCGCCAGCAGGCGAGGTGCTTCCACGATGTCGTCGAGGGCGGTGCGGACCTCGCGCAGCATGCCCAGGTCCGGGCGGAACCCGGTCGCGTTCACGACGACGTCGGCCGCGATGCGGGCGTGCGCGCCGCCGCGGCGGCCGACCAGGCGCACCCGGTCGCCGTCGCGCTGGAGCCGGTCGGTCTCGAATGCGTCGATGATGCTGATGCGCCCGGTGCGCACGAGGTCGTGGACGCGGCCGCCGAGCTTGCCGCGCTCGGCGAGCTCGTCGGTGTCGGAGCCGAACACGCGCACGGGGTTGGCCCCGCGGATCGCCCAGGTGATCGTCGTGCCGGGCTCCTGCTCGGCGAGGGCGGCGAGCTCGAGCAGCGTGTTCGCGGCCGAGTGGCCGGCACCGACGACGACCGTGTGGCGGCCGGCGAACCGGGTGCGGTCGGCGCCGAGCACGTCGGGCAGGGCGTGCGTCACCAGGTCGCGGAAGTCCTCGTCGCCAGGCAGGTCGAGGCCGCTGGAAGCCAGCGGGTTCGGGGTGGCGTAGGTGCCGGAGGCGTCGATGACCGCCCGCGCGAGCAGCTCACCGTGCTCGGCGCCCTGGAGGGTGCGCAGCAGGAACGGGGTCGCGGCGCGGCCGGTGGAGCGGGTGCGGTCCATGCCCTGCCGGGAGACGGCGGTGACGCGCGTGCCGTAGCGGATGCGCGCAGCGAGCTCGGGCGTCCCGGCGAGTGGGGCCAGGTAGTCGTCGACGAGCTCGCGGCCGGTCGGCAGGGCGCTCGCCCGCGGGGACTCCCACCCGGTCGCATCCAGCAGGCGGGCTGCGGCGTCGTCGATGAGGTACTCCCACGGGGAGAACAGCCGTGTGCGGCCCCAGCGCTGCACCGCGGCGCCGGCGCTGTCGCCGGCCTCGAGCACGAGGGCATCGATGCCGCGCTCGAGCAGTTGCGCGGCCGCGGCGAGCCCGACCGGGCCGGCCCCGATCACCACGACCGGCAGACCCCGCAGGCGAGTCTCATCGGTGCGTGACGGCACCGTCAGCGTCATCGTCATCCCAACCTCCATGCATCGATGTATATCGATGCACGAGCATGTCCGCAGATATCGATGATTGTCAATATGTGGGACGATGGGCGCGTGACGATCACCGAAGCGCCGACCGAGCAGGCTGCGTGCTGCGCGGTGCCCGAGCGGGCGCCGCTGGCCGAAGACGCTGCGGTGGCGCTCGCGCGAACGCTCAAGGCGATCGCGGACCCGACGCGGTTGCGCCTGGTGTCAATCGTGGCCGCGAGCGGTGACGGTGAGGTGTGCGTGTGCGACCTCACGGAACCGGTGGGTCTGAGTCAGCCGACGGTCTCGCATCACCTGAAGGTGCTCGTCGAGGCGGGCCTGCTCCGCCGCGAGAAGCGCGGCACCTGGGCGTACTACTCGCTCGTGCCCGGCGCGCTCGGTGCCCTGGCCGGCACGATCAGCAGCGTCTGATCAGGCGGGCGCGAGCCTGCCCGCGAGCGCGTCGATGCGCTCGGCCAGCTCGTCGAAGGTCGCGTCGTAGGCCGCATCCGTGCCCGCCGCACCCGGCGCCGGCACTGACCAGTGCAGCGCGTCGGCCCCGGCCAGCGCTTCGTGGGCGGCATCGCAGACGGTCACGATGAAGTCAGTGTCTGCGCGCACGGCATCGATGTGCTGTGGGGCGACGTCCGGCAGCTGCAGCCCGTGCCGCATCGCCGCACTGACCGCGCCGGCGGCGATCGACGCGGCGGGCTTCGTTCCGGCGGAGACGGCGGGGATGCTGCTGCGGTGCTCCCAGAGCGCGGCGGCCAGCTGCGAGCGGGCGGAGTTGCCGGTGCAGACGAACAGCACCCGTCGCGCCGCGGCGGCCGCCGACGGGCCGAGGCCCGCGGTGGCCTCGGGCACGAGGCGCACGTAGCTGCGCCGTTTGTCGCCCTCCGAGCGGGTGCGCACGATCATGCCCTCCCGCTCGAGCACGCCGAGGTGGTGCGCGATGAGGTTCGAGGCAGCGCCGAGCGCATTCTGCAGCTCCCGCGGTGACCGATCGCCCAGGCTCAACAGGTCCACGATCCGCAGCCGCGCGGGATCGGCCAGTGCCGCGTGCCGGGCGGCCCGCACCTCGAGGTCACTTCGCTCGTTGTTCATTGACTCAATCTTGACTGAGCGATTAAAGGTCGTCAAGATGTGGACCGACATGCACCCCATCAACCCCTTCCGCGCCGCGCTGCGCGCCGCCGCTGCCGAACTCATCGGCACCGGCGCGCTCGTGCTCGCCGTCGTCGGCTCCGGCATCGCCGCCTCCCGTCTCTCACCGTCGGACGCTGGCTTGCAGCTGCTGGAGAACTCCATCGCGACCGCCCTGGCCCTGGCGGTGCTGATCCTCGTGTTCGCCCCGGTCTCGGGTGCGCACTTCAACCCCGTGGTGACCGCCGTCGATGCCATCGGCACCGCGCGAACCCCGGCCGGAGCCGGCAGGGCTCTGCTGGTCATCGGTGCGCAGATCATCGGCGCGATCGGCGGGGCGCTGCTGGCCAACGCCCTCTTCGAGGTGCCGGCGGCGCTCTCGACGACCGAGCGGGGCGGTGCCGGGGTGTGGTTGGCCGAGGTGGTCGCGACCGCCGGTCTCGTGCTCGTC
The DNA here is from genome assembly GCA_029959365.1 of Microbacteriaceae bacterium PS02343. Classification (GTDB taxonomy): domain Bacteria; phylum Actinomycetota; class Actinomycetes; order Actinomycetales; family Microbacteriaceae; genus Arenivirga. The sequence goes on along the minus strand of JASCOA010000027.1, from coordinate 12,842 downwards.
ATCGGCGCGCTCGTGCGCACCGGCCGCACCGCGCACGCGCCGTGGGCGGTGGGCGCCTACATCGGCGCGGCGTACTGGTTCACCTCGTCGACGTCGTTCGCGAACCCGGCCGTGACGATCGGCCGCATGTTCAGCGACACCTTCGCCGGCATCGCACCGACCTCGGTGCTCCCGTTCCTGGCCGCGCAGATCGTCGGCGCCGCCATCGGCGCGCTCCTGGCGCGGCTGCTGTTCGTGCAGCCGGCGTCCGCCTCCACCACGATGCGGGCCGACGGCCTGGCATCGCGCATCCGCCCCTGACCGGAAGGCCACCCCTCATGCACCTCGCCATCATCGGCGGCAGCGACGCCGGAATCTCCGCCGCGCTGCGCGCCCGCGAGCTCGACCCGAACGTGGACGTGACGGTCGTCGTCGCCGACGCCTACCCGAACTTCTCCATCTGCGGCATCCCGTACTACTTCTCCCGCGAGGTGCAGCCCTGGCAGTCGCTCGCGCACCGCACCCACGCCGACCTCGAGGCCACCGGCATGCGCCTTCGACTGAACACGTTCGCCACCAGCATCGACGTGCCCGGCCGAGCCCTCACCGTCCGCGATCAGGGCGGCAGCCTCTCCTCGATCGACTACGACGAACTGATCGTCGGCACCGGCGCTCTGCCCTCCCACGCCGGCATCGCCGGGCTCGGCGACCTGACGCCGGAGGACGGCGTGCACGTCATGCACTCGATGGGCGACACCTTCGCTCTCGAGCGGTTCCTCGACGAGCGCGACCCGAAGACCGCGATCATCGTCGGCGCCGGGTACGTCGGCCTCGAAATGGCTGAAGCGTTCACCGTCCGCGGCCTGCAGGTCACCCAGATCCAGCGCGGCGGCGAAGTGCTCTCCACCCTCGACGCCGAGCTCGGCGCGCTCGTGCACGGCGAACTCGACGCGCACGGCGTCGACGTCCTCACCGGCACCACCGTCGCCGGCATCGATAAGACCACCGCCGGCCTCACCGTCCACGGCACCCGGAACGGTCAGCCCATCAGCCGCACCGCCGACGTCGTGCTCGTCGTTGTCGGCGTGCGCCCCAACACCGACCTGCTCGAGCGCGCCGGCGCCCGCCTCGGCGCCGGCCGCGCGGTCGTCGTCGACGAGACCATGCGTACGGGACTGCCGAATGTGTGGGCGGCCGGCGACGGCATCGTCACCCACCACCGCCTGCTGGGTCAGACGTACCTGCCGCTCGGCACCACGAGCCATAAGCAGGGCCGCGTGGCCGGCGAGAACGCCATCGGCGGCACCGCCCGCTTCGCCGGCAGCGTCGGCACCCAGGTCGTGAAGGTCTTCGACCTCGTCGCCGCCCGCACCGGCCTGCGCGACCACGAAGCCGCAGCGGCCGGACTCACCCCGCGGACCGTCAGCGCGGTCGCCGACGACCACAAGCGCTACTACCCGGGTGCGCAGCCCATCACGATCCGCATCACCGGCGACGAGACCGACCGGCGACTCCTCGGCGCGCAGCTCGTCGGCCGGCTCGGCACCGAGACCGCCAAGCGCGTCGACACCTACGCCACCGCGCTGTTCGCCGGTCTCACCGTCGAACAGGTCAGTGACCTCGACCTCTCGTACACCCCGCCCCTCGGCTCGCCGTGGGACGCCGTCCAGGCCGCCACCCAGCAGTGGAGCCGCACCATCACCCAGGAGTACAGCGCATGAGCAAGCCCACCGTCCTCTTCCTCTGCAAGCACAACGCCGGCCGCTCGCAGCTCGGCGCCGCGCTGCTGCAACACCTCGCCGGAGACCGCTACACGGTCGACTCCGCCGGGTTCGCACCCGCGGACGCCGTGAACCCGGCGATCGCCGCGACCGTCGCCGAGCTCGGCATCGACATCACCGGCAACGCGCCCCGCGCCGTCACCGCCGCCGACATCGACGACGCCGACGTCGTGGTCGCCATGAAGCCCGGGCTGCAGCTGCCCGGCACCCCGAAGCACCTCGTCGAGTGGTCGTTCCCCGACCCCGAGGCCTGGGACGTCGACAGTGTGCGACCGCTACGCGAGGCTGTCGCGACCGCGATCGCCAAGGAGTTCGTTAGCTGACTGCCGAGGCGTGCGGGGGTGGGATGCGGAAGGTTCAGTCCCGCCCGTACTCCACGAACCAGTCGCTGCCGTAGTCGTCGAGTTCTTGTGCGAGCTCGCCGAGCAGACGTTCAACGAGGGCCTCGAGCTCCGAATGAGTCAGAACGCCGAACAATTTCCCGTCGCCACTGAGACCGATGAACAGCTCCGCATCGGGGAGCGCCCCAATGCCGCATTTCGCACTTACCGCTTTCCGGGGCGTCGCGATCCAATTCTCATCGTCAAAGTCCGCTTCTTCGAGGTGTGCAAGCGCGTTGCGCAGAGCCGTGAGATGCGGGTGCGGCGGAGCGGCCCTGCGTTGCCTGGCTCGGTAGAGCTTGGCCGTCCATATCTCCAACTGTGATGCGCTGAACACGAGCAGCGTTTCGGTTGTCCACGCCGAACGCAGCGCTTCGCCAACTGCTTCGGCCGTGATTCCGTCGCCGTCGTTGCGCTCGTACATGTTGTCGACCGCTCGGAAGGTCTTTCTGCGTTGCTTCGCGAGAGCCAGAAGCTCGCTCGTCTGTGCGGCCCAGGATTTCGCCATCATCAGCGGCAGGTCTTCATCGTCGAGCCCACCGAACGGTTGAAGCGGGAGTGATGGGCGCGACATGCGCTCAATCGTGCCTCATCGCAATCCGGCGGTGTGCGATAGACCATGGCGGCCGCGCATGCGACTAGTCGCCGCTGAGACTGCGGCTCAACCTCTAGAGCGATTCGGTCGAAGCAGCCTGTCCGTAGCGTCGAGGCATGGTTGGACGACTGCGAATCACCCTGATGGTGCTTGGGGCTGCTCTGATGCTTGTCGGGGTGGTGCTGACGGTCGTCTATCTGTTCCAGCCATGGAGGAGTTGTCCCTACGACGACTCTCCCGCGGCGTGCGCGATGCTCCCTGGCGATTTCGCGGTGATGTCGGCTTCGATGCTCGGTGCTGTTGTGGGGGCCATCGTTCTCGCGATCGCGCTGATCCTCCGGAAGCGCGCTGTGCGATAGACCATCCCTCTCCGTACACCTTTCGGGCTCGTGGCGCTGGCCCGCCATTGCTGGGATCGATGCTGGACGATAGACCCGTACGATAATTTGTACGGTGACGGTGCCTTTATCGAAACACGAGTCGGCGCCGGGGGAGAGGTCACTTTGCTGATCGGGTACGCGAGGGTGTCGACGTCGAAGCAGGATGCGCAGTCGCAGCGCGAGGCGCTGCTGGCTGCCGGCGTAGAAGAGAAGCGCATCTACGTTGATGCAGGTCGCACCGGGCGAACGAGGGCCGGGCGCGCTGCGCTCGAGCAGGCGTTCGCGGCCGCCCGCTCAGGCGACACGTTCGTCGTCACGAAGCTCGATCGCCTCGCGCGATCGATCCGCGACTTCCACGACCTCGCCGACGCGATCACCGCGAAGGGCGTTGCGCTGCAGATCGGCGGTCAGACCTACGATCCGTCGAGCCCGATGGGGCGCATGTTCTTCTCGCTGCTGGCGACGTTCGCGGAGTTCGAATCGGACCTCATTCGGGAGCGCACGAAGGAGGGCATGGCGATCGCCAAGGCAAAGGGCAGGCTGCAAGGCCGCAAGCCGAAGCTGAAGCCGGCGCAGGAAGCGCACGCGCTCGCGCTGCTAGATGCGGGGGAGCAGACCCCGGCCGAGGTCGCCGAGCTCTTCGGGGTGAGCCGCACCACGCTCTACCGCGCGAAGGAGCGTCGCGCGGCGAAGGGCTTGGCGAGCGTGGAGGCCGTGATTCCGGGCGTCGCGGTGGATTAGCAGCCGCTCGTTCGAAATGAGCCTCGCTTGTGTTCGATTGAAAGCTGTTGATTTACTGAGCGCATGAATGACACCGCGACGCGTTCGGGATGGGCTCGCTTCTGGGAGAACGGGCGGTGGTGGAAGGCGCTGATCCTCGCGGTCGCCTACCTCGCGCTCTACGAGCCGGCGTCCCTGCTGATGGCGCCGTTCGTGCCGTTCATCGGCGACGACGGGTCGGTCAGCTACGTGCTGGTGCTCATCGCGGTCCCGGTGCTGATCGGATGCCTGATCCTCGTCGGCTTCGGCGCGTCGGTCGGTTGGCTGCGCGGCCTGTTCGCCCGGCAGCTGGTTCGCGGGTCGGGTTGGATGTGGATCGCCGTCGCGGTCGTGCTGGTGTTCAACCTCATGCGCTTCGCGAGCATCGACTACGACGCCGCCGGTTTCGACTGGGTCGCGGCATGGCTGCTCACCGGCCTGTTCATCGGCTTCGCCGAGGAGGTGCTGACCCGCGGCTACGTCGTGCGGATCATGCGCTCGTCGGGTCGGTCCGAGATCGCGGTCGGTCTCGTCTCGGCGGCGTTGTTCGCACTGCTGCACTCGTTCAACCTGTTCCTCGGCCAGTCGGTCACCGCGACCGCGCTGCAGCTGCTCTACACGTTCTTCTTCGGCTTCTGCATGTACCTGGCGCTGCGGGTGACGGGCACGATCATCGCGCCGATCCTGCTGCACGCGAGCACTGACCCCAGCATCTTCATGCAGGGGGCGTACCCGGCGCCCGGCGCCCTCGGGCCCCTCGCTGGACTCGGGAACATCGTCGTGATCCTCGTCGGCGTCGTGCTCCTGGTGGTGTTCCTCATCACCGAGCGCCGCGCAGGGCACCGCAACCGCTCAGGGCTGGTCGACTCCGCGCCGCTTCGGTGATCGGCCTGCCCGCCACACGCGCGTGATGCCGAGCACCGTGCCGACGAGCGCGCAGAGCCCGGCGACCGTCGCGAGGACGACGTAGGCGACCTCGCTGCCAGAGCCGTAGGGCAGCGCATCGGTGACGCCGAGCCCGACCCTGACGATCAGGACGCCCAGGAGCCAACCTGAGGCGCCGAGCGCGGCGCCGACGAGCCACGTCCGAGTGGTTCGCCGCGCTCTGGGATGCGCCGCGTTCGATGTCTTCGTCACGAGCGAGCTCCGATCAGTCAATGAGCTCGGCTTCGAGCTCGACGGTGTCGCAGAACCGAGACCCGCTACCGGACTGCGGGGGAGTGGTTGCGGCACATGGCTACGGGAATTGCGTGCATTGCATTCTCCTAGCGTGGCGGTGAGCTCGCCGAGCTTCCCTCGAGACGTCGCGTAAGCCAAGGGTTGCAGGACGGTCCCTGTCGAGCGGGCTAGTTGGTTAGTGCACCGGTGTCTCTTTCTTGCTTCGCAGCCTGCGCACTCTCCCGGGTTGTCGAAGGTGCTGCGAGATCTGGCCGAAGCGACCTATTCTGTTCTCGCCTGCATCGACGAGATTCCGCAGACAGGCTGCTCGACATCATTTCTAAGGGGATCGCTTGCCATACGACTACGACGTCGCAGTTACCTTCGCGGGAGAAGATCGAGAGTTCGTTCTTGAGGTGGTTTCTTTGCTCAAGAAGTCGGACTTCACGGTCTTCTATGACGAGGATGCAAAAGCAGAAATGTGGGGCGAGGACCTCACGGAATTCTTCACCCAGGTGTATGAGCATCGTGCCCGCTTCGCCCTAATGTTCATTTCCAAGCACTACGCAGCGAAAGCCTGGACTCGCCTCGAACGACGCAGTGTCTTGCAAAGGGCGCTCGAGCAGTCGAGTTCGTACTTGCTGCCAGTGCGCATTGACTCCACGAGTCTCCCCGGAGTTCGAGAGAGCATCGGGTTCTTGGAGGCACACGTGGAGGGCCCCGCCGGTATCGCCCAAGCTGTAGCGCAAAAGCTGGGGGCGCCAGTTGAATTCAGCAGCCTTTTCAACGGCCGAGCTCCGCGGGCCGCAACAGAGCTTGCGATCGTGCTCGGAGAGCGCCCTGCGGGGTGGGAGTATCTCGCCTTCAGCTATTGGTTAGCCAGTGGCGTCGAAGCGCGAAGCAGTAAGTACAACGACCATCGAATGAAGTTTGCGCTCGGAAGCGTATTTCACGAGACCGGAGAACTTACTTCTTACCTGCAGGCTGAGCTCGCTCGGATCAGCGGCGTTATGGAAACGTTCGAAGAGCTCTTGCTCGGCCCGGCGCAGACGCATGCGATGGGGGAGCCCGGAGAGCCGGGGGAACCCGAGCTGATCGAGTATCTCGCAGAAAGAATGATGGCCATCTATGAAGAACTCTTGGACTGGTCATACCGTTTGCGGGCTGCGACGACGTCCACAGACGAAGGGCGTGCTGCCTTTCGTGCTCTAGCGGACTATGCAAACCAACCAGTGCAGGCTATTCGTGATTTTGTGCAGGACTTCCAGAAGCGGATGGACAGCCTCAGCGCATCGCTCGAGTCAGGAGAAAACATCTCCATGGAACTGACCATCGCGTTTGATGTCCCGGCAGACGTGGCCGCCCGCTATAGCGAGTCGCACGAGGGGCTCCGCAAGGTGCTGCTGCGCTAGATCCTGATCGCCGCAGTGGTCTTTGACTCACTTGCTAACGGGCCGTTGGCGCCGCGACGCCGATAATGCCTGTTCCGCCTGGAGTGGTCACGGGACGACCCTGCCCGCCGAGGCCCGCAGCCTCGGCTTCGGCCACGTGAAGACAGCGCTAATCGTCTTCAATGGGGTGGGCGATGAGGAGCCAGGCGCTCTGATCGGAGCTGTTGTAGGCGTCAGCGGCTAACGATTCGAGCGCACCAGAGTTAAGTGCGCGCTCAAGCATGTGAGGGCTCTCGTCGCAATGGAGCTCTTCGATGCTCGAGCCGGTGGTTCCGTCCGTTGCTACAGCGGTGACCGCGAGGTCCATCGTTCCGTCGCCGAAGCACGAGAACTCCAGCCGGTCGAATGATGCTGAAGTCTCAAAGTCGATTCGCGTGCCTTCGGTCGGCTCGTCGTCGAAGGACGCGCTGCCACCGATGGTGCTGACGCCGTTCGGGAGCGAGGCTTCGAGGTCGGCGCTCCATGTCTGGATTGCTGCCTCGGTCTCCGAGTCTGGCGCTGGTGCGTCGCTGCAACCGACAAGAGCGAGAACGATCGCAGCGGTGGCGATCGTTGAAGCGTCGCGACGGAACATTCCTCAAACCTAGTGATCGGAGACGGCGATGGTCACTGCTGGCAACGAGACCGACGACCTTCCGATAAGCCACATTCCGTCGGCACCGGTCAGCTTCACTGCGAGACCGGTGCAGCTCCTGGGCGTGAACTTCGGTCGCGAGTCCACTTCCACCAGACGCTGTGGTGCTCTCCGCCGTCGACGTTGAACCGTTGGCCGCAGACGGTGCAGACCGTTACGGAGGAGCCTGGCCAGTAGGTGAGGTCCTCGTCGACGATGCGGACGTGTTCGCGTTGTTGTTAGCGGTTCGGGTCGAACTGCAGCAGTCGGGGGTAGTCGTCGCACCAGCACTTCCACGATCGGCATCCGTGCACCTTGGCGAGGGCGTGCTCGAGGGTCGCGCTGTTGGGTGTGATGAGCCCGCCGAGTTCGAGGTCGGCGGTAGCCTGACGGATCTGGGGGAGTGCGGCTCGAAGCTGCTCGAGCAGATCGACATCCCGGCTCGTGATGATCTCCCACGAGGCCTGCCAGATGCGTTGCGAGTCCTGGGAGAGGAGGTCCTCGAGCGTGCCGCTCATGAGGTTCAGGCTACGCCGCGGGGAACTGAGCCTGCGGAGGCACCGCTCGCTAGGGTCAGCGCATGGCTAAGCGCACCAGCACCGTTCTCATCGACGACCTCACCGGCGCCGAGCTCGGCGCCGACGCCGTGAGCGTGACGTTCGCGCTCGAGGGCGCCGCCTACGAGATCGACCTCGCGCCGGCTTCAGCCGCGGACCTCCGTGAAGCGCTCGAGCCTTTCATCGGTGCCGCGCGTAGGACCGACCGTGCCGGCCGCGGACCAAGGACGTCGTCGGCGCCGAGCGGTGAGCAGTCAGCCGCGCGTGCCTGGCTGCTCGAGCAGGGCGTCGACGTGCCGCCCCGTGGACGCCTCTCGGCCGAGCTGCTGGAGCGTTACCGCGCCCGATAGGGCAGTGGTGGAAATGGGTCGATCAGCTCGATTCCGACATCAGCGAGATTATCAGTCCATTCGACCTACTGTCTCAAAAAGGTCAGATAGGTCAAATGATGCGATTTCCGCATGTTTGATGTGTTGGCGATCTCCGAAGTGAAGCAGCAAATCGGCGCGCTGGTCGACCGCGCCCACCTCGGCCACGAGCCCGTCTATCTCTCGCGCCACGGCCGCCGCGTCGTAGCGATCGTCGACGCCAATGAGTACGACCGGCTGCTCGAGCTCGCTGAGGACGCCGCCGACGCCGAAGCGGCCGCGGCGGCGCGCCGAGAGCTCGAGGAGACTGCCGCGACCCCCATCCCGTGGGATGAAGTGAAGGCGGAGCTCGGCCCGCAGTGAGCCACCAGATCGACGTCGCACCCTCCGCGCTGCGACAGTTCCGCAAGCTCGACACGCAGGCCCGACGTAAGATCCAAGCCACCATCGAACTCCTGGCCGACGAGCCGCGCCCTCCGGCCGCGAAGATGCTCGTCAACGTGGGCGGTGCATGGCGGGTGCGGGTCGGCGACTATCGCATCGTCTACGACATCGAGGACTGCCGGCTTGTGATCCTCGTGCTCACCGTCGCTCACCGTCGCTCACCGGCGCGAGGTCCACCGCGCCACCTGAGCGCGAGCACGCTGTACCAGCTGCTCTGCACGAGCCGTCTGGCTTGACGCCAGCGGTGAGCACTCCCTGGTGCACCCTGTGCCGCCAATACCTTCGAAGCATGAAGCGCACAGCACTGATCTCCGTCGCGGCGGCTGCCACCCTCCTCCTCGCCTCCTGCGCGGGAACGGCTGCGGATCCTGCCGACGAGATCGAGACAGCGCCTGCCGCCGGTGAGACGATCACCGGGGACGGCTACAGCTACTCCGTCCCGGAGAGCTGGGGTGTGCCGGACGGCATGGACGCCGCCAGCGAGGGCCTCGACTCCCTCGCCGCGGACCTGACCGACCAGGACGGCTTCGCCGACAACGTGAACGTGCTGCTGAGCCCCGCAGGTCTCATCACCATCGATCAGGCCGAGCAGGCCGGCGTCGACGAGCTCGAGGCTGCCGGTGCGACCGACGTCGAGCTCGAGGATCGCGTCCGCGTCGCGGACGGCGAAGCTGCACGAATCAGCGCCGACTTCAGCCAAGGGGGTCTGAGCTACGTCATCGAGCAGTACTACCTCAACGGCGCCGACCAGACCTACATCGCCACCTTCTCCTTCAGCGACACGGTCGACGATGACACTCGAATGGAGATCGCCGAGTCCGTCCTCGCAACCTGGACCTGGGTCTAAGAGCACCCGAACGCGTCGGCGCGCTGCGCTGGGAGACCAGGTTGTGTCTGAGGGCGAGCGCTGATGGGCTTGTCGAGACGGTTCCCGCGTCAGCGCGATTCTCGGTCGCCTGCCCGTCCACCGGGCGGGCAGGTCGCCGCAGTGAGGCTGCAGCGCCGATCGCGGAAAGGGCTGCCGGGCTTCGCCGCCTGCTTCCACGGTTCCAGTGATGCGCAGTCAGCCCGAGGCGCCGAGGGTGCCGGGCTCGAGCGATCAGGCGGACCCGATGCCGATCGCAGGCCGATTGGCGCCGCGGTGCGTCGTCTCCTACGGTGCAGCTATGACGCAATCGAGTGATGACGATGAGCGGTCAGCTCGAGTCGACGCTGCTCTTCACGAGTACGTGCTGCTGCGCAATCGGGACCTGGACCTCTGGCGTCGAGCCGGCCTCATCGCGCAGCTGTCCCATTCCTCGATGCTCGCGCTCGTCGCGATCCTCCGTGCCGACCTGAGCGGCGCACCGCTGCGGCAGGTCGATGTGCAGCGTCTGCTGCGGTTGAGCCCCGCGGGCACCTCGACGTTGACCACGGAGCTCGAGGAGAGGCACTTGGTGCGGAGGGTCGCGGTGCCGGCCGACCGTCGGGCGTTCCACCTCAGGACGGGACCGGCCGCGGTGCCGATCGCCGCGCAGATCACGGCCTTCGACGGCGAGATCCGAGCCCTGCTCTCCGAGCTCCCCGCTGAGAGCCTCGAGCCGGTGATCCGGCTGTTCACCGGTATGCGGTCGCTCATCGAGGACACGTACGCGATGCCCGCACCGGAACCCGAGGGCACCGGGTCCTGACCGCTGCTCCGCCGCGCCGACGACTCCGCGCTGGGCACGTGACGACCCCGATCCGCTGATGTCGCCGTCCTCGCCGCAGCGGAGTCCCTCGCTGAGCGCGCGGTTCGGGGATCGGAGGACCGGCGTCCCGTCCGAGACGCGCTTCGGACGGGAGTCACCCTGCGACCGGGTCCGGCGCGCGCTGCCGCGAACCCGGAGGCCCCCGCGCGCGGCGTGGATGCGGACCGCTGCACCCTCCGAACTCGCTCAGGTTCGTTACGGGTCAGGAAACAATCGCGTAGTTTCCTGTGAAGCAACGAATGGAGGAGGCAGTCATGGACGCAAACGACGCGGAGCAGCGCCTGGCCACGGCACGATCGATCGGACGGCGGTCCGCCCGGCGGGGGGCCTTCGCGGCGGCGGTGGCGGGTGCCGCACTCGTCACGGCGCTCGGTGCCGTGGTCGACCTCGAGATGCTCTGGCTCTTGGCGCTGGTCGCGCTGGGCTTCATCGGGCTCGCCGTCATCCGTCCCGTGCGCCTGCGCCTCGACGGCTCGGATCGCATCGGCATCGTGCTCCTGATCGCCGCGGTCGCGGCCGCGGTCGTCGCGAACCTGCTCGTCCAGCTGCTCGCCCGGTCGCAGGACTGGCTCGCACCGAACACGCTGGCGGGGCTCGCCTCGGCCGTGCTCGTCCTCGCCGCCTTCCAACCCGCGCTGCGCCGCCTGGCGTCCGGGGGTCCCGACTCGGCCGTCACGGGGCGCGACCGTGCCTGACAGGGCAGCCGGAGAGCGGGCTTCGAACCGCGGGCCGCTGAACCCGCTCTTCCACGAACCAGCACGCCTCGCCCTGCTCTCGGCCCTCGCGCCCGCCGCCGACATCGAGTTCTCAGCCCTGCTGGACCTCACCGGTGCGAGCAAGTCGGGGCTCTCGAAGCACCTCTCGGCCCTCGCCGGCGCCGGGGTGATCACGGTGAGCCCGAACGAGTCCGACCGGCGAGGACGCCGCATCGCGCTCACGCCGCAGGGGCGTGCGGAGTTCGACGCCTACCTCGGCCGCCTCGAGCAGATCGTCCGCAGCGCGCGCGGCTGACGGCCGGTCTCGGAGCGGTCGTCTCAGCGGGGGAGGTTCAGCTGCCGTCGGACGACGGCGTCGGCGATGTCGCTGAGCGGGCGGCGGTTGGCGCGCGCGAAGTCGCGGAGGATCGTGAAGGCGTCCTCGATGCTGGTGCCGTGGGTATGGGCGATGACGCCCTTGGCCTGCTCGATGACGACGCGCGAGTCGAGTGCGGTCTGCAGCCGCCGGGCGAGGGTGTCGTGCTCGCGGATGGTCCGCTCCTGCAGGATGGCGATGGTCGCGACATCGGCGAGTGCGCGCGCGGTGAGCAGGTGGTGCTCGTCCATGGTGGCGCTGCTGGTGTTCATGAGGTTGAGGGCGCCGATCGTCGTCTGGCGCAGGCGCATCGGCACGGCGTACGTCGCGGCGAAGCCCTGCTGGAGCGCGCTGTCGCGGAACGCCGACCACGCCGCCGGGGCGACGGTGAGGTCGGGCACGGCGACCATCCGACCGGTGCGGAAGCTCTCGATGCAGGGGCCGGCCTGGGCGCTGAGCTGCATGAGCTCCACGGCGCGGTTGGCCTCGTTCGTCGAGGCGGCGAGGTCGAGGTGGCCGTCCGTGCCGAGGAGCAGGATGCCCGCAGCGGAGACGTCGAGGAGATCGGTGCACGCCTCGACCAGGGTCTGCAGGATGTCGAGGACCTGGAAGTCGTCGACCAGGCTGTCGGCGAGGGTCGCGAAGGTGCGCAGCAGAGCGCTGTCGGCCTCGCTGATCATCGTTCCTCGATCCCCGAATCGGTCTTCGTGAAGCTCAAAGTCCGGTCGATGAGCTGCTGCGCCACCACCATCATCGTTTGACCGGTCGCGAAAGCGTGACCCTGGATGACCAGACGTGCGTCTTCCGGAGCGAGGTCGAGCTGGGCCAGGACCATACCAGTGGCCTGGTGCACGATGCGCCGTGAGTGCGGGTTCGAGTCGAGATCGTCCTCGATGTCGATGGAGTTCGCGAGTGCGCGCTGAAGCACACGCCGGCTCACCACGGTGGCCATGGCCGCTGCCTGCCCCTGCTGGGTATCGTCGAGCGGTGCGGTCGCAGTGGTTGTGTAGAGGTCGACGGCGCCGATGCGCAGGTGGCCGATGAAGAGCGGGAACGCGAAGACGGCGGTGATGCCGCGCTCCATGGCCGCCGGTGCGAAGGCCGGCCACCGCCGGCGAGCAGTCGGCAGATCGGTGGCGAGCACGGGGGAGTAGTGCTGCAACGCGTCCCAGCAGGGCCCTTCGCCGAGGTCGAATTGGAGCTCGTCGATCTGCGCGGCGAGCGGGTTGCTCGCGGAGACCGTCTCCGACCCGAGCAGCTCGCCCAGGGTGGCGATCGCCGCGCCGGAGACCGGCAGGTTCGCCATGAAGGCCATGGAGGCGTCGCGCACGTCCGTCGTCGGATCGGCGAGTCGGCGCAGGGTCTGGGCGAGGTCTGGGTTGCTCATGGCGGTGTGGTCCTATCGTGCGTGGGTTCGCTCGAGCGTCATCGTGCGACCGGTGCCTCAATCATCGATGCGATCGGGCGGCGCGGGCGATCGACGCGCGCAGGGACGCCGCAGCGAGCGCCCGCGTAGGCGGGGTCCTCTCAACCCGCCCCCCCGCCGGGCGAGACGACCCCGCCCCGGGCCGCGCAA
>JASCOA010000026.1 GCA_029959365.1 Microbacteriaceae bacterium PS02343 | reverse complement strand
CCCCGGGCGCGATCCTCGCGATCGCGCTCGGGGCGGCCGTGCCCGTCGCCTTCATCGCCGCCTTCCTCGGCTGGCCGGTGCTGCGCATGCTCGGGCTCGGCCTGCTGCCCGAGGGGCGGCTCGACCTCGCGGGCGCGCTCGACGCGCTGCTGCGCGAGCGCACGCTGCGGCTGATCGGGCTCACGCTCGGACAGGCCGCCGCGGCGACCGCGATCACCGCCGTGCTCGCGATGCCGGCCGCCTTCGTGCTGTACCGGCTGCGCTTCCGCGGTCGCGGCGTGCTGCGCGCGCTCGTGATCGTGCCCTTCGTGCTGCCGACGGTGGTCGTGGGCATCGCCTTCCGCATCCTCTTCCGCGACGGCGGACCCCTGGGAGCGCTCGGCTGGGACGGATCGGTCGCCGCCATCCTCTGCGCCCTCGTCTTCTTCAACATCGCGGTCGTCGTGCGCACCGTCGGCGGCGCCTGGGAGGGCCTCGACCCGCGCGCCGAGGAGGCCGCCCGGGCGCTCGGCGCCTCCCGGGCCCGCGCCTTCCTCGACGTCTCCCTGCCGCGGCTCGCGCCCTCGCTCGTCTCGGCGGCCGCGGTCGTGTTCCTCTTCTGCGCCACCGCCTTCGGGGTCGTGCTGGTGCTCGGCGGCCCCGGCACCGGCACGATCGAGACCGAGATCTACGTGCTCACCACGCAGTTCCTCGACCTGCAGGGCGCCGCGGTGCTCTCGATCCTGCAGCTGCTCGTCGTGGTGCTCGCCCTCTCAGTGGCGGCGCGCGCCCGAGCCGCCGGCGACACGGCGCAGCGCCGGGTGGCCCACGCCGCCCGAGCCCCGCGGCGGCGCGACGCCCCGGTGATCCTCGCGACCGTCGTCGTCGCGGCGCTGCTGCTCCTGCCGATCGGCACGCTCGTGGTGCGCTCGCTGCGCACTCTCGACGGCTGGAGCCTCGGCAACTACCTGGCGCTCGGCGGCGACAACGACGTCATGCCCGCGCCGGTCTGGCAGGCGGTGCTGACCTCTCTGGCCACCGCCGGGCAGGCCGTGCTCATCGCGGTGCCGCTCGCGCTCTGCGCGGCGCTCGTGCTCGCTCGCCGCCCCCGATCCGCAGCCGGACGGCGGCTGCTCGCGGTGCTCGACGGCGCGCTCATGCTGCCGCTCGGCGTCTCCGCCGTCACGGTCGGCTTCGGCTTCCTCATCGCGCTCGACCAGCCGCCGTTCGACCTGCGCGACTCGCCGCTGCTCATCCCCATCGCCCACGCGCTCGTCGCGCTGCCGCTCGTGCTGCGCACCGTGCTGCCGGTGCTGCGCGGCATCGACCCGCGGCTGCGCGAGGCCGCCGCGGCGCTCGGCGCCCCGCCCTGGCGGGTGCTGCTCGGCGTCGACCTGGCCATCGGTGCGCGCCCCGCGCTCGCCGCCGCCGGTCTCGCCGGCGCGGTCTCGCTCGGCGAGTTCGGCGCCACCACCTTCCTCGCGCGCCCCGACGGTCCCACGCTGCCCGTCGTCATCGTGCGGCTGCTCGCCCGCCCGGGCGGCGAGCACCTCGGCATGGCCATCGCGGCCTCCGTGGTGCTGGCCGCCATCACCGTGCTCGTCATGGCGCTCGTGGAGCGCCTGCGCGTCAACTCGCTGGGAGCCTTCTGATGCATCCTGCCCTCCAACTCGCCGGCATCCGCGTCGAACTCGGCGGCCGCACCGTGCTCGACGGCATCGACCTGGCGGTCGAGACCGGCCAGGTGCTCGCGCTGCTCGGCCCCTCCGGCAGCGGCAAGTCGACCCTGCTGCGCGTGATCGCCGGCTTCGAGGACCGCTACGCCGGCGCCGTCTCGGCCGAGGGCGTGCGCATAGACGCGCTGCCGCCGCACCGCCGCGGCTTCGCGCTGCTCTTCCAGGAGGGCCAGCTCTTCCCGCACCGCGACGTCGCCGGCAACATCGGCTACCCGCTGCGGCTGCGCCGGGCGGGCCGCGCCCGCACCGCCGAGCGCGTGGCCGAGCTGCTCGAGCTCGTCGGCCTGGTCGGCTTCGAGCGGCGCGACGTCAGCAGCCTCTCCGGCGGCGAGCAGCAGCGCGTCGCCCTGGCCCGCGCCCTGGCCGCCGAGCCTCGGTTGCTGCTGCTCGACGAGCCGCTCAGCGCCCTCGACCGCGAGCTGCGCGAGCGCCTCGCCGGCGACCTGCGCCGCATCGTCACGAGCACCGGCACGAGCGCCGTCTTCGTCACACACGACCACGGCGAGGCGGCGGTGCTCGCCGACCGCGTCGCCGTGCTGCGCGGCGGTCGGGTCGGGGCGTACGGGCCGACGGACGAGGTGCTGGGCGGGCTGGCGGACGGCCGCGCGCGCCGCGACGGCGACTCCTCCCGCGACGGCGATCCGCCTCGCGACGGTGATGCGCCTCGGGACCGCGACGTGCTCCGCGGCGACGACGGGGCGAGCGGATGAGCGCGGCCGGCAGCGCACCCGCCGCCGACCCGCTCGCGGGGCTGCTGGGGCGCATCCGCTCGGCCCGACCGCACGTCGTGCTCGTCGACGGCGCCGCCGGCAGCGGCAAGACGACCCTCGCCGCCCGGATCGCGCGGGCTGTCCCGCGCGCGCAGCTGCTCGCCCTCGACGACCTCTACCCCGGGTGGGACGGCCTCGACGCCGCGGCCCGCACGGTCGCGCAGCAGGTGCTGCGGCCCTACCGCGACGGGGGTCTGCCCCGGTACCGGCGCTGGGACTGGGGCGTCGGCGCCCACGCCGAGCCGCGGGTCCTCGACCGGCACCGACCGCTCGTGGTCGAGGGCTGCGGTGCCTTCGGTGCGGGCGCGGCCGCGCTCGCGGACCTGCGCGTCTGGGTCGAGACCGCCGGCGACGAGCGCCGCCGCCGGCTGCTGGAGCGCGACGGCGACGCCTTCGACCCGTTCTGGCCGGGCTGGGAGGCGCAGTTCGCGCGCTACGCCGGCCGCGAGCATCCGCGCCGCCTGGCCGACGTGATCGTGCGCAGCTGAGCCGGTCCTAGGCTGGGGTCGATCCCCGCCCGCTCGGAAAGGACGATCCATGACCCTCAAGCTCGGCCTGAAGGCCTCCGCAGAGCAGTTCGCCCCCCGCGAGCTCGTCGAGATCGCCGTCGCGGCCGAGGGCCACGGCCTCGACTCGGTCACGGTCAGCGACCACTTCCAGCCGTGGCGGCACACGGGCGGCCACGCGCCCTTCTCGCTCGCCTGGCTCGCCGCGGTGGGGGAGCGCACGAGCACGATCACCGTGGGCACCTCGGTGCTCACCCCGACCTTCCGCTACAACCCGGCGGTCATCGCCCAGGCCTTCGCGACCCTCGGCAGCCTCTACCCGGGCCGCGTCTTCCTCGGCGTCGGCAGCGGCGAGGCGCTCAACGAGATCGCCACCGGCTTCCGGGGCGCCGGAGCCCAGGACTGGCCCGAGTTCAAGGAGCGCTTCGCCCGCCTGCGCGAGTCGGTGCGCTTGATGCGCGCCCTGTGGACGGAGGAGCGGGTCAGCTTCGAGGGCGAGTACTACTCGACCCACGACGCCTCCATCTACGACCGGCCCGAGCAGCCGGTGCCCGTCTACATCGCCGCCGGGGGACCGGTCGTCGCCAAGTACGCCGGTCGCGCGGGCGACGGCTTCATCTGCACCTCGGGCAAGGGCATGGAGCTCTACACCGAGCAGCTGCTGCCCGCGGTCGCCGAGGGCGCCGCCGCCGCCGGCCGCACGATCGACGACGTCGACCGCATGATCGAGATCAAGCTCTCCTACGACACGGATGCGGAGGCGGCCCTCGAGAACACCCGCTTCTGGTCGCCGCTGTCGCTGAGCAAGGAGCAGAAGCACGACATCACCGACCCGGTCGAGATGGAGCGGGCGGCGGATGCGCTGCCGATCGAGCAGGTCGCCAAGCGCTGGATCGTGGGCAGCGACCCCGACGCCGTGGTGGAGCAGATCAAGCAGTACACGGATGCGGGCCTCGACCACCTGGTCTTCCACGCGCCCGGTCACGACCAGCGCCGCTTCCTCGAGCTGTTCGAGCGCGACCTGGCGCCGCGCCTGCGCGCGCTGGCCTGAGCTTGGGGCGGGTGCTGCCGGGGCTGCTCGGCATCGTCGCCGCGCAGCTGGCCGGGGAGTTCCTCGTCGCGCTGCTCGGCCTGCCGGTGCCCGGCACGATCGTCGGCATGGCGCTGCTGCTGGTGGCGCTGCTGATCGTGCGCCCGAAGCCGGAGGCCTCGGTCTTCGCCGCCGCGGACGAGCTGCTCGGCTGGATGCCGCTGCTCTTCGTACCGGCCGGCGCCGGCCTGATCCTCTACCTGCACCTCTTCGCCGAGCAGTGGCTGACGATCGTCGCCGGCGTGCTGCTCTCCTGGCTCGCAGCCGTGCTCGTCACCATCGGGGTCGGGGCCGGCATCCTGCGTCTGCAGCGGGCGCTCGCGCAGCGGAGGGCCGCGTGAACGCCGCCGCGGCCTGGCAGGCCTTGCTCGACTCGCCGCTGCTCGGCATCCTGCTCACCCTCGCCGCGATGGTGCTCGCCCGCTGGATCGCGGCGAAGGCGGGCCACGCCCCGCTGGCGAACCCCATCCTGATCGCCATCGCGCTCGTCGGCGGCACGCTGCTGCTCACGGGCATCGACTACGCGAGCTACCTGCAGGGCGCGCAGCTCTTCTCACTGCTGCTCGGGCCAGCCACGGTGGCGCTCGCGATCCCGCTCTACCGCGAGGCGCGGCGCATCGCCGAGTCGGCCGTCATGATCCTGCCCGCGGTGCTCGCCGGCTCGCTCGCCGCGATGGTCGTCGCCCTGCTGGTCGTGCGCTGGCTCGGTGGCGACGAGCAGCTGGCGCTCTCGATGGCGCCGAAGTCGGCCACGACCCCGGTGTCGATCGCCGCGGCCGAGGCGATCGGGGGCGTCGGCTCGCTCGCCGCGGTCTTCACGCTCTGCGCCGGCATCCTCGGCGCGCTGCTCGGGCCGGAGCTGCTGAACCTGCTGCGCATCCGGGACCCGCGCCTGCGCGGCCTCGGCCTCGGTGTGGGCTCGCACGCGATCGTCACCGCGCGGCTGCTGCGCGAGGAGCCGCGGGCCGCGGCCTTCTCGGCGCTCGCGCTCGCGATCACCGCGCTCGTCACGGGCGGCGTGCTGCCGTTCCTCGCGCCGCTGCTGCTGGCGGTCGGCTAGCCGAGCGGCTCGCCCTGCAGCGCCGCGACGAGCGACTCCTGCACGAGCCCGAGCCAGTCGTAGACGGCGAGCAGGCCGACGGTGTCCTCGTCGGGCTCCTCCGGTCCGCGCGGGGTCTCGGGCTCGATGCCGAGTCGCGAGGCCAGGGCGAGGCGCAGGTCGGTGAAGGCGCGCAGCCACGCCACGGCGCCGGCCTCGTCGAGGTCGACCGGCAGGTCCTCGGCGTCCTCCTCGGTCACGGTCTCGATGCTGGTCAGGTCGGCGACCACGGTACGCAGCTGCGCCACCTTGCGGTCGATGAGCCCGGGCTCGGTGAGGCGGCGGAACTCGGCGGAGGCCTGCTCGTCGTCGCGGTAGGCGTCGGGCAGCAGACGGGCGAGCACCGGGTCGACCGAGATCGATCGCGGCCCGCGCTGCTCGAGCCGGGCGAAGACGTCGAGGCCCTCGCTGTCGACGCTGTGGGCCTCATCCGCATCGCCGCTGCGGTCGCGCAGCAGCGTGATGAGCTGGGCGGCGAGATTGACGATCAGGCGCGCCTCGGCGCCCTCGAGCTCGGCGTCGAGGCGGTCGCCCATGCGGCGGAACGGCCTCATCCGCCGACCTTCTGCAAGCTGGCCCAGAGGCCGAAGTCGTGCATGGCCTCGACGTGCCGCTCCATCTCCTCGTGGCTGCCGGTCGCGACGACCGCGCGGCCCTCCTCGTGCACGAGCAGCATGAGCCGGTGCGCTTCGGCCTGCTCGAAGCCGAAGTAGCTGCGGAACACGTAGCTGACGTACGACATCAGGTTCACCGGGTCGTCCCAGACGACCAGGGCCCACGGATGGTCGGGCAGCTCGCGAAGCTGCGTCGCCTCCTGCTGCGCCGTCTCGGGCGCCGCACCGGTCGCGCCGGGGGCACCGGGCGCGGGCAGCAGCGTGGAGGCGGAGGAGGGCATCAGCCCCATTCTGGCCTAGCCCGCTCGCGTCGTGCGCGCCCCGTCCAGGGTGCGCACAGCGGCGGATCGTCCGAGCGGACGATTCAGCGGGCGTCGCCGTGCCGATACCGTCGGGGCATGGGGAATCACAGCATTCGCACCACCATGCTCATCGCGGCTACGGCGTCCGCTCTGCTGCTGGGCGGCTGCGCGACCGCCTCGGCACCGAACGCGCAGCCGGTCGCGTCGGTGCCACCCGGCTCCGGTACGCCGAGCCCGTCCGCGGCGCCGTGTGCGCTCGCCGGATCGTCGGCGCTGGCTGCGGTCAACGCGAGCATCGCCGCGGAGCCGGGTTTCCAGCAGCCCGGCGTCGAGCCGTACCCTCAGGTGCTCGACGAGCTCGCCGCGACGCGGTACGAGCCGCTCGACATCTGGACCCTCACTGGGGTGTTCGACGCCGCCGGCTCCGAGGGCGGCTACCTCGCCGTCTGGGCCACTCGCGAGGACCCGACGGCGGAGGGCTTCGCCGGCGAGATCCTCGCCTTCGCCGGCACGTCCTCCGAGAGCGATTCCGCGGCTCCGGTGCTCGTGCCCGGCTACGTCGGCGAGCACGACATGGACATGGTGCCGAGCTCGGCGCTGAACTGCGGCGATCGGCTGCTCTGAGCCGGCTCGTCGAGGTCGCGCCCTGCCCTCATGCCCAGCCGAGCTCGTGCAGCCGGGCGTCGTCGATGCCGTAGAAGTGCGCGATCTCGTGCACCAGCGTGATGTGGATCTCGTCGCGCAGGTGATCCTCGTCGTCGCAGAACGCCAGCAGCGGCTCGCGGAACAGGATGATGCGATCGGGCATCTCGCCGAAGCCGTACTGCCCGCGCTCGGTCAGCGCCACGCCCTCGTAGAGCCCGAGCAGCTCGGAGCCGTCCTCGGGCCGGTCCTCGACGACGAAGACGACGTTGTCGAGCCCGTCGACCATCTCGTCGGGCAGCTCGTCGAGCTCGTCCGTGACCAGCTGCTCGAAGCGCTCCGCACTCATCTCCACGGGCGCCAGCATGGCATGGGCGGATGCGGGGGAGCCGTCCGCGCATCCGCCCGGCTTCGAGGAGTGCGGCGTAGCCTGCCGCCATGCGCCAGGACCTGCACTTCGTGACCTTCGCCACCCGCGACCTCGACGCGGCGCGCCGCTTCTACGTCGACGGGCTCGGCTGGACCCCGCTGCTCGACGTGCCCGGCGAGATCCTCTTCTTCCAGAGCGCGCCCGGCCAGGTGCTGGGCCTCTTCGACGCGGTGAAGTTCGCCGAGGACCTCGGGCTCGACGGCGTTCCGGCCATTGCCGGGGTGACCGTCGCCCACAACGTCGGCAGCCCGGATGCGGTGCGCGAGCTGGCCGAGGCGATGCGGTCCGCGGGCGGTCGCGTGCGCGTCGCGCCCTCGCCGGGCGCGTTCGGCGGCATCTTCCACGCGATCGTCGAGGACCCGAACGGCGTCGTGTGGGAGCTCGCCCACAACCCCGGCTGGCACGTCGCCGAGGACGGCTCGGTCTCGTTCGGGGCGTGAACGACGGAACCCCCTGGAGCCGTGCTCCAGGGGGTTCGTGCGCTTCTCGGAAGCGGGTGGGGTGAACGACGGGACTTGAACCCGCGACATCCGGCACCACAAGCCGGCGCTCTACCAACTGAGCTACGCCCACCATGGTCGCCGGCGAACCGGCAACTCAGAGAGTGTATTACAGATTCGGGGCGAACTCCGCCACGACCTCGGCGGCGATGGTCTGCACCTGCTCGGTGCTCGGGCCGGGCTGCGCGACGAAGAGCGCGCGGCGGTAGTAGTGCAGCTCGCGGATCGACTCGAGGATGTCGGCGAGGGCGCGGTGGCCGCCGTGCTTCGCGGGGGCGTTGAAGTACACCCGGGGGAACCACTCGTGGGCCAGCACCTTGAACGAGGAGACGTCGACGCTGCGGTAGTGCAGGTGGGCGTCGATCAGCGGCATGTACTGCGCGATGAACGAGCGGTCGGTGCCGATCGTGTTGCCGGCCAGCGCGGCCTTGCCCGGCAGCGGCACGAAGCGCTTGATGTAGTCGAGCACCTGCTGCTCGGCGTCGGCGAGGGTCGCGCCGCCGTCGAGCTCCTCGATGAGGCCCGACTCGGTGTGCATGTTCGTGACGAACTCGCCCATGTTGGCGCGCGCCGCATCCGACGGCTTGATGACGATCGCGAAGCCGGGGTCGATCAGGTTCAGCTCGAAGTCGGTGACGACCACGGCGACCTCGACGATCTCGTCGACCCCCAGATCGAGACCGGTCATCTCGCAGTCGATCCAGACGAGACGGTCGATCGCAGCAGCCATGCGCACGAGTCTAGGTCGTGCCGGCGACACGGCCGCCCGCATCCGTTCGCCGCGAGCCGCCGTCAGGCCCGCAGCCCCAGGCGCGGCGGGCCGACCTCGGCGTAGGCGACGCCGAGGCTGTGCGCCGCGCGGCTGGCGAGCAGCCGGTGGCCGAGCGGGCTGAGGTGCGCGCGGTCCTCGGCCCAGAACCCCGGGTCCTGCAGCTCGCGCATGCCCCAGACGTCGAGCACGAAGGTGCCGTGGCCGCGCGCGATGCTCCAGAGGTTCGCGTTGAACGCGGCGGCGCGGCTCCGCAGCGGGCGCAGGAGGGGCGCGGAGCGCGGGTCGAAGCTCGTGGCGAGCAGCACGTCCGCTCCGGAGGCCCGCAGCGCCGCGACCCCGTCGTCGAGGCGCCCCGCGAGCGCGTCGGGGTCGCTGCGCGAGCCGATGAGGTCCTCGCCGCCGATCATGAGCGAGACGAGGTCGGCGCGCAGCTCGATGGCGCGCGGCACCTGCTCCTCGACGACGTCCCGCACGCGGCGCCCGTGCACCGCCAGGTCCGCGAACTCCACCCCGCCGCGCTCCGCGTCGCCGAGGAGCGCGTCGCGGTCGAGGATCGCGGCCAGGCGGTCGGCCCAGCCGAGCCGGTCGCGCGGCGCGGAGCGGTCCGCGAGCACGCCGAAGGCACCCCGCCGCGTCGGAGCGGCATCGCTGGCTCCTCCGGTGAGCGAGTCGCCCAGCGCGATGTACCGCTGCCACCGTACGTGCGTCACAGCGCCATCCTGGACGAGCGGATGCGCCGCCGACAGCGCCCCGCGCCAGGGTTCGCCGGCGCGACACGGGCCGTTCGCCCCCCGTATACGGACGATGACAGCGCGACGGACGTCGTGGAGACTGGGATGCGCGGGGGCGCGAGGCATGGAGATTTCGGGAATGACGCAGGCGGCACCGGGCTGGTACGACGACGGCACGGGCAGGCTGCGCTGGTGGGACGGCGCGGCGTGGACCGGCGACGTCCTCGACCCCGCGGTGGCAGCGTCGTCCTCGACCGCAGCAGCAGCCCCCTCGATCGCCGCTCCCGAGCAGCCCGAGGAGTTCCCCTGGATGCGCGAGGCCGCCGAGCGCGAGCGGCTCGCCGCAGCGGGCACGGGCGCGGCCGCGACCGCGACGGTCGCGGACCCCATCCGCTCGCTCCCCGTCGACCGGTCGGCCGAGGAGGTCGACCCCGTCGTCGCGTGGGCGCGGCAGCAGGCCGCGGCGCAGACCGCGGCGGCGGAGGCCGTCGAGCCCCGCGGCGTGATCGCCGAGGAGCCCCGCCGACGGCGACGCGCGCTGCCCTGGGTGCTCGGCGGCGTGCTCGGCGCGGTCGTGCTCGTCGGCGCCGGCGGCGCCGTGCTGGCGATCGTGACCGCGCCCGGCGGTGCGGTCGACCCGAGCGCCGCATCCGTCGTCGAGGCCTACAACGACCTCTGGGCCGGTGGGGCCTGCGACTCGACCGCGTCGGTGGGCACCTCGGCCTTCATCGCCGACCTCGGCTGGGACGACTGCGAGCTGCTCGCCGACAGCCAGCGCACCTTCCTGCAGAGCTACGAGGACTACCGCGTCACGATCGAGGAGACGGTCGTGCAGGGCGGCATCGCCTGGGTCGACACGAGCGAGCGCTACACCGCGCCGGGCTCCGACGAGGAGCAGGTGGACGCCTACCGCTACGAGCTCGTGCGCGACGGCGACGGCTGGCTCATCGACTCGCTCAGCGCCCGCTGACCCGGCCAGCTGCCAGGATGGTCGCATGACCGTGCTGCTCAGTTCGCTCCTGCTCGCCAACGCCGTCTGGAACGTGATCGTCTGGCCGCAGTTCATCAAGCGGGTGGCCAAGGACGCCCGGGCCCGCGACGAGCACGGCAAGGCCACCCCCTTCCTCATCGTGCACATCGTGCTCGTGAGCATCTCGCTCGCCCTGGCCGCCGCATCCGCCGTCGCCGGCGTCATCGGGCTGCTGAACGCCTGATCGCCGAGCGGATGCGGAGCAGCGGATGAGCGAACAGCAGCCGGCCGAGGACGCCACCGCCTGGAGCGTGCTCGCCGACCCCGCCGAGGAGCGCGTGCCCGGCATGCCCGGCTTCCTGCGCGGCACCGTGCTCAGCGGCTCGTCGACGACCGGCTGGCTGCTGCGCAACGACGGACCGCACGCAGCACGCCGCGTGGAGCTGCTGCCGGAGGACCCGGAGCAGCTCGTCGAGGGAGCGCTGCGGTGGGAGGGGATCCCCGCCGGCGGATCGGTCGTCTTCCGCGCAGGACGCCGGCTGCTCACGGACAACGGCTTCCGGCTGCGCTGGTTCCAGCAGCGCGAGGACTCCCGCTACTGGCGCATCGTGAACCTGCCGGGCTCCTGATGAGCGCCTCCTTCGACGCCGTCGACCGCGCGATCCTCGCCGAGCTTGCCCGCAACGCCCGCCTGCCGAACAACGCGCTCGCCGCGGCGGTGGGTGTCGCCCCGTCCACCTGCCTCACCCGGGTGCGCGCGCTGCAGGCCGCCGGCGTGATCACCGGGTTCCGCACCGAGGTGTCGATGCGCGAGATCGGCCGCCCGCTGCAGGCGATGATCTCGATCGGGCTGTCGGCCGACGTGCGCTCCGACATCCGCGACTACGCCCGGCGCTTCATCCGCTATCCCCAGGTGCTCGACGTCTACTACCTCGCCGGTCGTGACGACTTCCTCGTCAACGTCGCCGTGCGCGACACCGACGAGCTGCGCGACTTCGTCACCGACTACCTCAGCGCCGACCCGGGCGTCGCCCGCACCGAGACCAGCATCGTCTTCGAGCACCTGCGCGACCTGCGGCTGTTCCCCGACCCCGCGGCGGAGCCTCCGGGGTTCTGAGGCTCGGCCCGGCAGGCGCTCCACGGCGGTGCGCCGAAGATCGTCGTACCTCAGAGCTGCGCGACCGACGCAGCCCCTCGGGTCGAGGTGTCACCGCGCATCACGCCGCGGGCATCTCGGAGCTCGCTTCCTCGCCGACCGGCCAGTCCATGCCGCGTCCGACCTCGTACGGCTCCGCGACCAGCGCGGGGCGTACGGCGACGTCGACGATCGGCCGATCGGCGAGCGGGTTCTCGAGATCGATGCTGTACGGCGTCGCCGGATGCGTCGGGCAGGTCGCGATCCCGGGGCGCTCGGTCACGGCGATCACTACCTCCACTCGTTCCATGGTCTCCGTCAGCTGCAGCGTGCTCAGTCGTCCGGTGGCGTCGTCGTGTCCCGAGCAGCCGTGCTCTATCACGAGCAGGTGAACGGTCGTGTCCTCAGGCTCGGGCAGACGTTCGGGGTCGAGGAAGACCGATGCTGCGACGGCGCCTCCGGGTAGCTCGGCGCGGAGCGCGCAATCGCCGAGCCCTCCGAGATGCCAGTCACCGGCGCCCGTCTTGAAGACCTGCAGCGTCTCGTGCGTGCGCACCTCGTCGGCCCACCACAGCGGCTCCTCGAGTGCTCGCGACAGCACGACCAGCTCGTCGTCATCACGCTGCACGATCCAGCCGCCGTCGCGATCGATCGCCGGCACCTCGATGCCGTCGAGCGCTTCGAGCCCGGTGTCGGAGAGGGAGGCGATCCCGTACTCCTCGACCGCCCGATCCGGGTCGATCGGTTCATCCCAGCACAGCCATGTCGTTGCCGCGGCATCCGCTACCGGCGATGCCTTTGTCGGCGCCGCGCTCGGCTGCCCGGTCGCGCAGCCGGCGAGGGCAAGCGGCAGCAGGAGGAGGAAGGGAGCCATGCGGCGCGAGATCATGCCCCGGACGTTACCGATCGCTCCACCGGAGTGCAGCCCAACGTTCGGGGCGGCTCGCACGTCACCTGCGGTGCCCCCGGCAGGAATCGAACCTGCGACCAAGAGATTAGAAGGCTCCTGCTCTATCCGCTGAGCTACGGGGGCGCGTTGGCCAGTGTAGCCAGGGCGTCGGAGCTCGGAGCGGCCCGCCTGTTCAGAGCCCGCTCGACCGGAGCCCGCTCGGTCGGTGCCCTCGGCGGTGCCGTTCAGGCCGCGACGCGCTCCACGGCCGCGGCGAGGGCGGCAGCGTCGTGGAAGACGCCGAAGACGGGGCCGCCGGGCTGCAGGGCGACGCCGGCCGCGAGCGGGCCGATCGGCACGGCGTCGAAGCCGATCCGCTCGACGAAGGCGCTGGCGAGCGCGACGGCATCCGCGTCGTCGCCGGCGACGCCGAGCGCGCGGCGGCGCTGGTGGCCGGCCGCGCGGGCGTCCTCCTCGAGCTCGTGGTAGCCGAGCTGGTTGAGGGTCTTCACGATGCGGGCGCCGGCGAAGTGCCGCTGCACGATCGTGCTGCTGCCGTCGACGGCGGCGTCGAGCTCGGGCAGCGGGCCGTCGACGGGCTCCCACTGGTTCATGAGGTCGATGACCGCCTTGCCGGCGAGGATCGCGGGGTCGACCGTGCGGAACTCGTGCATCGGCACCGCGAGCACCACGAGGTCGGCGCCGGCCACGGCGTCGGCCGCGGTCTCGGCCCGGGCGCCCGGGGCGAGCATCTCGACGATGAGGCGGATGCGCGCCGGATCGCCCGACGCCGCCACGGTCACGTCGTCGCCGGCGGCGAGGGCCGCTCGGGCGAGGCTCGTGCCGACGCGGCCGGCCCCCAGGATCGCGATGCTGCTCATGGTCGATGCAACTGCATGCACCGGCCGCCTATTCCGGCGCGGCGTCGAGGCGCATCCGCTCGGTTCGCATCCGCTCGTGCCGCATCCGCTCGTCGCAGTTCCGGTCTGAAGGAGGTCAGACGGTGCAGAGCGTCTCGTCGGGCAGGTTCAGCGCTGCACGCTCCGAATCAGCGTCGCGTGAGCGCGGATCTCCTTCAGATCGGAACGGAGCACGGATGCCGTCGGGGCGGAGGAGGGAGGGTGCGGAGAGGGGAAGGGACGGAGGGGAGGTGAAGGGAGGGGCGGGAGGACGGAGCGTGCATGCAGCGTCGCGGCGAGCGGCGGGCTCAGCCGCCGAAGGCCGAACCGAGCATGTCGAGCGGATGCGTCAGCCGCCATGCGAGGCCCGGATCGCCGAGCTCGCCGCCGGCCTCCACACGAGCGGATGCGGTGCGCTCGGCCACCGTGGCCACCGCCTCGCCGACCTTGGCGCCCGGCCGCACCGTGCGCACCTCGTCGAGCTCGTAGTCGATATCGCCCGGCGCGGGCACGCCGCCGACCGTCACGAGCGGCTCGCCGAGCACCAGGTCGACGCGCTCGCCCCAGGCGGTGCGCAGCTCGCCGACTACGGTGCCCTCGGGCAGCGCCTCGATCTGCGCGGTGGCCGCGGCCGCCGACTCGACGAACGCCGTGACCGCCGCGGCCATGGCGTCGTAGGAGGGCTGGCGCAGGAAGGCGGCGGTGAGCGTCTCGCCCGACGCGGTGGTCATGCTGAGCACGACGGTCACCGCGGCCGCGTTCGTGTAGCTGCGCGACACGGTCGTCGCCGAGCCGGCCGGCTCGTAGCGGTTGGTGTTGGTGATGCTCGCCCCGTTGACGGCGCCGATGCCGTCGCTGCCGAGCAGCGAGCCGATGAGCGGGTCGGCGGCGGCGAGGCGCCCGATGCGCACGAGGTCGTCGGCGGTCGAGACGCTCTCGCCCTTGAGGCCGGAGGCGTCGGCCACCGCGGTGCCGTCGAAGCCCTGCTCGACGAGCCACGCCTCGGCGGCCTCGAGGTACTCGGCCTGGCCGCCGAAGGCCCAGCGCACGAGCATGTCGGCGTGGTTGTTGCTCGCCGAGAGCAGCGATGCGGCGATCATCTCGCGCTCGGTCCAGCGCGAGCCGACCGTGACGGGCACGGTGCGGGCCCCGGCGAAGACGAGCGACTGGTAGGCGGCGAAGTCCTCGTCGGTCACGACGACGCTCTCGCCGTTGCGGCCCGCTTCGAGCGGATGCGCGTCGAGCGTCACGAGCGCCGACACGAGCTTGGCGGCGCCGCCCATCGGGATCGACTCGAAGGCGCCCGACTCGTCACCGCCGGCACTGGCCAGCAGGGCGTCGCCGTCTCCCACGATCACGGCCGACTGGCCGTCGGCCGGTAGGGCGAGCGGCGGGCTCGCGATCTCCGCGTCCTCCAGCTCGGCCAGCTGCACGGAGGCGGCGGGCAGGCTGGGCAGGATCGTCACGCCGAGGAACAGCCCGGGCAGCAGGATGGCGACGGTGCCGATCGCGATGCCGATGCCTCGTCCGGTGCGCCGCCGCGCGATCTCCTCCACCATGCCGTCCAGGGTATGCGGGAGGCTGCCGCATCCGGGGGAGCGCCGTGCCGGGATGCCGCGCCGGCGACGACGGCGCACGACCGGGGGCGCAGGACGGAGCGCACGACGCGGGCGCATGACGAGGGGGACGGATGCGCGCATCCGTCCCCCTGCATCCGCTCGCCCGCGAGGGCGACCGGGCTCAGCCCGGGTGGGTCATCGAGAGCACGTCGAGCGCGCTGTCGAGCTGCTGCTCAGTGATCTCGCCGCGCTCGACGAAGCCGAGGTCGATCACGGCCTCGCGCACGGTGAGCTTCTGCGCGACCGAGTGCTTGGCGATCTTGGCCGCGGCCTCGTAACCGATGATCTTGTTGAGCGGGGTCACGATCGAGGGGCTCGACTCGGCCAGGGCCCGGGCTCGCTCGACGTTGGCCTCGAGGCCGTCGACGGTCTTGTCGGCCAGCACGCGCACCGAGTTCGCGAGCAGACGGATCGATTCGAGCAGCGCGGTGCCCATGACCGGGATCGCCACGTTGAGCTCGAAGGATCCGCTGGCGCCGGCCCACGCGATGGTCGCGTCGTTGCCGATGACCCGCGCGCTGACCATGAGCACGGCCTCGGGCACGACCGGGTTGACCTTGCCGGGCATGATCGACGACCCGGGCTGCAGGTCGGGGATGTGCAGCTCGCCGAGGCCCGTGTTGGGGCCGGAGCCCATCCAGCGCAGGTCGTTGTTGATCTTGGTGAGGCTCACCGCGATGACCCGCAGCGCGCCGGAGGCGTCGACGAGACCGTCGCGCGCGCCCTGCGCCTCGAAGTGGTCGAGCGCCTCGGTGATCGGCAGGCCGCTGTCGCTGGCGAGCTCGGCGATGACCTCCTGCGGGAAGCCGACCGGGGTGTTGATGCCGGTGCCGGTGGCGGTGCCGCCGAGCGGCACCTCGGCGACCCTGGGCAGCGCGGTCTCGACGCGCTCGATGCCGAGGCGGATCTGCCGCGCGTAGCCGGCGAACTCCTGGCCGAGCGTGACCGGTGTCGCGTCCATGAGGTGCGTGCGGCCCGACTTCACGACGGTCCTCCAGAGCTCGGCCTTGGCTTCGAGCGACTTCGCGAGGTGGTCGAGCGCCGGGACGAGGTCGTGGATGAGCGCGCCGGTGACGGCGACGTGCACGGAGGTGGGGAACACGTCGTTCGACGACTGCGAGGCGTTGACGTGGTCGTTCGGGTGCACGGGCGCGCCGAGGATCTCGGTGGCGAGCGTGGCGAGCACCTCGTTGGCGTTCATGTTCGAGGAGGTGCCGGAGCCGGTCTGGTAGACGTCGACCGGGAAGTGCTCGAGGTGACGGCCGGCGATGATCTGCTCGGCCGCGCCGACGATCGCCTGCGCGACGTCGTCGGCGATGATGCCGCGGCGCCCGTTGACGATCGCGGCGGCGCGCTTGATGCGCGCCAGGGCGATGATCTGGCCGGGCTCGAGGCCCGCTCCCGAGATCGGGAAGTTCTCCACCGCGCGCTGGGTCTGCGCACGGTAGAGCGCCTTCGCGGGCACCCGCACCTCGCCCATGGTGTCGTGCTCGATGCGGAAGTCCTGGTTCTCGTCCACCACGTCGTGGCTCTCCTTCTGCTTGCTGGTCCGATGTGTGCTCGTGGGCTCAGGCGAGCCCGACGACGCTGTCGGGAACCGCGCGTCCTTCAGCGAGCACGTAGTTGGCCCCGACGATCGCCAGGGTACCGTCGGCGACCGCTGCGGAGATGATCTCCGAGTGCTCGAGGAGCCCCGCGACGGTGTTGCGCAGGTGAACTCTTCCCACCTCGAAGGCGTCGACCGTCGACGGGTCGATGGCCCCGGTCACGGGCGCCGTGTGCGCCACCGCGCGCACGGCCGGCGCGATGCGGTCGGTGAGGAAGCGGATCTGGGGCGGCAGCGGGGCCGCGTCCTTGGCCGTCGCGTCGATGGCGGCCCGCACGGCGCCGCACTCGTCGTGGCCGAGCACGACGATGACCGAGACGCCGAGCACGGCGACCGCGTACTCGAGGCTGCCCACCACGCTGTCGCCGAGCACCTGGCCGGCGTTGCGCACGACGAAGAGGTCGCCGAGGCCCTGATCGAAGATCACCTCGGCCGCGAGGCGGGAGTCGCTGCAGCCGAAGAGCGCCACGGTGGGCGCCTGGGAGTGGGCGAGCGCGGTGCGGCGCTCGGCGTCCTGCCGGGGGTGCAGCGGGGCGCCCTCGATGAAGCGGAGGTTGCCGGCCTGCAGTTCGCTCCAGGCCTCGGCGGGGGTCGTGCGGGTCATTCGGATCCTTCTCCCTGGCCGCTGCGATCGGTGGCTGCTGCGAGCATCGCGGCGGCGAGCTGCTCGAACTCCTCGGGCTCGGCGCGACCGCTCAGCACGTACGCGTCGGGGCCCACCCACGTGACGAGCGAGTAGGCGAGGTTGCCCGCATCCGGGTCCTCGCGGTCGTCGTAGACCGTCCACTCCCGGCCGCCGATGGTGGTGACGCCGGTCGCGGGCTGCAGCTCCAGCTGCACGGCGACCCAGGTCTCGTTCGCGTCGAGCGCCTGGGTGGCGCCGATGAAGCCGTCGCCGAGCACGGCGTCCTCGTCGGTGAGGTAGCCCACGTACCAGGTGGTCACGCCGTCGCGCCCGGTGCGGATGTCGGCGCGGTTGGCCGCCCAGCCCTCCGGCAGCTCGGCCACCGTCAGATCGCCGCTGATCTCGCCGGCCGCCGCGGCGATCGCCGCGGGGTCGACGTTCTCGCGCTGCGGCAGGTCGGGGCGCACGACGACGAGCACCAGCACGAGCACGACGGCGAGCGAGGTGCCGGTGGCGATGAGCAGGTTGAAGAGCGTCTGGTTGGCCCGGTGCTTGCGCGAGTTCTCGGCCTTGCGGGCCGCGGTCTCCTCGGGCGTCTCGGGCCGGCCGAGCTCCGCGACGACGCGCGGTGCGTCGTCCCGCCGCGCCATCAGGCGCCCTCGGCGGCGGCGCGGGCCGCCTCGAGGCGCTCGCGCGCGCCGAGCAGCCACTGCTCGCAGCGGGTGGCGAGCGCCTCGCCGCGCTCCCAGAGCGCGAGCGACTGCTCGAGGGTGGCGTTGCCCTGCTCGAGCTCGCCGACCACGCGCACGAGCTCGTCGCGGGCCTGCTCGTAGCTCAGCTCGGCGATGCCGTCGAGCGCGGCGGCTCCTGCCGGGGTCACGGGGTTCTCGGGCACGATGGCCATCCTATTCCCGGCCCGTCGGGGCCGATTCCGGGCGAGCGGATGCGGGGTCGTCGCCGGGCCGAGGTGCCCGGTCGCCGGCGGTCGCGGTGATCGCGCCGTTGGCGAGGGTGAGGGTGAGCGCGGTGCCGCGGGGAGCATCCGCCGCGTCGCGCAGCACGTCGCCGCCGGCGGTCTGGGCGATCGCGTAGCCGCGGTCGAGGGTGCTCTGCGGGGAGAGGGCGCGCAGGCTGGAGCGCAGCGCCTCGACCCGGTGCGCGGCGAGCTCGAGCCGGCGGTCGACGATCTCGCGGCCGCGCGCGGCGGCGCGCGCCACCTCCTCGGCGCGGGTGTCGACGAGCCATGCGGGGTTCGCGAGCGCGGGCCGAGAGCGCAGCTGCTGCACCCGGTCGAACTCGCTGCGCACGAAGGCGCCGAGCCGCAGGGTGAGGCGCGACCGGGCCTGCTGCACGCGGGCCAGCTCCTCCGCGACGTCCGGCACGACCCGCTTCGCGGCGTCGGTGGGGGTCGAGGCGCGCAGGTCGGCGACCTCGTCGAGGATGGGCCGGTCGGCCTCGTGCCCGATGGCCGAGACGATGGGCGTGCGCGCGGCCGCGGCGGTGCGCACGAGGCGCTCGTCGCTGAAGCCGAGCAGGTTCTGGAAGTCGCCGCCGCCGCGGGCGATGATGATGACGTCGACCTCGGGGTCGGCGTCGAGCGCCTCGATCGCCGCGCTCACCTCGCCGACCGTGCGGTCGCCCTGCACCGCGGTGTGCACGGTGCGGAAGCGCACCTGCGGCCATCGCAGCTGGGCGTTGCGCAGCACGTCCTTCTCGGCGTCGGAGTCCTTGCCGGTGATCAGGCCGATGCAGTGCGGCAGGAACGGCAGGGCCTTCTTGCGGGCCGGGTCGAAGAGCCCCTCCTCGGCGAGGCTGCGCTTGAGTCGCTCGAGCCGCTCGAGCAGGTCGCCGAGGCCCACGTGGCGCATCTCGAAGACCTGCATGCTCAACGAGCCGCCCTTGACCCAGTAGTTGGGCTTGAGCGCCGCGACCACCCGGTCGCCCTGCTTGAGGTCGGCGGGCACCTTCGAGCGCACCGACGACCAGATGGAGAACGAGACGGTCGCATCGGCCTCGAGATCCTTGAGCTTGCCGTAGACGTTGCCTCCGGAGACCGACCACTGGGTGATCTCGCCCTCGACCCAGGCGGTGCCGAGCCGGTCGATCCAGCCCTTGATCTTGCCCGCGAGCAGCGAGACCGACCAGGGTGCGTCCGGGGTGGGCGGGCCGACCTCGATGGTCATGGTGCTCCCTCGGTCGGTGGTGGCTGGAACGCTCCGCGCGCGCTGCACGCCGCGGGGATGCGCGAGGGCCCGAGCGTAGACTCCGGGCGTGCACGAGACCGCTGCGACGACCGACCCGCGGAGGGTCGGCGCGCCGCTGACCAGTCTCGACATGCCGAGGGTGCGAGCCCCTCGTGCGCCGCTCCAGGCTACCGCGGGCGACCGACACGGCCGGGTGCTGCTGGCGGCGCCCCGTGGATACTGCGCGGGTGTGGACAGAGCCGTGCTCGCCGTGCAGCAGGCCCTCGAGCGCTTCGGCGCGCCCGTCTACGTGCGCAAGGAGATCGTGCACAACAAGCACGTCGTCGGCACGCTCGAGCGGATGGGGGCGGTCTTCGTCGACGAGGTCGACGCCGTGCCCGAGGGCGCGAACGTGGTCTTCTCGGCCCACGGGGTCTCGCCGGCCGTCGTGCAGCAGGCCGCCGACCGCGGCCTCGCCGCGATCGACGCGACCTGCCCGCTCGTCACCAAGGTGCACCGCGAGGCGCAGCGCTTCGTGCGCGACGACCGGCACATCCTGCTCATCGGCCACGAGGGCCATGAGGAGGTCGAGGGCACGATGGGGCAGGCCCCGGGGCGCGTGACGCTCGTGGAGTCGCCGGCGCACGCCGACGTCGTCGAGCCGCCCACGGGGCGTCCGCTCGTCTGGCTCTCGCAGACCACCCTCTCCGTCGACGAGACCATGGAGACCGTGCGGCGGCTGCGCCTGCGCTTCCCCGAGCTGGCCGATCCGCCCAGCGACGACATCTGCTACGCCACCCAGAACCGGCAGCTGGCGGTGCGCAAGCTCGCCGCCGAGAGCGACGTGGTGCTCGTCGTCGGCTCGGCGAACTCCTCGAACACCCTGCGGCTCGTCGACGTGGCGCTCGAGTGCGGCGCCCGCGCGGCGTACCGGGTGGACTTCGCCGAGGAGGTGCTGCCGGAGTGGCTCGAGGGTGCGCGCACGGTGGGCGTCACGAGCGGGGCGAGCGCGCCCGAGGTGCTCGTGCAGGAGCTGCTCGACGACCTGGCCGAGGCCGGCTTCGACACCGTCGAGCCGGTCGTCACCGGCTCGGAGGACCTGGTCTTCTCGCTGCCGCGCGAGCTGCGCCCCGACCGCGGGGCGGCGCAGCGCGGCGGACGTCGGACGTCCTGACCCTAGACTCGACGCGTCCAGCGCCGAACAGCAGGGGGAGTGCCCGATGAGCCGACCGAGCCTCGTGAGCGTCGTCGCCGACGACCTGCTGGAGCGCATCGTCGCCGGCGAGTTCGCCGAGGGCGACGCGGTGCCCACCGAGTTCGAGCTCGCCGAGCGCCACGGGGTCAGCCGCATGACCGTGCGCGAGGCGGTGAAGGGCCTCATCGCCCAGAACGTCGTGGCCGTCGTGCGGGGCCGGGGCACCTACGTGCAGCCGATGCGCGAGTGGACCGCGCTCGAGCCGGTGCTGCGGGCGACCGGCGGGGCCGACGCGGCCGTGCAGCTGATCGAGCTGCGCCGCATGTTCGAGGCGGAGGCCGCGGCGCTCGCCGCGGGCCGCCGCGACGACGAGCACCTGGCCGCGATGGAGGCGGACCTCGAGCGGATGCGGGCTGCCGCCGCATCCGGCGACGTCGCAGCCTTCGTCGAGGCCGACATCGCCTTCCACGACGTGATCCTGCGGGCCAGCGGCAACGTCTTCCTGCCCGTGCTCTTCGAGTCGCTGCGCCGCTTCCTGCGGCAGACGCGCGAGCAGACGAGCCGCAACCCGGTCATCCAGGCCCACGCGATCGAGCGGCACGCCGCCGTGCTCGAGGCGCTGCGCACCGGCGACCCGGCGGCCTCGCGGGCGTCGATGCTCGAGCACATGGATCAGACCGAGCAGGACCTGCGGCAGTACGTGCTGAGCTGAATCGGCCCTGAGGAGATCAGCCCTCGACGCGTGCAGCGCCACGAGGTACGATGTCTGATGTCTCGACGGCGCCGATGAGCCGCGCCACCACTACGAAGGAGTAGCCCACGGTGAACCCCACGATCCCCGCCGAGCGCCCGATCGACGAGGCGGCCCTGCTGGCCGCGTTCCCGCATCCGCTCGACACGACCGCGGCCGAGGTCGCGGAGCGCGTCGCCGCCAGCGGCCGCGTGCTGGTCGTGCTCGACGACGACCCCACCGGCACCCAGTCGGTCGCCGACCTGCCGGTGCTGACCCGCTGGGATCGCGCCGACCTCGTCTGGGCGCTCGGGCGCGGCGCCGCGGCCGTCTACGTGCTCACGAACACCCGCAGCCTCGAAGCCGCCACCGCCGCCGAGCGCAACCGCGAGGTCGTGCGCTCCGCCGTCGCCGCGGCCGCCGAGGTCGGCGTGGTCGTCGCCTTCGTCAGCCGCAGCGACTCCACCCTGCGCGGGCACTTCCCGCTCGAGACCGACGTGATCGCCGAGACCCTCGCCGAGACCGGTGCGCCGCGGCCCGACGGCGTGCTGATCGTGCCCGCCTTCCCCGACGCGGGGCGCGTCACCATCGGCGGTGTGCACTACATGCGCGGCGAGGGCGGGCTCACGCCGGTCGCCGAGACCGAGTTCGCGAACGACGCCACCTTCGGCTTCGTCAGCAGCGACCTGCGCGACTACGTGGCCGAGAAGACCGGCGGCGCGATCCCCGCCGAGCGGGTGCTGGCGCTCACGCTCGACGTCATCCGCAGCGGCCCCGAGGCCGTCGCCGGACTGCTGCGGCGAGCAGCGGATGCGACCCCGATCGTCGTCGACGTCGTCGAGGAGAGCGACATGCGCACCGTCGCCCTCGGCCTCGAGATCGTCGAGGCGGAGGGACGCTCCTTCCTCTACCGGGTCGGCCCGCCCTTCGTGCGCGCCCGGATCGGCCAGGCCGTGCGCGCGCCGCTCACCGAGGACGAGGTCTTCGCCGAGGTGGCCGCGAACGACCGCGGCGGGCTCGTCGTCGTCGGCTCGCACGTGGGCCTCACGAGCCGCCAGCTCGCCCGCCTGCAGCGCGACCGGCCCGGCACCGCCGTCGCCGAGATCGACGTGAACGCCGTCATCGAGGGCGACCGCGAGGCGGAGCTCGCGCAGGTCGTCGACGCGGCCGTCGCGGCGCTCGCCACCGGCGACGTCATCGTGCACACCAGCCGGCTGCTCGTGAAGACCGACGACCCCGAGGCGAGCCTCGACATCAGCCGCCGCGTGAGCGCCGCGGTCGTCGAGGTCGTGCAGCGGGTGCTCGCCGCCGCGCCGCCGCGCTTCGTCATCGCGAAGGGCGGCATCACCTCCAGCGACGTCGCCGCCTTCGGGCTCGCCATCCGCCACGCCATCGTGCGCGGACCGATGCTGCCCGGCATCGTCTCGCTCTGGCAGCCGGTCGACGGCCCCGCCGAGGGCATCCCGTACATCGTCTTCGCCGGCAACGTCGGCGACGACGACTCGCTCAGCGCGGTCGTGGCCACGCTGTCGCGGGACTGACCGCATCCGCTCGTCCGCCGCACCGCACCGATCACCCAGGAGAACCCAGATGACCTCGACCGTCGCCGTGCTCGGCCTCGGCGCCATGGGCCTGCCCATGGCCACCCGCCTCACCGCCGGCCTCACCGTGCACGGCTTCGACATCGCCGAGCCGCGGCTCGAGCTGGCCCGCGGGGCCGGCATCAGCACCTTCGGCAGCGCCGCTGAGGCAGTCGCCGGAGCGGATGCGGTGCTCCTGGCCGTGCGCAACGGCGCGCAGCTGGAGGAGGTGCTCTTCGGCGAGTCCGGCGTCGCCGCCGCGCTGCGCGAGGGCGCGGTCGTGATCCTGACCAGCACGGTCGGCACGGACGGCATCGCCGAGCTGGCCGGCCGCCTCGCGGAGCAGGGGGTCGGCCTGGTCGACGCCCCGCTCAGCGGTGGACCCGTGCGCGCCGGCGAGGGCGATCTGCTCATCGTGGTCGGCGCCGCCCCGGCCGACCTCGAGACCGCCCGGCCCGTGCTCGAGCTGCTCGCCTCCACGCTCACCGTGGTCGGCGACAAGGCGGGCGACGGGCAGGCGCTCAAGACCGTCAATCAGCTGCTCTGCGGCGTGCACATCGCGGCGGCGGGGGAGGCCCTGGCGCTCGCCCGGGCCCTCGGACTCGACCCCGAGCGCACCCTCGAGGCGCTGCAGGCCGGCGCTGCGGCGTCGTTCATGCTCGGCAACCGCGGCCCGCGCATGCTGCAGGCCTACGACGAGGAGAGCCCCGAGGTGCTGAGCCGCCTCGACATCTTCGTGAAGGACCTCGGCATCGTCGGCAAGGCGGCGCGCGGCGCCGGCCTCGCGACCCCCGTGGCCGCAGCGGCGGAGCAGCTCTTCCTGCTCGGCCAGGCGCAGGGCCTCGCCGAGGAGGACGACTCGCAGGTGCTGCGGGTGCTGGCGCCGAAGGCCGACTGACCGGGAGCACGACGGAGGGGCCGGATGCGATGCATCCGGCCCCTCCGTCGTCAGCGCGTCAGGGCGCGGTCTGGCTCGTCGCGAAGCTCGTGAGCATCTCCATCGCGCCGGGGGTCGCCATGAAGACGGCGAGCAGCGCGATGCTCTGCACCAGGGTGAAGAGCACGCCGGCGGTCAGCGGCACCCAGAAGGCGATCCTGCGGGCGCGCACGCGGCGCAGGGTCCAGGCGAGCGCCGCACCCCAGAGCCCGACCGCGAGGCCGGCGAGGATCGGCATGAGCCGGCTGAAGTCGGGCAGCACACCGGCGGTGTCGAAGCCCGACTGCTGCAGCGAGGCGAGGAACTGCGGCGCGGGGTCGACGATCGCGGCCTGGAAGCTGCCGAACACGCCGAAGTAGAGCCCGAGCCCGAGCAGCGCGAAGCTGATCACGGTGTCGGCCGAGCGGCGACGGCCTGCGGGCTTCACCGGCTTGGGCGTGCCCCAGTCGTACTCGCCGCCGGGCGGCGCAGCAGTCGGTGCGGGTGCCGGCTGGGCCGGCGCCTGCGCCGGAGCGGGGGTGGCCGGGGCGTCCTCGCCCGGCACCGGCGACTTCCACCCGGGCGGGGCGTACTCCCCGTACTGCGGGCGCGGGCGCGGATCGCCCGAGGCGCTGCCGGTGCCGGACGAGTCGCTCATCAGGACTCCGACTTGCCGAACGAGCCGAGCTGCTTCGTGGCCTCGAGCACGCGCGCGGCCATGGCCGTCTCGGCCTTCTTGCCCCAGGCGCGGGGGTCGTAGAGCTTCTTGTTGCCCACCTCGCCGTCGGCCTTGATGAAGGCGTCGTAGTTCTTGAGCACGGTGTCGGCGACCGAGCGGCTGTAGGCGTACTGCGTATCGGTGTCGATGTTCATCTTGATGACGCCGTTGGCGACCGCGGTGGCGATCTCCGCATCCGTCGACCCGGAGCCGCCGTGGAAGACGAGGTCGAGCGGCTTGTCGCCCGTGCCGTACTTCGCGGCGATGCCGGCCTGGATCTCGCCGAGCAGCTCGGGGCGCAGCTTCACGCCGCCCGGCTTGTAGACGCCGTGCACGTTGCCGAAGGTGAGCGCCGCGATGTAGCGGCCGTGCTCGCCGAGGCCGAGGGCCTCGACGGCCTGCTCCACGTCGCCGAGGGTCGTGTAGAGGGCCTCGTTGCTGCCCTCGTGCTCCACGCCGTCCTCCTCGCCGCCGACGACGCCGATCTCGACCTCGAGGATGGCGTTGATGGCCTTGGTGCGCTTGATGACGTCCTGCGCGATCTCGAGGTTCTCCGCGAGCGGCACGGCCGAGCCGTCCCACATGTGCGACTGGAAGATCGGCTCGCCGCCGGCCTTCACGGCCTCCTCCGACGCCGCGAGCAGCGGCAGCAGGAAGTCGTCGAGCGCGCCTTTGGGGCAGTGGTCGGTGTGCAGCGCGACCGTGACGGGGTAGGCCTTGGCGACCTCGCGCGCGAAGGCGGCGAAGGCGAGCGCCCCACCGGCGCGGTTCTTCACGGTGTGGCCGGCGAAGTAGTCCGCGCCGCCCGTCGTGACCTGGATGATGCCGTCGGAGCCGGCCTCGGTGAGGCCCTGCAGCACGGCGTTGAGCGTCTGCGAGGACGAGACGTTGAACGCGGGGTAGGCGAAACCGCCGGTCTTGGCCTTCTCGAGCAGGGCCGCGTACTGGTCGGGGGTGGCGATGGGCATGCCGGGCTCCTCGGTGAGTGTCGTCGTCGGGCCCGGTTTCAGGACCCGTTCGAGTCTAGTGACGCGACCAGTCGCTGGCTGGCAGTGAGCATGTGGGCCTGCATGGCCTCATCCGCTCGTGCCGGATCCCGCGAGGCGATGCCCTCGTAGACCCGGGTGTGCTCCTCGACGGCCAAGCGGATGTGGTGCTCGTCGTGCAGCGCGCGGTCGACCCACACGCGGATCAGCGAGCGCAGGCTCTGCAGCAGGTCGAGCAGCACCGGGTTGCCGGCGCTGAGGCCGATCTGCAGGTGGAAGCGCAGGTCGGCGTCGACGAACTGCTGCAGGTCGCCCTCGTGCTTGCGCATGGACTCGAGGTGCTCGCGCATGAGCGCGAGCTCCTCCTCGGTGGCGCGCTCGGCGGCGAGGCGCGCCGCCTGCACCTCGAGCTCGTTGCGCACCTCGATGAGGTCGCGGGTGCGCCGCTGCCCGAGCATGAGGCCCCAGCTGAGCGTCTTCGGCAGCAGTTCGCTGGCCGCGCCGCGCAGGTAGGTGCCCGAGCCGGGGCGCACGTCGACGATGCCGAGCAGCTCGAGTGCGGCGAGGGCCTCGCGCACGGCCGAGCGGCCGACGCCGAGCGACTCGGCGAGGGCGCGCTCCGGGGGCAATCGCGTACCGGGCTCGATGTCGCCGCTCGTGAAGCGCTCGAGCAGGCGGCGGGCGACCTCGCTGACGACGCTGCCGCGCGGCAGCGTCTCGAAGGCGGAGGCGATCTCGCGGGTGGCGTCGCCGGGATAGGCGGGCACGGGGTCAGGCCCCCTCGGGGAAGACGACGCCCTTGTGCAGGATGAAGCAGCCCCAGGGTGCGGGGTCGAGCACGTGCACGACCGCGAAGGCGCCCTTGGCGCGCTCGTAGAAGTCGAGGCGGGGGATGACGCCCCATTCGAGCGGCTGCGGATGGCTCGCGCGGGCGAGCTCGAGCACCGCGTCCTGCTCGGGGGTGGTGCGCGCGGGGTCGCCGTCCACCTCCATCCGCTCGATCGGGGTCTCGAGGAACACGTCCAGGGGGAGGACCGAGAGCAGCGCGCCGATCGCGCGCGACATGGTCGCCTCGCCGAGGTGGATCACCGGCTTGCCGGTGGCGGCCGCGGGGAAGTTGCGGTCGACGACGAGCAGCTGGTCGCCGTGGCCCATGTCGTCGAGGAGGTGCAGCAGCGCGCCCCCGAGCAGCGGGTCGATGCCCTTCAGCATCAGTCCTCCTCGTCGTCCGTCGGCAGGTCGATGATCGACCAGGTGCCGGGTTCCAGCATGGCACGCACGACCAGTCCGTCCGCCGTGATGGCGAGCTCGCCGGCCGTGTCGCCGAGTCGGGCGGCGAGCACGCGCACGCCCGTCGAGGTGCGCGCCGCGAGCGCCCAGGTGCGGGCGTCGTCGGGAATCGTGGTGGCCGGCACGAGCAGGGGCAGGCCGGCGAGCGCGTGCACGGCGGCGACCGCGTCGGCGGCCGGGGTGCCCTTGAGACCGCGCGGGCCCCATTCCTCGAACCAGGCCATGGATGCGGCGCCGCCCTCGGCGAGGGCCGCCGCGCTCGCGATCACCCAGGCCGCGAGCTGCGGCGCGGACTGGCGGTCGTCCGTCGTGTCGCCGAGCAGGGCCGGTCCGTAGCCCCGATCGAGGCCGGCCGGCGGCGCGGGCGGCGCCGTGGTCGCCACCGCGTTGAACCGCGGCCGCAGCGTGACGGGCCCCACGTGCACGGGCGCGCCGCCGGCGATGGCGACGGCGTCGGCGGCGACCCGGCGCTGCAGCCCGATCGACTCCTCGATCTGGAAGGTCTCGCGGGCGTGCATCTGCGGCGTGACGCTGATGGTCCAGGCGTCGAACCGGGGCAGCCGCTCGTGCGTGCGGTTCAGCTCGGTGAAGTGCGAGCGCGCGCCGCCCACGAGCTCGGCGTCGAGCCCGCGCGCGGCCTCGACGAGCGCGGCATGCAGCGGCGCCTCGCTCACGTGCGTGCCCGCGTCGAAGACGCCGATACGGAGCGGCGCGTACGGGGCGGCGAGCGCCACGGCGCCGGCGACCTGCGAGGGATCGGCTGCGACGATCCGCACGTCCAGCGGCAGACCGCTCGCGCTCGCGCGCTCCAGCACGGCGGCGGCGTTCGGCGCATCCGCCTCGAACTCGACGATCACGGCGCTCGCCGCGGCGGCCGGATGCGCGGCGCCGTCCGCCGGGGCGGTCGCGGCTGCGACGAGCACCGCGGGCACCGCTCGGCCGGCGTCCACCAGGTGCACGACCGGGGCGTCCGCATCCGCTCGCTCCGCCGTGCCCGCGGCGCGGAACACGATCGACTGCGCGACCAGCTCGCCGTCGGCGAGGTCGTACGGGAAGGGCAGATCGAGCGGGCGCGAGTAGGTCTTGTACGAGGCGTCGGTCCAGTTGCGCTGGTCCTCCATCTCGAAGACGTCGCCCGCGAAGTCGGCCGAGAGCTCGAGCCCGCCGTGCGGCCAGTCGAGCCCGGCGATGCCGAGCGCCGGCTGGTGCGGGCTGATCGCGTCGGGGAACGCCGCGGCGGTCGCGGAGCCGTCGGGGTGGCGGATGCGCAGCGCGGCGCCCGAGACGACCGGCGGATGCAGCAGCACGAGCCCCGTGCGGTTCGTCGCGATGGGGCCGTCGGCGGTGAGGCCGAGCGAGACGGCGAGCTCGGCGCCGTGCTGCTCGACGCGGAGGACGGCGTCGGCGGCGATGCCGAGACCGTCGTAGCGCAGGGTCAGTGCGACCCCGGCTGCATCCTCCGTCAGGCCGGTGACGGCGACGGGCACGGTGCCCCAGTCGCGGTCGCGCACGACGGCGCGCACCGATCGGGCCACGAGCACGCCGTCGACGTGCAGGTCGGCGAGCTCGTCGGCGCGCAGCTCGGCGCTCCAGCGTCCGCTCGTCCAGGGCTCGCCGCGGTGCGGGCCCCAGGAGTCGAGGCTCATCGGCTCAGAGCGTGGTCATGCCGCCGTCGACGCGGAACTCCGCGCCGGTGGCGAAGGCGGCGTCGTCGCTGGCGAGGAAGACCATCGCGCCCTCGACGTCGCCCGGGGTGCCGGCGCGGCCGAGCGGGATGCGCCCGACGATCGCGGCGCGGGAGGCCGGGTCCTCGCTGATGGTGCTCACGAGCGTGGTCTCGGTGTAGCCGGGCACGACGACGTTGGCGCGGATGTTCTCGTGCGCGTAGGCGCCGGCGACGGCGCGGGCCATGCCGTGCATGCCGGCCTTCGACGAGGAGTAGGCGGTGAACTCGTTGCCCTCGCCGTTGAGGGCGGTGGGGGAGCCGGTGAAGAGGATGGAACCGCCGCGGCCGTGGGCGCGCAGCGCGCGGACGCCGTGCTTGACGGTGAGGAAGGTGCCGGTGAGATTGATGTCGACCGTGCGCTGCCAGGTGGCGAGGTCGAGGTCGGCGATCTTGGCGTCGTGGCCGAAGAGCTGCACGCCGGCGTTGGCGACGATCACGTCGAGCTCCCATCCGGCAGCGGCGACAGCGGCGTAGGCGGCCTCGACGGCGGCCTCGTCGCTGATGTCGACGGTCGTGGCGAGCGCGTGCGGGTTCTGGGCAGCGGCCTCGGCGCCGGCGGCATCGCGGTCGGCGTAGACGACGCGGGCCCCCTCGGCGAGGAAGCGGTCGGCGATGGCGCGGCCGATGCCGGTCGCGGCGCCGGTCACCAGTGCGGTCTTGCCCTCGAGTCGTGCGGTCACGGGTGCTCCTCGTCATTGAGATGGACACGATTTGGTCAACCGGTTGACACCCTATCGGCGGCCGTGCCACAGTGTCGACCACTCGCCCGGAAAACCTTTTCCGACGAGTGAGGGTTATTCGATGACCCGATCGTTCAATGCCGAACAGCCCCCTGGGAGTGACGACGATGTCCCGTTCCAACCGAGGTCCGCTGCGCCCGTGGATGGTGCTCCTCGCCATCGCCGCAGCCGTGATCATCGCCGCAGCCTTCAACGTGAAGGTGGTGAGCACCGACGAGGCCGATACGGCCGCCGCCGACGGTCAGCTCGACGCCGCGACCTTCGCCGCGGAGCAGTACGACGCCATCACGGCCTACGTCGACGACGAGGCCGTCGACCTCGCCGAGCTGCTCGCCGCGCTCGACGGCGGCGCCGACGAGGCCGATGCGGGCAACACCTCCGGCGCGAGCAGCGCCTACGCCTTCCCCGTCACCTTCACGGCCGTGGCGGGTACCGCGACGCCGCCCGTGCTGCCGGTCACCGTCGAGGGCCTGCCGGCCGACACGGTCGTGCAGGTGCAGATCGGACCGGCCCTCAACGGCACCGCGCTGCGCGACGTGAGCGGCGAGATCTCCTTCAACCAGTTCACCAACCAGCTCGAGTACCAGAACGTCGGCACCGAGCTGAACAACCTCGTGCGCGCCGACGTGCTCGACGGACTCGAGATCCCCGAGGGCGCGACGATCCGCGTGACCGGCGCCTTCCTGCGGGTCAACCCGAAGCTCGTCTCCGTCGTGCCGACCGCCGTCGAGGTGACGCCGTGAGCGCAGCGGATGCGGTCGCCGGCGACGTCGTCATGCGCGCCGTCGGCATCACCAAGGTCTACGGCCCGACCCGCGCGCTGAAGGGCGTGGACTTCGAGATCCGCAAGGGCTCGGTGACGGTGCTCTTCGGCGAGAACGGCGCCGGCAAGTCCACGCTCATGAAGATCCTCAGCGGCGTCGAGACGCCGACCTCGGGCACCCTCGAGCTCGACGGCGAGCCGCTGCAGCTGCGCGGCACCGTCGACGCGGTCGAGCGCGGCATCGCGATCATCCACCAGGAGCTGAGCCTGGCGCCCAACCTCAGCATCCGCGACAACATCTTCATGGGGCGCGAGATCGCCCGCGGCGGCCTGCTCATCGACGAGCGGCGGCAGAGCCGCGTCACCGCCGGGCTGCTCGAGCGGCTCGAGGAGCAGCTCGACCCCAAGACGCTGGTCGCCGACCTGCGGCTCGGGCAGCAGCAGGTCGTCGAGATCGCCCGCGCGCTCGCCGGCGAGGCGCGGGTGCTCATCATGGACGAGCCCACCTCCGCCCTCAGCGGCAGCGAGGTCGAGGTGCTCTTCGGGGTCATCCGCGACCTCACCGCCCAGGGCGTCGCCATCGTCTACATCTCGCACCACCTCGAGGAGGCGCTCGAGCTCGCCGACCACGCCGTGGTCTTCCGCGACGGCGAGCTCGTCGCCCGCGGCGACCGACACGAGATCGACATCAACTGGGTCATCTCGAACATGGTCGGCCGCAGCGCCGACGACCTGAACCCCGATCTGCTCGACGAGTTCGGCGAGCCCGTGCTCGAGCTCGACGAGGTCAGCGTGGTCGATCCGTCGACCCCCGGCCGGCTCAGCGTCGACCGGCTCTCGCTGACGGTGCGCGCCGGCGAGATCGTCTGCCTCTACGGGCTGATGGGCGCCGGCCGCACCGAGCTGCTCGAGGCGATCGCCGGACGGCTGCCGCTGCAGCAGGGCGAGGTCCGCCTCAAGGGGGTGCCGGTCAACCGGCTCAGCGTGCGCGAGCGCATCGCCCGCGGGCTCGCGCTGGTGCCCGAGGACCGCCAGCGCGACGGTCTCGTGCAGACCATGTCGGTGGGCCAGAACCTCTCGCTCGCCTCGCTGCTCGACTTCGTGCGCGGGGGCTTCCTGCGACGCGGCCCCGAGCGCGACGCGGTGGAGGCGGGCGTGCGCGACGTGCGGGTCAAGACCGCCGGGCCCACCGCATCCATCACCTCCCTGAGCGGCGGCAACCAGCAGAAGGTCGTGATCGGCAAGGTGCTGATGACGCAGCCGGATGCGCTGCTGCTCGACGAGCCCACCCGCGGCATCGACGTGGGCGCCAAGGCCGAGATCTTCGCGCTCATGGCGCGCGAAGCCCGCCGAGGGCTCGGGGTGCTCTTCGCGACGAGCGAGATCGGCGAGGCCCTCGGGGCCGCCAACCGCATCGTCGTGCTGTCGAAGGGGCGCATCGTGCGCGAGTTCGACCCCAGGACGGCCGACCGCGACGACGTCATGGTCGCCAGCGGTGAATCCCAGAACGACCATCACGACGACGAGGCAGGACGATGATGACCAGCACCTCCACCGCGCCGGGCCGCAAGCTCGACATCGCCGCCATCCTGCTCGAGGGGCGCGCGTTCATCGCGCTCATCGTGCTCATCATCATCTTCGCGCTGCTGTCGGATGCGTACCTCACGATCCCGAACCTCATCACGATGACGCGGCACGTGGCCATGAACGCGATCCTCGCGCTCGGCATGCTCTTCGTCATCCTCAAGGGCGGCATCGACCTCTCCGTCGGCTCGACCGTCGGCCTCTCCGGCGTGGTCGCGGGCGTGCTGCTGCAGGGCCTGCGCATCGACTCGCTCGACGTGGTGCTCTACCCCGCGGTCTGGGTCGTCGTGCTCTGCTCGCTGCTGGTGGGCACGCTCGTGGGCCTCGTCAACGGCATCCTCGTGACGCGGTTCAACGTCGCGCCCTTCATCGCCACCCTCGGCATGCTCTACATCGCCAGGGGAGCGGCGCTGCTGATCTCGAACGGCTCCACCT
This sequence comes from Microbacteriaceae bacterium PS02343, assembly GCA_029959365.1. Lineage (GTDB taxonomy): Bacteria > Actinomycetota > Actinomycetes > Actinomycetales > Microbacteriaceae > Arenivirga. The sequence continues at coordinate 1,771 of JASCOA010000026.1, read as the reverse complement.
ACCCGCGCCTGCAGGGCGAGGAGGCGCTCGGCAACACGGGCTTCAACCTCATCGGCGGCGGACGGCTGCTCGGCATCCCGATGGCGATCTGGATCATGGTCGTGTTCGCGGTCATCGCCCTGATCGTGCTGCGCAAGACGCCCTACGGTCGCTGGGTCTACGCCACGGGCGGCAACGAGCGCGCCGCGGAGCTCGCGGGCGTGCCGACCAAGCGCGTGAAGATGAGCGTCTACGTGATCAGCGGCCTCTGCGCCGCCACCGCGGGCCTCATCATCTCCTCCGAGCTGACCGCGGCGGCCCCGCAGACGGGCGAGACCTTCGAGCTCAACGCGATCGCCGCCGTCGTCATCGGCGGCGCCGCGCTCACGGGCGGCCGCGGCAACGTGCGCGGCGTGCTGCTCGGCGCCTTCGTGATCGGGTTCCTCAGCGACGGTCTCGTCATCGTCGGCGTCTCCACCTTCTGGCAGATCGCCATCAAGGGCGCGGTCATCGTGCTCGCGGTGATGCTCGACCAGGCGCAGCAGAAGATCACGCGCAACAAGAACGCGGCGCTCGCCGCGGCCTCCAAGACCCCGCCCCGCACGCCGGCACCCGTCGGCGCCGGGGCGAAGGATTCCGGCCCGGGCGATGCGCCCGGGCGGGAGCACTGACCGGCAACGGCGTCGGCCAGCACCAAGAGAGATGAAAGGTTCCGGACACATGATGCGACGCAAGATCATGCTCGCGGCGGCGACCGCGGCGATCAGCGCCTTCGCGCTCGTCGGCTGCTCCACCGGCGGCGGCGACACGGGCGGTACCGACGGCGGAGGGGGCGGCGGTGAGGCCGGCGGCCTGATCTCGATCATCACCCCCGCCCAGGAGAACCCGTTCTTCAAGGCCGAGGCCGATGCGGCCCAGGCCGAGGCGGAGGAGCTCGGTTACGAGACCAACGTCGCCTCGCACGACGACGACCCGAACAAGCAGAGCGAGCTGATCGACGCGGCGATCAGCCAGGGCGCCGTCGCGATCATCCTCGACAACGCCGGGGCGGACGCCTCGATCGGTCCGATCCAGAAGGCGGAGGACGCCGGTATCCCGGTGTTCCTCATCGACCGCGAGATCAACGAGACCGGCATCGCCAAGAGCCAGATCGTGGCCAACAACGCCCAGGGCGCGGCGGCCGTGGCCGAGGAGTTCGTGGCGGCGCTGCCCGAGGGCGGCAACTACATCGAGCTGACCGGCAAGGAGTCGGACACGAACGCGGGGGTGCGCTCGGAGGCCTACGCGAGCGTGATCTCGCAGTACCCCGAGCTCGTGAGCGTGGCGCAGGAGACGGCGAACTGGAGCCAGGACGAGGCCTTCACGAAGGTGGAGACGCTGCTGCAGCGCAACCCCGACGTGCAGGGCATCATCGCGGGCAACGACACGATGGCGCTCGGCGCGGTCGCGGCGGTCGAGGCCGCGGGCCTGCTCGACCAGATCAAGATCGCCGGTTTCGACGGCAGCCCCGACGCGGTCGAGGCGATCAAGGCGGGCAAGCTCGTCGCCACCGGCCTGCAGCCGGCGGTGCTGATCTCGCAGCTCGCGGTGCAGCAGGCGCACGCCTACATCACCGACGGTGAGACGGGCGAGGACGAGAAGCAGTCGATCGACTGCATCGTCATCAACGCGGCGAACGCCGACTCGTACACGCTCTTCGCGCTCGAGTGAGCCGAGCGGGGCGGGGGGGGGGGGGGGGGGGGGGGCCCGGGCGCCCGCGGCCCGCCCCGCCCCCCCGCCCCCCCCGCGAGGG
>JASCOA010000025.1 GCA_029959365.1 Microbacteriaceae bacterium PS02343 | reverse complement strand
CCCCTGGAGCTCGGCGCCGTCGGCGGAAGCCGCACGGCCCGCCTCCCGCTCGACGGGGTCGTCGTGGACGACGGCCTCGTCATCGAGCGCATCCCGCTGGACGCGTGGCGGCGCGAGCAGCGCCGCGGCGCCCTCGACGCCAAGGCGCACGTGTTCGGGCTCGCGCAGCGCGTGCTCGACGAGCTCGCGGACGAGGCCGAGAGCGTCGAGCTCGCGCACGCCTGGCGTCCGGAGGTCGCGGCGCAGCGCGCCCGGGCCTACGCGCTCGCAGAGCAGGCCGCAGCGCAGGAGGCGCTCGGCGCGATCGACGCCTCGCTCGACGCCGAGCGGCACGCGCTGCGCGCCGAGGCGCTCGAGACCCTCAACCTGCTCGCCCGCGGACTCGTCGTCGCGCGCGCCGGCCGCGGCATCGATCGCCGCGACACGGCGCAGCAGCATGCCCGCAACGCGCTCTTCCTGCTCGTGCAGGCCCAGGACACCGAGCTGCGGGCCGCCCAGCTGCGGGCGCTGCTGCCGCGGTAGTCCACGGCCGGGTCGGCTGCGGGCAGGTCGGGGGGGGGGGGGGGGGGGGGGGGGGGGGGGGGGGGGGGGGGGGGGGGGGGGGGGGCGGGCCCCCCCGCGGGGGCGGGGGGGGGGCCGCCCGGGGGGGGGGGGGGCGGCCGGGGTCGGCCCCGGCGGGGGGGGCGGCGGGCCGGGCGGCCGCGACCGTTGCGGGCGCGGTCTGGTCCGGGGCCGACGGGTCTCTGGCAAGGACTCATCAGCGATGCGACGAGTCAGTGGGGTTCGCGCTGCTGATTCGTCGTTCCGAGGCTGAGTCGCGCGAGCGGATGCGCGGACCTGGGCCCGCGCATCCGCACGTTCGCAGCGACGTCGGCGCACCGCGCGCGAAGGTCGAGCCGACCCGCAGCCCCTTCAGCCGGCGCGCAGCGCCCGCCCGCGCACGGGGCCGGCGCCGATCGCGTCGCGCAGCGTGGTGGTGCCGTACTCGCGCTTGTGGATGCCTTTGGCCTGCAGCAGCGGCGCCACATGGTCGGCGAAGAGCTCGAGGCCCTCGGGGAAGGCGTCGAGCATGAGGTTGAAGCCGTCGGCTGCGCCGGCGCGGAACCAGCGCTCGATGTCGTCGGCGATGCGCTCGGGGGTGCCGATGATGATGCGGGCGCCGTAGCCGCCGAAGTCGCGCACGATCTCGCGCACGGTGCTGCGCCGGCGCTCCTGGATCCAGTCCTGGAAGGTGAGGCGGTAGCCCGCGGAGGTGGCGTGCGCATCCGGGTCCCACGGGGCGTCGAGGATCTCGGTCGGGATCGGCTCGTCGAGCGGCAGCGTGCGGGCGTCGTGCCCGATGACGTTGCTCAGCGCGCCGAGGGCGTAGTCGTCGGGAACCCGAGACTCGAGGTCGTCGAAGCGGGCGCGCGCCTCCTCCTCGGTGCTGCCGATCACGAGCGAGAGGCCCGGGGTCACCTTCGGCAGCCCGGGACGGCCGAGCGCGGCGGCCGCCGCCTGCAGCTCGCGGCGGTTCCGGATCGCCTTCGGCAGCGTGAGCTCGACGGTGAAGACGCCGTCGGCCACCCGCGCGGCGAGGTCCCGACCGGGGCCGCTGCCGCCCGCCTGGAACAGCACGGGGTGCCCCTGCGCGGAGCTGCGCACCGGGGTGGTGCCGGCGATGCGGAAGAACTCGCCCTCGTGCTCGTAGCGTCCGTCGTCGGCGGCGGCCTGCCAGACGGTGCGCACCGCGGCGACGAAGTCGGCGGCGATGCGGTAGCGCGTGGCGCGATCGGGGTTGCTGGCGACGCCGAAGTTGCCCGAGACGTTCGGGTTGTAGGTGGTCACGATGTTCCAGCCCAGCCGGCCGCCCGTCACGACGTCGGTGCCGAGCAGGCGCTCCGCGAGCTCGACGGGATCGTTGTACGTGCTCGACGCCGAGGCGATCACGCCGACGTGCTCGGTCGCGCCGGTCAGCAGCGCGGCCAGCGCGATGGGCTCCAGCTGGCTGCCGGGTCGCGGGTTGGGGTTGCCGGCGGCGGGCTGGTCGGCGAAGAAGATCGCGTCGAGCAGGCCGCGCTCGGCCGCCTTCGCCGAGGCGATCCAGTGCTCGTGGCCGAGCAGCGCATCGCCGCCGCGGTCGCCGAGCTGCCAGGCGGCGGGCCGCTGGCCGAAGCCCTGCAGGTTGACGTTGAGGGTGAGGTGCTCAGGCACGGGCTGCTCCGAAGGCGAGTGGGCGGTCGCTGAGGTCGAGGGTGCGCTCGGGCAGGCCGAGGCGGGCGCGGAGGGTGCCGCTCGGGGCCGCTGCGAGCCCGGCCACCGCGACGGCGAGCTCCGCGGCCGAGTCGACGGGAACGAGCTCGATGGCGCGCTCCGAGCGGAGCGACGGGTCGTCGAGCACGACGAGGTCGACGAGGTCCTCCGCCGCGACGAGCGCCTCGGCGCTGCCGACCCGCAGGATCGAGACGGGCTCGCCCTGCAGGCTCGTCGGCGAGTTCAGCGAGCCGAGCACGCTGAAGTGCTCGCCCGTGTGCTCGATCCGGCGGATGCCGTCGGTCTCGGCGAAGACGCCGCGCGCGACGTCGGCGACGAGCGACTCGCGCGGCCAGCTGTTCCAGAGCTCGCGGATCACCCGGATGCGCTCCAGGGTGCGCGGGAGCGGCTCGCCCGTGCCGGCGAAGAGCGCCCCGCCGCGACCGAGCGAGAGGTGATCGAGGCTCAGGAGTCGACGAGCGGCGTTGTAGGGGGCGTCGGTGCCGGAGCCGCCGAACGAGTCGGCGTTGCCGGCCACGACGGCGAGGCCCGGCACCTGCGCGGTCAGCGCGATGCCGAGCGCGACCGGGTCGACGACGGAGGCGCCGGGCCGGGCGCCCAGCACGAGCGCCCCGAGGCGATCGGATGCGGACTCCAGCGCGGCGAGCGCGTCGGGCTCCCGCGCGGCGAGGGCGCGCTCGAGCGCCTCCGAGGCGGCGAGCAGCGGCGGGCGGCTCATGCGCGAGCCTCCGTCATCGAGGCGAGACGGGTGCCGGGCACCGCGTCGAGCAGTACGCGGGTGTACGCGTCGCGGGGGGCCTCGAGCACCTGCTCGGCGGGTCCGCTCTCCACGATGCGACCGCCGCGCATGACGGTGACGTCGTCGGCGATGAGGCGCACGACGCCGAGGTCGTGCGTGACGAAGACGTAGCTGAGGCCGAGCTCGGCCTGCAGGTCGACGAGCAGCTTGAGGATCTGCGCCTGCACCGACACGTCGAGGGCGCTGACCGCCTCGTCGAGCACGAGCACCTTCGGCCGCAGCGCGAGCGCGCGGGCGATGGCGACGCGCTGGCGCTGGCCCCCGCTCAGCTCGGAGGGCGTGCGGCGCAGGTGCGCGGCGTCGAGGGCCACGGCGTCGAGCAGCTCGAGCACGCGCGCGCGCTGCGCGGCCCTGCCCTGCACGAGGCCGAAGGCGCGCAGCGGCTCGGCGACGATGCGCTCCACCGTCCAACGGGGGTCCAGCGAGGTGTACGGGTTCTGGAAGACGAACTGCAGCTCGCGGCGCAGCTCGCGCAGCGCGCCGCGGCGCAGCTGCGTGGTCTCGCGCCCGCCCACGTGCACGCTGCCCGTGTCGGGGGTGCCGAAGCCGGCGAGGATCGCGGCGAGCGTCGACTTGCCGGCGCCCGACTCCCCCACGATCGCGTGCGTCGTGCCGGCGCGCAGCTCGAGGCCGGCGCCGTCGAGGGCGACCACCTCGCCGCCGCCGCGCAGGGCGTAGCGCTTGCTCAGCGCATCCGCTCGCAGGGCGACGCCGTCGACGGGCAGCCGGGGGCCGACCGGCTCGAGACGGCCCGCGTGGCTGGCCGGCGCGGCCTCGAGCAGGCGGCGCGTGTACTCATGCCGCGGGTCGCGCAGCACGGCGTCGACCGAGCCCTGCTCGACGAGCTCGCCCTGCTGCATGACGAGCACGCGGTCGGCGCGGTCGAGCGCGACGCCGAGGTCGTGGGTGACGAGCAGCACGCCGATGCCCAGGCGCTCGCGCAGGCCCTGCAGGTGGTCGAGGATGCGGCGCTGCACGGTGACGTCGAGCGCGCTCGTCGGCTCGTCGGCGATGATGATGCGCGGCTGGCCGGCGAGCGCGATGGCGATGAGCACGCGCTGCTTCATGCCGCCGCTGAGCTCGTGCGGGAACTGCTCGAAGAGGCGCTCCGTGCTCTCGAGGCCGGCCTCGCGCAGCGCCACGTGGGCGGCCTCGCGGTGCTCGGCGGCGCTGCGGCGGCTGCGCTCCGTGAAGCGCACCGCCTCGATCACCTGGCGGCCGATGCGCTTGGTGGGGTTGAGCGAGGTGCCCGGGTCCTGCGGGATGAAGCCCACGTAGCTGCCGCGGATGCGCGAGAGCCGGGTCTCCGACCAGCGCGTGACGTCGACGCCGGAGTAGGCGATGGCGCCGCGCTCGATGCGAGCCGCCGCGGGCAGCAGGCCCAGCGCGCCCTGCACGAGCGTCGACTTGCCGGAGCCGGACTCGCCGACCAGGGCGACGAACTCGCCCGGGGCCACCGACAGGCTCACGCCGTCGACGGCGCGGTGGCCGGCGCGGCGGCCGCTGCCGCGGTACTCGACGACCAGGTCGTCGAGCTGCAGCAGCGGGGCCCGCTGCTCCTGCGCATCCGCTCGTTCCGTACGGGTCTCGGTGATGCTCATCGGCGGTGGTCCTTCCGGAACGAGGTGCTGATGCGGTGGGTGGCGATGACGACGAGGGCCAGGGCGATGCCGGGCAGGATCGAGATCCACGGGTGGGTGGCCAGGAAGTCGCGGCCCTCGGCGACGAGCAGGCCCCACTCCGGCTCGGGCGGCGGGGCGCCGTAGCCGAGGAAGCCGAGCGAGGCGACGGCGAGGATCGCGGAGCCCACCTCGAGGGCGGCGAGGGCGAGCACGGGCCCGAGGGCGTTCGGCACGACGTGGCGCAGCACGACGGCTGCGCCGCGGGTGCCCGAGCCGCGGGCGGCCTTGACGTAGTCGGTGCGGATGACGCCGATCACCTCGGAGCGCATGACCCGGGCGAAGGCGGCGATCGACGAGATGCCGACGGCGAGCGCGATGTTGTCAGTCGAGTAGCCGAGCACGGCGACGATGACCATGGCGAGCAGCAGGCTGGGGATCGACAGCAGCACGTCGACGACGCGCATGATGATGGTGTCGGCCACGCCGCCGACCGCGCCGGCCACGAGGCCGACGACCGTGCCGACGCCGAGCGCCAGCAGCACCGCGAGCAGGGTGGCCGACAGCGTGGTGCCGGCGCCGTGGATCGAGCGCGAGAAGAGGTCGCGACCCAGGCGGTCGGTGCCGAACAGGTGCTCGGCGCTCGGCGGCGCGAAGCTCTGGGCCGGGTCGCCCTCGTAGGGGCTCACGCTCGTGAAGAACCCGGGCGCGACGGCCCAGCCGAGGGCGACGACCACGACGATCCAGGCGAGCAGCAGCACCGGCTGGCGCAGCACGCCGAGCAGGCCGTGTCCGGCCGAGCGCAGCGCCTCGCCGAGCGCGGAGGGGGCGGAGTCGAGTGCGATGCTCATGCGAGGGCTCCTCGGGGCTGGCGCGCGACGGGGCGCTGGATGCTGGCCCGCAGCCGCGGGTCGAGCAGCGGGTAGACGAGATCGACCGCGAGATTGATCACCGCGAAGCTCGCCGCGACGAAGACGACGATGCCCTGCACGAGCGGGATGTCGAGCGTGCTGATCGCGTTCTGGGTGAGCCGGCCGATGCCGGCCCGGGCGAAGACCGTCTCGGTGATGACGGCGCCGGCGATGAGGTTGCCGAAGGTGACGCCCGCGATGGTGAGCGCCGGCAGGCTGGCGTTGCGCAGCACGTCGCCGACGATGATGCGGCTGCGCGTGGCGCCCTTCGCCCAACTGGTCGTGACGTAGCCGGAGCCGAACTCGTCGGCGAAGCTGCGCACGAGCAACTGCGCGATCGGACCCGAGACGGGGATGGCGAGCGCGACGAGCGGCAGCACGATGCTGAGCGGCCCGGAGTCGCCGAAGGAGGGGAACCAGCCGAGCTGGAACGAGAACAGCTGCAGCAGCAGGATGCCGACCATGAACACCGGCACCGAGACGGATGCGGTCGGCAGCGCCTCGAGTAGGTCGCGCAGCCAGCGCAGCCGGGTGACGGTCGCGGCGAGCGCGATGCCGAAGGCGGCGACGATCGCCAGCAGCAGCGAGCCGACCGCCAGCAGCAGGCTGCTCGGCAGCACCGCTCCGATCGCCTGGACGACGTCGCGGCCGGACTGGGCGGAGGTGCCGAAGTCGCCGACGGCGGCGTGGCCGAGCCGGTCGAGGTACTGGACGATGACGGGCTGATCGAAGCCGTAGCTGGCGGCGACCTGCTCGCGCACGTGCTCGGGGATGGTGTTGAGCTCGGCGGGGTCGAAGAGCAGATCGACCGGGTCGGCCGGCAGCACGAAGAGCAGCACGAAGGTGACGGTGAACGCCGCCCACACGACGAACAGCGCGCGGCCCACCTTGAGCGCGAGGTAGCGGAGCATCGGGGTTCGCCTCCTGAGGGGTCGTCGGTCGGATGCCGTGCTGCGACGCTAGGCGCGCTGCCGTGCGGCGCGAAGGCCGCCGGGTCGCGGCTCGTCGCACGGCGCAACCTGGCGTCTCATAGCGCGGGCGCGAGCTCCGGCTGCGCCGCGCGGAACCGGTCCGCGCCGGGCACGAGCGCGTCGAGGCCGAGGTTCTCGCGCAGGGTGGCGCCGCGGTACTCGCGCTGGAAGGCGCGGCGCTCCTGCAGCACGGGCACCACCTGCTCGGCGAAGTGCTCGAAGTCGACCCCGGTGTCGGCGGGCATGACCGTGAAGCCGTCGGCGGCGCCGGCGGCGTGCCAGCGCTGCAGGTCGTCGGCGATCGACTCAGGCGTGCCCGCGATCACCCGGTGGCCGCCTCCGCCGCCGGAGCGGGCGATCAGCTCGCGAACCGTGACGCGGCTCGAGGTGACGAGGCCGACGGTCGAGCGGTGGAAGCCGGCCGATGCCGGCGGCCGGGTCGCGCTCGCGAGCAGCTCGGGCGTGAGCAGCGTGTCCGCGTCGATGCGGTCGGGCTCGAGGCCGAGCTGCTCGGCGACGCCGAGCACGGCCGCGGGAAGGTCGATCGATTCGACCAGGGCTTCCTGCCGCGCGCGGGCCTCGCGCTCAGTCGACTCGACCACCACGACCACGCCGAGCGAGGTGACGATCTGCGAGGGGTCGCGCCCGTAGGCCGCGGCGCGCTCCTTCGTGTCGCGGCGGAAGTCGGCCGCCTCCCGCAGGTCCTGGCCGGCGGTGAAGATCACGTCCGCCCAGCGCGCGCCGATCGCGAGGCCGCCGGGCGAGCCGCCGGCCTGCACCAGGACCGGCCGCCGCTGCGGCGACGGCGGCACGGAGAGCGCGCCGCGCACCCGCAGGGCCTCGCCCGTGTGGGCGACGTGGTGGATCCGCTCGAGGTCCGCGAAGACGCCGCGCTCGCGGTCGCCGACGATGGCGCCGTCGTCCCAGCCGTCCCAGAGCCCGAGCACCACGCGCAGGAACTCGTCGGCGCGCCGGTAGCGGTCGGCGGTCGTCGGGTTGCCGTCGAACCCGAAGGCCGCCGCGGCGGCGGGCGCGAAGGTCGTCACGACGTTGAACGCGGCGCGGCCGCCGGTCACGTGATCGAGGGCGAGGAAGCGCCGGGCGATGTTGTACGGCTCGTTGTAGGTGCTGCTCGCGGTGGCGATGGCGCCGAGGCCCTCGGTGCCGGCGAGCAGCGTCGAGAACAGCACGGTGGGCTCGAGGCCCGCCTCGGGGTGGCTCGCGATGCCGGTGCCGAGGCCCGGGGAGTCGCCGAGGAAGACGGCGTGGATGCGCGCCCGCTCGGCGATGCGCGCGAGGCGGCGGTAGCGCTCCACGTCGATCCAGGCGAGCGGATCGCGCTCGGGCAGCCGCCAGGCGGTGCGCACCTGCCCGGGGTGCATGAGCGACATGTTGATGTGGAAGCTCATCGCGCGGCCTCCCAGCCGAGTCGGGGTGCGAGGTCGGTGGCGACGGCCTCGAGCAGCCGGCGGTGCTCGGCGAGCTCGGGCACGGCGGGCGGGAAGCTGACGAGCAGCTCGGTCGCCGCGGCGACACCCGGGTCGGCGGCCAGGCTCGACGCGATCTCCTCGGCGGAGCCGAAGCGGGTGTGGTCGCGCTCGAGGTACTCGTCGGGGCTCACGTCGGCGACGCCGGGCCGGCCGAGGTCGGCCAGCCAGCTCTGCCAGCGCCGGGCGCCGTCGACGAGCTTGGCGAGAGCGGATGCGCGGTCGCGGTCCGGGTAGACGGCCCGCGACACGAGCACCCGCGGCGCGACGCCCTCGGGCAGCGCGGCCTCGTAGGCGGCGACGAGCGCGGCCTGCGCCTCGGGGCTCTGCTGCCGGTTCCAGTCGGTGGCGCGGGAGAGCTGCAGGCCGTCACCGGCGGCGCCGGCGGCGGCCGCCTGGTCGTGCGCGACGGCGGGCGCGCTCGACGTGGCCTGCCAGAGCCGGCCGCGCACCCCCGATCCGCTCGGATGCAGGGTCTCGCCGAGGCTGTTGACGGCGTCGCCGGCGAGCACGGAGTGCAGGCGCGCGACCGAGGCGTCCCAAGCCTCGTGCCGTCGCCCGAGGTCGCGGCCGAAGGCCTCCCAGGCTCCGGGGAAGGGGCCGGAGCCGACGCCGAGCTCGAGCCGGCCGCCGCTGAGGTGGTCGAGCGTGGCCGCCTGCTCGGCGACCGCGATCGGGTCCTCGAGCGGCAGCACCAGCACGCCGGTGCCGAGGCGGATGCGGCTGGTGCGCTCGGCGATGGCCGCCAGCAGCACGAGCGGCGCCGAGACGTGCTCGCGCCCCTGGCCGAAGTGCCGCTGGATGACCCAGCCGGAGTCGTAACCGAGCTGCTCGGCCCACTGGAACAGCTCGATGGCCTGCCGGTAGGCGACCGCGGGCTCCTGGTCGCCGTCGAGGTGCAGCAGGAATCCGAGCCGCTTGCCGGAGAGCGCGCCGCTCGTCACAGCCGCAACCCCGTGCCGTGCACGCCGAACTCCTCGATCACCGAGAGCTCGCCGTCGGTGAGCGGGGCGAAGCTCGGTGCCTGCAGGTTGTGCTGCAGCTGGGCGACCGAGCTGGCGCCGATGAGCGCCGTGGTCACCTCGGGGCGGCGCAGCACCCACTGCGGCGCGAGCTGCGCCAGCGACTGCCCGCGCGAGCGTGCGAGCTCGTCGAGCCGCGCGGTGCGGGTGCGGTACTCCTCGGTGAGGTCGTCGGGCGAGAGGAAGTCGCTGCGCTCGGCGCGCGCGCCGGAGGGCACGCCCTGCAGGTACTTGTCGGTCAGCAGCCCCTGCGCGAGCGGCGAGTAGGTGATCAGGCCGACGCCGTCCTCGGCGGACTGCTCGAGGATGCCCTGCTGCTCGATGCGGCGGTCGTAGATCGAGTAGCGCGGCTGGTGCAGCACGAGCGGCACGCCGGCCTCGCGCAGCAGCACGGCGGCCTCGTGGGCGCGCTCGACCGGGTAGTTCGAGATGCCCACGTAGAGGGCCTTGCCCTGCTGCACGGCGCTGACCAGCGCGCCGACGGTCTCCTCGAGCGGGGTGGCGAGGTCGGGGCTGTGCGAGTAGAACACGTCCACGTGATCGGTGCCGAGGTCGCGCAGGCTCAGGTCGAGGCTCTCGAGCAGGTTCTTGCGGCTGCCGCCGCGCAGGTACGGGCTCGGCCCGATCGGGTTGCCGGCCTTGGTCGAGACGACCAGCTCCTCGCGCCACGCGCCGAGGTCCTCGCGCAGCAGGCGGCCGAACAGCTTCTCGGCGGCGCGGAAGGGCGGGCCGTAGCGGTTGGCGATGTCGAAGTGGGTGATGCCCGCGTCGAACGCCGCGAGCAGGATCTCGCGCTGGGTCTCGTAGTCGTTGCGGTCGCCGAACTTCTGCCAGAGGCCGAATGAGAACTCGGGCAGCTGCAGGCCGCTGCGGCCGGCTCGGCGCCAGTGCAGCGCTTCGTGGCGCTCGTCGCTGGGTCGGTAGTAGCCGGGTCGGAGGTCGGTCATGATCGCCTTTCGATGGGTCGAGCGGAGGGGGATGGTTCAGCGGCGCAGGCGCGCGGTCGTGAGCTCGGGGGCGACGCGCCCGTTGTCGCGTTCGAGGAAGCTCGTGCCCGGCGCGATCGCCAAGTCGATCTCGTCGAGCAGGTCGTCGCCCAGCACGATCGCGCTGTTCGCGAGGTAGGCCTCGAGGTGCTGCTGCGTGCGCGGCCCGACGATCACCGAGGAGACGCCGGGGTGGCGCAGCGCGAAGGCGAGGGCGAGCCCGGGCACGGTGATGCCGGCCTCGTCGGCCAGCTGGCCGAGCCGCTCGGCGGCGGCGAGCTTGGCGGCGTTGCGCGGGTCGCTCACGTCGAAGCGTCCGGGCCAGGCGCGACCGGGGCGGGCCGTGATCGGTTGCTCGGCGCCCGCCCGGTAGCCGCCGCTCAGCCAGCCTGCGGCGAGGGGCCCGAAGGTGAGCACGCCGAGGCCGTACTCCTCGGCGATCGGCAGCGTCGTGCGCTCGACGAGACGGATCAGCGCCGAGTAGGGCACCTGCTCCGTGAGCGGCGGGATGAGGCCGTGCTGCCGGGCGAGCAGCTGCGCCTCGACGATCTGCTGGGCGCTGAAGGTGCTCGTGCCGTAGTAGCGGATCTTGCCCTGGTGGATGAGGTCGTCGAGCGCACCGAGGGTCTCGAGCAGGTCGACGGCGGGGTCCGGCCGGTGCGCCTGGTAGAGGTCGACGTGGTCGGTGCCGAGCCGGCGCAGGCTGTCGTCGATGGCTCGCGCGATCCAACGGCGCGAGTTGCCGCCGTTGAGCGGGCCCTCACCGGTGCGCCCGTGGAATTTCGTGGCCAGCACGATGTCGTCGCGGCGGCCGCGCAGGGCCTCCCCCACGATCTCCTCGTTGAGGCCCTGGTCGTAGGCGTCGGCCGTGTCGACGACGGTGATGCCCGCGTCGAGGGCGGCGTGGATGATGCGGATCGACTCGGAGCGCTCGGTGGCGTTGCCGAAGTTCATGGCGCCGAGGGTGAGCGCGCTCACGGGCACGCCGCTGCGGCCGAGGGAGCGCTGCTCGAGCGCGGGGATGCTGTCGTTCATGAGATTCGCTTTCGAGGGGAAGGGGGTTCAGAACAGGCCGTTGGCGGGCGGAGCCTCGTCGGCCAGCAGCCAGCCGCCGATCGCCGCCGTCTTCCAGCCGCGCGGGTTGTGGTTCGCCACGGTGCGAGCGTTGCGCCAGTGCCGGTCGAGGTGGTGCTGGCGCTGCACGAGCGTGCCGCCGCCCACGTCGAAGAGCGCCTCCGCCGCGGCGAGCGCCTGCTCGCCCGCGCCGACGTACGCCGACGCGACGGCGACGACCGCGTCGATCGCGCCCCGCTCATCCGCTGCGCCGTCCGCCACCCTGGCCCAGTGGGCGTCGAGCCGCTCGGCGGCCGCCACGACCTGCGCCCGTGCGGTGAAGGCCGCGGTCGCGATGCGGCCGGTGGTGAGGCGCGTGTAGGGGTCGTCGATGCTGCGCTCGGCCGAGGAGTGCTTGATGGGCCGGGCGACCTCGCGCGCAACCCGCACCGCGTCGTCGCGCGCGGCCTCGGCGATGCCCGCGAGCGTGGCCGCGAGCACGAGATGCGCGAGCGATACGTGCGGGTGGTGCTTGGGCGCGTTCGGCGCGCCGAGCTCGTCGGGGTCGACGCGCACGCCGTCGAGCAGGGTCGTGCCGCTCGCGCTGAGCCGTTGGCCCACGGCGTCGAAGTCGTCGAGCAGCGTGACGCCCTCGCGATCGGTCGGCACGGTGAAGCCGACGATGCGGCCCTCGTCGTCGAGCGCGGTGCCCGAGAACCACTGGGCGTGCAGGCCGCCGGTGCTGTAGGACTTCGAGCCCGTCACCCGCAGTCCGTCGCCGTCGTCGTGCAGCCGCGTCGACACGTTGCCGGGCTTGCCGCCCACCTCGTTGGCGGTGCCGGCGAAGTGGTCGCGGGCGAGCACCCGGGCCAGCACGCGCTCGCGGTCGCCGCCGCGGGGCGAGCCCGTCACGAGGCTCTCGACGGTGAGGAATCCCGAGCGGATCGCCTGGGCCACGTTCGAATCGGCGCTCGCGATGTCGATGACCAGCTCGGCGAGGTCGCGCACGCTGCCGCCCGCTCCCCCGTCCTCGACGGGCACGCGCAGCAGCAGCACGCCGGCCTCGGCGAGGTCGCGCACCTCGGCGAAGGCGTGCTCGCGCTCGGCGTCGCGGCGGCCCGCCTCGGCGCGCAGGCGCTCGAGCACCGGCGCGATCGCCGCGCGGATGCCCGCGACCGTGACCGTGCGCGTCGGCGCGGTGGCGCTCACAGCCCGTCCGCCGCGGTCAGCTCGCGGTCGGCCGCCCGGCGCAGCGGCGGCGGGTTCTCGCCGCGCAGCGTGCGGAAGGCGCGGGAGAGGTCCTCGAGCAGGTCGTCGAGGTCCTCGATGCCGACCGAGAAGCGCAGGAGGCCGTCGTGGATGCCCGCCTTCCTCCGCTCCTCGGCGCTCAGCTTCGAGTGGGTGGTGGTCGGCGGGTGCAGCACCATCGAGCGCACGTCGCCGATGTGGGTCATGCGGCTGAAGACCGTCAGCGCGTCGTAGACGACCTTCGCAGCCTCCTGACCGCCGCTGAGCGTCGCCGCGAACACCGAGCCCTGCCCGCGGGGCAGGTACTGCAGCGCGAGGCGGTGGAAGGGGTTCGATTCGAGGCCCGTGTAGTCGACGCTCGCGATCTCGGGCTGCGCCTCGAGCCACCGCGCCACCGCGAGGGCGTTCGCGGCGTGCCGCTCCATGCGCAGCGACAGGGTCTCGAGGCCCTGCTGGATGAGGAAGGCGTTGAACGGCGACAGGCTCGTACCGAAGCGGCCGGCGACGACGGCGCGGGTGAAGGCGAAGTTCGCCTTGGCGCCGAACTTGTCGATCCACGTCTCCGCGGAACCGCCCACGATCGGCGCGTGCAGGTGCGGGTAGCGATCCGGATGCGCGGCCCAGTCGAAGCGCCCGGCGTCGACCACGACGCCGCCGATCGAGTTGCCGTGGCCGGCGAGGAACTTGCTCGTCGAGTGGATGACGATGTCGGCGCCGAGCTCGATGGGCTTGAGCAGGTACGGCGTCGGGATGGTGCTGTCGATCGCGAACGGCGAGCCGTGCTCGTGCGCGAGCGCGGCGATGCCGGCGATGTCGATGAGGTCGTTCTTGGGGTTCGGGATCGCCTCGCCGAAGAACAGCCGCGTGCTCGGCCGCACTTTGCGGCGCCACTCCTCGAGGTCGTTCGGGTCGTCGACGAACTCGACCTCGATGCCGAGCCGGCTGAAGTTGCCGCGGAACAGCGCCCGGGTGCCCTCGTAGATGCTCGGCGCGCTGAGCACGTGATCCCCCGCCTTGAGCACACCGAGCAGGCCCACCGTCGCGGCCGCCTGTCCGCTGCTGGTCAGGGTGGCGCCCACGCCGCCCTCCAGCGTCGCGAGCCGCTCCTCGACCACGGCGTTGGTCGGGTTGTTGATGCGCGAGTAGACGTAGCCGGGATCGTCGCCGGCGAAGCGCGCCCTGGCGTGCTCGAAGTCGTCGAAGACGAAGCCGGCACTGAGGTAGAGCGGTGTGATGCGCGCGCCGAAGCCCTTCTCGTACTGGTAGCCGGCGTGCACCTGCTCGGTGCTGAAGCCGAAGGCGTGGTTCTCGAGGTCGTGCTCGCTCATGCGTCGGGGCTCTCTGCGTCGTTCGGTTCGGAAGGGGTTCAGGCGGCGCGGCGCAGCGGCTCGCGCCGGGGCAGCAGGGGCAGCAGCTCGCGCAGCACCACGGCCAGGCGGCCGGCGCTCACGAGCGGCCGCAGCAGCGCGCCATCGGGCGCATGGCGCTCGAGCGCCTCGGCCAGCGCCGTGGCGTCGCCGACGACGAGCAGGCCGTCGTCGGTCGTGGTGACGAGCGGCAGCGACTCCCGCTGGGCGGCGTCGAGCACGATGCCCGCGCGATCGGCGGCGGTCGGGTCGGGCGCCCAGAGCACCCGGCGCAGCGACCCCGCGGCACGGCCGATGCGCTGATCGAAGGGGCCGTCCACGTGGTCCGGCCCGAACACGGCGGCGCGCAGTGCGGGGTCGAGGGGCACGTTGAGCGCCCCCGCCACGGCGTAGCTCTCGCCGCGGTGGGCGGCCGGCGCCAGCTTCGAGGAGTCCGCCAGCAGTCCGGCCTCGCGGTCGCCGAGCAGCGCCTCCTGCGGGAAGCTGCGCTGCAGGGCGCGCAGCACGGTCGCGTACTCGACGAGCGCTGCGTCCGCATCCGCTCGTTCCGGGCCGGCGGCCGCGGCCGTGACCGGATCGAGCCCGCCGGCGCGCAGCAGGACGCCGATGCGGCCGGGCAGGATGCGGGCGAGCGACTGGATGCGCCGAGCCAGGTTGTAGGGCGCGTGCCGGCCGGTGTCGGCCTCGAGCACGAGCGAGCCGGTGGCGGATGCGCTGAGCAGCCCGGCGAGCACGCTCGGATCGAGATGCGCAGCCCCGTCCAGCGGGGGCTCGGGCAGCAGCAGCGCGACGCCGTGCTCGGCGGCGGCCCCCGCCGCGGCGAGCGCGGACTCGGCCACGGCGCGAGCGCTGGCGGCGTCGCTGACGGCGGCGGCGGGCAGTTCGACGATGAGGGTCATGGCGTGGCTCCGATCACCAGGCTGCGGCGAGCGCCGGCTGCTGCCGCGCGCGGTCGAGGGCGGGCAGGTCGAGCAGCTCGCGCAGGGTGCGGCCCTCGTACTCGGTGCGGAACAGGCCCCGGCGCTGCAGGATCGGGATGACCTGGTCGGCGAAGTCGTCGAAGCCGGTCGGCAGGGCGTCGGGCATGACGTTGAAGCCGTCGGCCGCGCCCGAGCGCCACCAGCGCTCGAGGTCGTCCGCGACCTGCTCGGGCGTGCCGACCACGATGCGGTGCCCGGCTCCTCCGCCGAGGTGGCGCAGCAGCTCGCGGTAGGTCGGCTGCTCGCGGCGCACGATGCCGACGACGAGCGTGTAGAAGGTCTGCGAGCCGTTGGCGTGCTCGAGCGGGCCCAGCAGGTCGAGCGGCACCCGCTCGTCGAGGTCCACCGTGCTCAGGTCGATGCCGAGCTGGCCGCCGAGCCGGCCCAGCGCGTACGGAGCCGGCACGAGGTCGGCGAGCAGCGCCCGGCGCTCGGCGGCCTCCGCCTCGGTCGGGGCGATCACCGTCGAGACGCCCGGCAGGATCACGATCTCCTCGGGGCGGCGGCCGAATCCGGCCGCGCTCGCGTCGATCGCGGCGCGGAAGGCGAGGCCCTCCTCGAGCGTCTGCGCCGCGGTGAAGATCACCTCCGCGTGCTCGCCGGCGAGCCCGACGCCGTCCTTCGAGGCGCCGGCCTGCACGACGACCGGGCGGCCCTGGGGCGAGTGCGGGGTGACGGGCGCTCCGTGGTGGTGCGCCCATCCGCTCACCACGCGGGCGGTGACCTCGGCGGCACGCCGGTAGCGGGCCCCGTGGTCGGGCTCGCCGCCGCGGCCGAAGTTCGCCGCGGCGCGGGCGCCGGCGGTGGTCACGACGTTCCAGCCGAGTCGGCCGCCGCTCAGCGCGTCGATCGCGCCGAGCCGCGCGGCCAGCTCGTCGGCATCGTTGTAGCTCGACGAGAAGGTGCCGATGAGGCCGATGCGGCTCGTCTCGGCGGCGATCCGGGCGAGCAGCACGCTCGGCTCGAAGCCGTTGCCGGGGCGGTACGCGAGGTCGCCCTCCACCACCGGCCCGTCGGCCAGGAACACGGCATCCAGCTTCGCCTGCTCCGCCTTGCGCGCGATGCCGAGGTAGTGCTCGAGATCGTAGGCGCCGAGCGGGTCGTGGCCGGGGAATCGCCAGGACCCCCCGAACACCCCGGCGTTCAGGATGTTGACGTTGATGTGCAGCTGCCCGGATCGCTCCGTCATGTCACTCGCTCTTCCAGGTGTCCACGAAGTGGTTGCGGGCCTGCGCGTCGAAGATGATGCCGTGCACCGTCGACGACTGCGCGATGACCTGCGAGGGGTTGTAGATCGGGTTGACGAGCGCGTACTCCTCGACCAGCAGGCGCTGGGCGGCCTCGGCGAGCTCGGCGCGCTCGGCCGGGTCGAGCGTCGTCTCGAGGGCGCCGAGGGTCTCGACGATGTCGTCGTAGCCCTCGAACTCGTCGGTGAGGGAGCTGCCGTTGCCGAGCAGCGGGCTGTACTGCAGGTTGAGCACGGCCGAGTCGTTGCGCGAGCGGTTCGCGGCGACGACGTTCCAGTCGGTGGCGGCCCTGGTGACCTGCGCGGCGTAGTCGACCAGCGGCACGACCGAGAGGTTCAGCTCGACGCCGATCTCGAGCAGGTCCTGCTGCACCGACTCGTAGGCGGGCTTGTTGGCGACCAGGTTGCTGATGCCGAGCAGCTCCACGCTCAGCCGCTGCCCGTCCTTCTCGCGGATGCCGTCGGCGCCGGGCACCCAGCCCGCCTCGTCGAGCAGCTCCTCGGCCGCCTCGGGGTCGTAGCGCAGCGCGTCGTCGCTCAGGTCGACGTAGCCCGGCACCGTGTCGGCGAGCACGGAGGTCGCGACGCTGTACGAGTCCGTGAGCACGGTCTGCTCGAGGGCCTCGCGGTCCCAGCCGAGCTGGATCGCCTTGCGCACGGCGATGTCGTTCGTCGGCGCGATCGAGCCGTTGAAGTTGAAGAAGATCGAGGTGCCCGAGACCTGGCGCGAGATGATCTCGAAGCCGGCTTCCCGCAGGGGCTCCTCATCCGTCGTGCCGACGTCGAGGGTCGCGTCGATCGTGCCGGAGCGCAGGGCGCCGGTGCGCACGCTCGCCTCGGGGATCACGTTGAAGACGATCCTGTCGAGGTAGGCCTCGCCCTCGTGGCCGGTCGCCTCGGGCGCCCAGTCGTAGCCCTCGCGCTTGACGAGCACCGTCGAGACCTGCTCGTCCCAGCTCTCGTAGACGAAGGGGCCGGTGCCGATCACGTTCTGCGGGTCCGTACGCTCCTCGGCGCTCTTCTCCAGCGTGGCCAGCGACAGGAAGCCGGGCTGCGCGTTCGCGGTGAACGACGACGCCTGCAGGAAGCTGGCGATCGGCTGCTCGAAGCGCACGGTGGCGGTGAACTCGTCGTCGACGACGGTCTCGATGTAGCCGCGCAGCAGCTGGGCGCCGTTCGGCAGGATGCCGAGGGCGTCGTCGCCGTGCACGTACTGGTCGAAGTTGGCCTTGACCGCCTCGGCGTCGAAGGCCGAGCCGTCGCTGAAGGTCACGTCGTCGCGCAGGTGGAACGTGAACTCGGTGAGCTCGTCGTCCACCTCCCAGCTCTCGGCGAGCCAGGGCGTGATCTCGCCGGTGTCCGGGTCCTGCCAGGTCAGCTTGTCGACGATGTTGTTGCCGATGATCGACTCGGCGTAGTTCGTGCCCCACTGCGGGTCGGGGCTGCGCTGGTAGTCGATGAGGGCGAACTCGAGCGTGCCGCCCGAGACGGGCTCGCCGTCGCTGGCCGCGGCGCTCCCGTCGCCGCCGTTCGCGCCGACGGCCGCCCAGCCGATGGCCGTGGCGGCGACGATCGCGACGGCGCCGCCGCCGGCGATGAAGGGCCAGCGCTTGCGGCGCGCGGGGCCGCCTCGCTCGATGGAGGTGGGGAGGTCGCTCATGACTGCTCCTGCTGTGGGGTGTCGTGGAGCCCCGCGGATCGGGGCGTGAGCACCGACCCTAGGAAGCGGATCCGCGGCCGTCACCTGGTACGCGTCGCACGGGGTCACGCCCCGTAGCAGAGCGCCGTGCGGCGTGCTCGGAGCGCCGAGTGCGACGTCGCGCTACGACGGATGACGCGCCGTCCGGCGCACCGATCGCAGGCATGCGAAAGGCCGCCGACCCCTCGGCGGGGTCGACGGCCTGCGTACTCCGAGCGTCAGACCGCGGCGGCCAGGTACCGCTCCGCGAGCTCGCCCGCCAGCAGCGCGCTGACCGCGTTCGCGGCGCGGTAGCCGTTCGCGGCCTCCACGTCGGGGCTGTAGTTCGTGTTGGTGTTGATGTCGTAGGGCACGACGCGGCCGTCGGCGGTCTCGAAGAACTCGACGCCGGCGATCTCGATGCCCCGCGCCGCGAGGAAGGCCTCGAGTCGCACGATGAGCGGATGCGCGGCCGTAATCTCCGTGCGCTCCGTGAACAGCGGCGCGGGCGCCTGCAGCTCGATCGGTTGTGAGGCCTCCGCGCCGGGCACCTCGCAGACGGCGGGCGCGAAGCCCGCCGGCGGCACCGCGCACGCCTCCGCGGGGCACAGCTC
Source organism: Microbacteriaceae bacterium PS02343 (assembly GCA_029959365.1). Taxonomy (GTDB): domain Bacteria; phylum Actinomycetota; class Actinomycetes; order Actinomycetales; family Microbacteriaceae; genus Arenivirga. The sequence continues at coordinate 17,274 of JASCOA010000025.1, read as the reverse complement.
GAAGGTGCCGCCCGAGGTGTCGACGCGCACGGCGTAGACGAAGCGGCCCCCGATGAACTCGGCGCGGGTCACGAAGGGCTCGGCCGCGACCAGGTGCTCCTGCAGCAGCGTGACGCCGTCGATCGGCTCCTCGAAGTCGTCGCCGGTCGCATAGGCGGCGAAGTCCTCCTGGCTGTCGAAGCGGCGCACGCCGAGGCCCTTGCCACCCTGGTTGTGCTTGGTGATGAACGGCGCCGGCAGCGTCTGCGCGCGCTCCACGAGCTCCTCCCGGCCGAAGACCGCGACCGTGCGCGGCACGTCGAAGCCCTCCGCGGCGAGCGCCACATACTGCGCGACCTTGCTCACCTCGAACTCGACGACGCCGCTGCCGTTGATGACCCGACGCCCGGCGGCCTCGACCCAGCGCAGCACCGAGCGGGCCACCTCCTTGGCGTGGGCGTGTCCGCGCGACGGCGAGGATGCGCTGAGCCGCGACCAGAAGATCCCCTCCGGCGGCGCCTGGGTCAGGTCGATGGAGCCCGAGGAGAGCTCCCAGTCGACCCACGGCACGCCCGCCTCGTCGAGCGCGCGCGTGAACGGCGGCAGCCATTCCGGGTTCTCGTGGAGGATGTAGACGGTCGGCCGGTCGGCGGTGCGCAGGGTCATGCGAGCCACGCTAGGCAGGTCGCCTGAGCGATGCGGGGATCGTCGTCATGTCCGGTAACCGGAGGACTTCGTGGTGGAGCCGCCTGTGGGAATCGAACCCACGACCTTCTCATTACGAGTGAGATGCTCTGCCGACTGAGCTAAGGCGGCGTGGCCTGCGCGAGCGCGGGACACAAGTGATCATCGTAGCGGATCAGGAGGCCCGCTGCTGCACCACGATCGCGGGGGCTGCGGCGAAGCTGGCGGTGATGTGCTCGACGAGCGGCTCGGCGCCCTCGTGCTCCGCCCAGACCTTCCAGGCGTGCCGCACGGCCCCGAGCGCGAGCAGCGTCGTGAGCGCGGCGCGCGAGTGCGCCGCCTCGGCGTCGAGCCCGTCGGCGCGGAAGCGCTGCTCGAGCTGGCCGGCGAAGGTGTCCTCGACGGCGTGCATCGCCCCCATCCGCTGCGCGAAGTACTGCGGGTAGCGCGCGAGCACCGAGCGGCGCAGCTGCATGAGCTCGATGTCGGAGACGCTCTGCTCGGTCGCGGCGATCAGCAGGTCGCGAATACCGTCCCAGAGCGGGCCCCGGGCCGGATCGAGCACCTCGGCGACGACCTCCTCGGCGGGCAGGCTCGGCAGATCGCCGATGATCGGCCCCTCCTTCGTGCCGAAGTAGTTGAAGAACGTGCGCGGCGAGATGTCGGCTCGCTCGGCGATGTCCTCGACGGTCACGGCGTCGGCGCCGCGCTCGTCGACCAGCTGGAGTGCGGCGAGCTGGATGGCTCGACGGGTGGCCCGGCGCTTGCGCTCGCGCAGGCCGAGTGGCTCGGGGTGCATGCCCCCATTCTTGCACGCACTGCAATGATGCAGTCCCGCTCAGCGCGCAGGGGCCCCGATCGCGACCGTCACGAGCATCGATTCGAGCGCGAGCAGCGGCGCGACGTTCGCCTCGATGCGGGTCCGCGCCTCCGCGATCGCGTCGAGCACCGCGAGGGTGGCCGCCGGAGCGGTGTCCTGCGCCACGTCGTCGATCCGCTGCGCCAGCGCCTCGTTGACGAGCTCGACGGGCGCGCCGAGCTGGCGCAACAGCACGTCGCGGTAGAGCGAGAGCAGGTCGACGAGGATGCGGTCGAGGCCGTCGCGCAGGCCGCGCCGCGAGCGGCGCTTCTGCTCGTCCTCGAGCTCGCGCAGCGCGCCCCGCAGCTTCGGCGGCACGGTGCCGCCGGGCTCCACGCCGAGCGAGCGCAGCGCGGCGGCCCGTTCGCGGGCGTCGCGCTCCTCGTTCATCGCCTTGCCGTCCTCGTTCGCGAGGTCGTGGTAGGCGGCCGCGGTCGTCATCGCGTCGCTCACCGAGCGGATGCCGAGGGCCAGCTCGAGCGTGTGCGCCCGGCGCCGGCGCGCCTCCGCATCCGTGGCGAGCCGGTGCGCCATGCCGACGTGGCTCTGCGCCTCGCGGGCCGCGCGCTCGGCGAGCGCGGGGTCGACGCCGTCGCGGCGCACGAGCAGGGCTGCGACATCGGCGACGCTCGGCACGGTGAGCCGCAGGCTGCGCGCGCGGCTGCGGATGGTCGGCAGCAGGTCGGCCTCGCTCGGCGCGCAGAGGATCCAGACCGTGCGCTCCGGCGGCTCCTCGATGGCCTTGAGCATGGTGTTCGACGAGTGCTCGCTCATGCGGTCGGCGTCCTCGACGACGATCACGCGGTAGGGCGACACGGACGGCGCGTAGTACGAGCGCTTGACCGCCTTGCGGGCGGCCTCGATGGGGATGATCACGCCGGAGGTGGTCAGCACCTCGAGATCGGGATGGCTGCGGGCGCGCACCTGATCCCGCACGTTCGGGTCGCGCTCGGCGCCGAGCAGCGCCGAGGCGAAGGCGAAGGCGAGGTTCGATCGGCCGGAGCCGGGAGGCCCCGTGATCAGCCAGGCGTGGCTCATGGCCGAGCCGCCGTCGGCGCTCAAGGCCGCATCCGCCGCAGCGCGCAGGGTCGCGACCGCCTGGTCCTGCCCGGTCAGCTCATCCCACAACGCCACGGTCCCAGGCTACCGGCGACCTCTGACGCCGCCGCACCGCGGGCGGAGACGACGAGCACTCGAGCGGATGCGCTCAGCGCGCGGCGAGCATCCGCTCCACCCGGTCGCGGATCGCCGCGGCGAGCTGCTCGGGCGACAGGGTCGCGTCGAGCACGAGGAAGCGCTCCGGCTCCGCCTCGGCCAGGGCCAGGTACGCGTCGCGCACCCGCTGGTGGAAGTCCTGCGCCTCGGCCTCGAGACGGTCCCAGGCGCGCTCGTCCGACTCGCGGCGGGCGCGGCCGACGGCGACGTCGAGGTCGAGCAGCACGGTGAGGTCGGGCAGCAGTCCTTCGCTCGCCCAGAGCGAGAGCTCGCGCACCTCGGCGCCGTCGAGCACGCGGCCGGCGCCCTGGTAGGCGACGGAGGAGTCGAGGTAGCGGTCCTGGATCACGACGCTGCCGGCCTCGATCGCGGGCCGCACCTTCGTGGCGATGTTGTGCGCGCGGTCGGCGGCGTAGAGCAGCGCCTCGGCGCGCGGGGCGATGTAGCCGCGGCGGTGCAGGATGATCTGCCGCAGCTCGAGCCCCAGCTCGGTGCCGCCGGGCTCCCGGGAGTGCACGACCGTGCGGCCGACCTCCTCGAGCCAGGCGGTCAGCAGCGCCGACTGGGTCGACTTGCCGGCCCCGTCGCCGCCCTCGAGGGTGACGAAGAGGCCGGGGTGCACCGCCGTCACGCCTTCTTCTTGGCCGCCGGCTTGCGCGCGGCGGGCTTCTTCGCGGCGGGCTTCTTGGCCGGTCCCTTCGCGCGCTTGTCGGCGAGCAGCTGCACGGCGCGCTCGAAGTCGACCGACTCGACGTCCTCGCTCTTGGGGATCGTGGCGTTCGTGGTGCCATCGGTCACGTACGGGCCGAAGCGCCCGTCCTTGACCTTGATCGGCTTGCCGCTCACGGGGTCGGCCTCGAACTCCTTGAGCGCGCTCGAGGCGCTGCGGCCGCCGTACTTGGGGGCGGCGAACTTCTCGAGGGCGCCAGCGAGGTCGATCTCGAAGATCTGGTCCTCGCCGTCGAGCGAGCGCGTGTCGGTGCCCTTCTTGAGGTAGGCGCCGTAGCGGCCGTTCTGCGCGGTGATCTCGGCACCGCTCTCGGGATCGGTGCCGACGACGCGGGGCAGGTCGAGCAGCGCGAGGGCCGTCTCGAGGTCGATCGAGGCGAGATCCATCGACTTGAAGAGCGAGGCGGTCCGCTCCTTGGGAGCGGCGGCCTTCTTCGTCGTCTTCTTCTTGGGCGCGGGCTCGACGGCGGGTTCGACGACCTCGCCGGTCGCCGCGTCCGCCTGCACCTCGGGCTCGGGGGCCGCCTCGGTCACGTAGGGGCCGAAGCGGCCGTCCTTCGCGAGCACCTGCTTGCCGCTGGCGGGATTGATGCCGATCACGCGGTCGGTCTGCACGGGGGCCTCGACGAGCTCGTGCGCCTTGGCGACGGTCAGCTCGTCGGGAGCCAGCTCCTGCGGGATGTTGATGCGGCGCGCGGTGTCGCCCGTCTGGTGCGGGTCGGCGCCGGGGGCCACCTCGAGGTAGGGGCCGTACTTGCCGATGCGCAGGGTGATCTCGTCGTCGAGCGGGATCGAGTTGATCTCGCGCGCGTCGATCTCGCCGAGGTTGTCGATCACGCCGCGCAGGCCCTGGTGACCCTCGCGCCCGAAGTAGAAGCCCTTGAGCCAGTCCACCCGGTCGGCGTCGCCGCCGGCGATGCGGTCGAGGTCGTCCTCCATCTCGGCGGTGAAGCTGTACTCGACGAGGTCGTTGAAGAACTCCTCGAGCAGGCGCACGACGCTGAAGGCGATCCAGTTCGGCACCAGCGCGGTGCCGCGCGGGGTCACGTAGCCGCGGTCGACGATGGTCGAGATGATCGAGGCGTAGGTCGAGGGGCGCCCGATGCCCAGCTCCTCGAGCGTCTTGACGATGCTCGCCTCGGTGTAGCGCGGCGGCGGGCTCGTCTCGTGGCCCTTGGCCTCGACCTCCGCGACGACCAGCTTCTGGCCCTCGGTCAGCGGAGGCAGCTTGGCGTCCTTCTCGTCGGCCGAGCCATGACGGTCCTCGTCGCGGCCCTCCTCGTAGGCGCTGAGGAAGCCGCGGAAGGTGATCACGGTGCCGCTCGCAGCGAACTCGGCGGTCTGCGGTGCATCCGCGCCCGGCAGGGTCAGCGGCCCGGCGGCGATGGCGACGGATGCGGTCGAGCCCTTGGCGTCGGCCATCTGACTGGCGACGGTGCGCTTCCAGATGAGGTCGTAGAGCTTCCAGTCGTTGCCGCGGAGGGTGCCCTCGAGCTGCGAGGGGGTGCGGAAGACGTCGCCGGAGGGCCGGATCGCCTCGTGAGCCTCCTGCGCGTTCTTGCTCTTGCCGGTGTAGACGCGGGGCTTGTCGGGGACGGTCTCGGCGCCGTAGAGCTTGGCGGCCTGGGTGCGCGCGGCGTTCGTGGCCTGCTGCGACAGGCTCGGCGAGTCCGTTCGCATGTAGGTGATGAAGCCGTTCTCGTAGAGGCTCTGCGCGACGCTCATGGTCTGCTTGGCCGAGAAGCGGAGCTTGCGGGCGGCCTCCTGCTGCAGCGTCGAGGTCGTGAAGGGCGCGGCCGGACGGCGGGTGTACGGCTTGGACTCGACGCCCGTGACCGTCACCGGCACATCGGGGCTGCGCAGCGCCTCGGCGAGCGCCGTGGCGGCGGCCTCGTCGAGCGCGACGGCCTCGCCCTTGAGCTCGCCGCGGTCGTCGAAGTCGCGGCCGCTGGCGACGCGCTTGCCGCCGAGCTTGGCGAGGCGAGCGGCGAAGGTCGCCGCATCGGCGCCCGGGGCGAGCAGGGTCGCGAGGTCCCAGTAGCCGGCGGCGCCGAAGGCGAGGCGCTCGCGCTCGCGGTCGACGACGAGGCGGGTGGCGGCCGACTGCACGCGACCGGCGGAGAGGCCGGGGCCGACCTTGCGCCAGAGCACCGGCGAGATCTCGTAGCCGTAGAGGCGATCGAGGATGCGACGGGTCTCCTGCGCGTCGACGAGCGCGGTGTCGAGCTCTCGCGTGTTGCCGAGAGCGTGCTGGATCGCGTCCTTGGTGATCTCGTGGAAGACCATGCGCTTGACGGGCACCTTGGGCTTGAGCTCCTGCAGCAGGTGCCACGCGATGGCCTCGCCCTCGCGGTCCTCATCAGTCGCGAGGAAGAGCTCGTCGGCGCCCTTGAGCGCTCGCTTGAGCTCGGAGACCGTCTTCTTCTTCTGGTCGGAGACGACGTAGTAGGGCTCGAATCCGTTGTCGACGTCGACGGAGAACTTGCCGAGGGAGCCCTTCTTGAGCTCGGCGGGCAGGTTCTTGGGCTCGATCAGGTCGCGGATGTGGCCGACGGACGCCTGCACCTCGTAGCCGTCGCCGAGGTACTGGGCGATCGTCTTCGCCTTCGCGGGCGACTCGACGATGACCAGCTTCTTCGTTGCGGGCACGGGCGTACCTCTTCCTCACATGCGCTTCGTTCGCGGTTCGGCGCGGTCCGTCGGCGACCTCTCGGTGCTCCGGTTCCGGCGCCTCCGCCGCCGAGGGGGCTCGGCCATGCACACCATACACACTCGCGGATGCGCGGCCACGGGGCATCGCATCTCACCCGCCGCCCTCCGGCCCGGCGGTGGCGGCGGCGCGCGCGCTGCCGCCGAGCACCTCGCGTGCGACGAGCACGGTCGCCACCGCGCCGTCGATCCGGCAGGCGACCAGCTCGGCGCCGCCGGCCTCGGCGAGCCGGAGGGCGTTCGCGCAGGGCTCTCCGGGCACGGCGCCCATCGCCGTGTCGGCCGCGGCGAGCGCCGCGGCATCGGCGGCGTTCGCCGCGAGCTGGCGGCCCTGCAGCGCGACAGCGAGCGGAAGGATCAGGAGGAGCAGCGCGACGGTGGCGGCGACGACGCCGAGGCCGAGCGCCGAGCCGGCGCCGCGCTCGTCGAGCCGCAGACGCCCCCGCAGCACCGGCGCGGCGCGGCCGATCGCGTGGCTCATCGTCCGCCGCCCAGCGCGCACGAACGCGCGCTCTGCTCGCCGAGGTCGATCCAACGCGTGGACGCCGGGGCCCGCAGCACGGCGCACACGAGGTCGGCGTCGTGCTCGACCGCGAGGCTCGCCCCGCTCACCGCGCCCGCGGCGCGCCCGGCCGCGCTGCTCGCGGGTTCGCCCCGCGCCACCGCCCGCGCGGCGTCGGCTGCGGCGTCCTGCAGCCGCAGCTGCCGAGCGCCGAGCTGCAGCGCGCCGAGGCACAGGGCCAGCACGAGCACGACGACCGGCAGCACGACCGCCGTCTCGGCCGTGGCGCTGCCGCGCTCGCCCGCGCCGCGCCGCAGCGCGACGCGGGCGAGTCGGACGGCTCGCTCAGCTCGCGTAGGTGAGCGCACTGTTCACCATGTCGGTCAGCACGGTGCGGATCTCGTCGCTGGTCAGGATCACGACCAGCAGCCCGGCGAAGCCCACCGCCGCCATCGTGGCGATGACGTACTCGGCGGTGGCGGCGCCGTGGTCGTCGCGCAGGCGGTGCAGCAGCGCGGCTCGGCGCATCGGGGCGCCGTGCTCGGCGGAGGCGGTGTTCTCGGTCATGTCGTACCTCTTTCTTATGGCGTGCATCTCGGTGACCGGAGGAGGAGCCCGGATCGGGCCTGCGGCGCCCGGCCGACGCCGCGGTTCAGGCGAGGCCCGCGATCGTGCCGCCGACCACGCCCGCGACCAGCGGCACGACGCCGAGCAGCAGGAAGGCGGGCAGGATGCAGACCCCGAGGGGGATGAGCAGCGTCACGCCGAGCCGGGCGAGCCGCTCCTGGCGCTCGGCTGCGGCTGTGCGCCGCAGCTCCTCGGCTTCGGCGGCCAGCAGCGCGGTGGCGGGCACGCCGGCGCGCTCGGCCAGCGCGAGCACCGTGGTGGCGCGCTCGGCCGCCCCGGGATCGTCTACGGCGTGGCGTTCGCAGGCCTCCTCGACCCAGCCGCGCGCGGCGTCGAGCGCACCACCGCCCGCGAGGGCGATGCCGAGCAGATCGAGGCGCAGCCCCGGCGACACCGGGCCGCGCGCGGCGCGGGCGACCATCCGGCGCGACCACAGCCGCGCGAGGAGCATGAGCCCGATGCCGATCGCCAGGCAGGCGCGCCCCCAGCCGGTGCCGAACAGCAGACCCAGGGCGTCGACCCCGAGGGCGGCGCCGAAGCCGAGCGCCACCAGCGGCAGCACCGCCACGAGTCGCGCCGTCGCGTTCGGACCGGCGAGGGCGATGCGGCCCTCCCGCTCCTGCTGTGCGAGCACGCGCAGGGTGCCGGCGAGGGTCGCGAGGGTCGCGGCGAGCGGGCTGCCGGCGCGCGCGGCGATGCTCCATGCCGCGGCGACGGAACGCCACGGACCGACCGCGCCGCCCTCTGCCTCGATCGCCTCTGCGGCGGGCTCGCCCGCCTCGATCCGCTCGGCGATGCGCAGCAGCTCGGGCGCGTCCTGCTCCGTCTCGGCGAGGTGACGCCAGGCCGCGGCCGGCGCGAGGCCGGCGCGCAGGAGCACGGCGAGCCGCTGCACCCGCCCCGCCAGCACCGCGGCGTCCGGCGTCGCCCGCTCACGCCGCGAGCGCATCCGCCGTCACCTCCCGCGTGCGCAGCCGGCCGTCGGTGTCGATCTCCAGGGCGCCCGCGGCGCTGAGCCGTCGCCCCTGGTGCGTGCGCTCGAGATGCAGTACGACGTCGATCGCGCTGACCGCCTGCCGTGCGATCGCCTCCGGCGGCAGCCCGGCGAGCGAGCCGAGCGCCTCGAGCCGGGCCGGGACGTCGTCGAGCGAGTTCGCGTGCAGCGTGCCGGCGCCGCCGTCGTGACCGGTGTTCAGCGCGGCGAGGAGCTCGCGGATCTCGGCGCCGCGGCACTCCCCCAGCACGAGCCGGTCCGGCCGCATGCGCAGCGCCTCGCGCAGCAGGCGCTCGAGCCCCAGGGCGCCGGCGCCCTCGAGGTTCGCCTGCCGCGCCTCGAGCGAGACGCAGTGCGGATGCCGGGGCCGGAGCTCCGCGACGTCCTCGATGAGCACGATGCGCTCGTGCGGCGCCGCCTCGCCGAGCAGCGCGGCCAAGAAGGTGGTCTTGCCGACGCCACCGGCTCCGGTCACGAGGAGATTGGCTCGCCGCTCGACGAGCGCGCGCAGCGCGGATGCCGGCACAGGGCCGAGGAAGCCGTCGCGTGCGAGCTCGTCGAGACCGAGGGCGCGGCCGCGAGGGATGCGCACGGAGAGCAGGGTGCCGCCGATGGAGACAGGCGGCAGCACCGCGTGCACCCTGATCCCGTCGTGCAGTCGCACGTCGACGCAGGGGCTCGCCTCGTCGAGGTGCCGTCCGCCCAGCGCGACGAGCCGCACGGCGAGCTCGCGCAGCCGCACCTCGTCCAGCTCGGGTGCGGGATGGGGGCGGGCTCCCTCGCCGCGATCGACCCAGACCGCTCCGCCGCCATTGACGAACAGGTCGGTGACCGCCTCGTCCTCCAGGAACGGCGTCAGCTCCCCGAACCCGTCGAGTGTGCGCACGACGGCGGCCGGTGCGATCTCGCGGAGCGCGGCCGGGGGTCGTGCGATGAAGGGCTCGAAGGTCATGCGCCGACGCTAGGCAACGCGGTCGCGGTGCGGACGTCGCGGCCTCGAACAGGTGCCGAGTCGCCCCTGCTCGGGGTTGTGGAGGGGACATTTTGTACCCCGCCAACGCGACACCTGTCGCTCAAAACGACACCCGTCGGAGTCGACTCGCGTTTCCTTCATCGCGAGAGCGATGGCCGAAGACTGGAACAGTGTTCCAGAACTCCGAGAAAAACGGTCGTTAAAAGAAGAGGGGCGGCGCCAGTTGGGGGGAACCGGCGCCGCCACGGCAACGGCGGATTGGGGGGAATCACAGCCGTTGCGATCGGAGTATTCCATCCGATGACGTCAATGTACCCCGCACGCCCTTCCGGCGCAACTCCTCGCGATGAAATCCGTCGACGCTGTCGGACGGCGGGTCTACGCTCGGCAGCACGGCCGGCCGGGACCGCGCCGATCACCACCACGCAACGACGCGAGGAGCACATCCGCGATGACCACCGCATCCGCCGAACCGATCGACAGCCTGCAAGGCGGAGGGCGCGTCTTCCCCCCGTCCGAGTCGTTCCGCCGCGACGCCGTCGCGGGGCCGGAGCTCGCTGAGACCGCGAGCCGCGACCGGCTCGCCTTCTGGGCGGAGCAGGCCCGGGCGCTGCAGTGGCAGCGCCCGTTCAGCGAGGTGCTCGATTGGACGGATGCGCCGCACGCGCGGTGGTTCGCCGACGGCCGGCTCAACGTCGCGGTCAACTGCGTGGACCGTCATGTGCTCGCGGGCGACGGCGAGCGCGTCGCGCTGCACTGGGAGGGCGAGCCCGGCGACACCCGCACCATCACCTACTCCGAGCTGCTCGGCGAGGTGAGCCGGGCCGCGAACCTGCTCGCCGACCTCGGCGTGCAGCCCGGCGACCGCGTCGCCGTCTACCTGCCGATGATCCCCGAGGCCGTCATCGCCATGCTGGCCATCGCGCGCATCGGCGCCGTGCACTCCGTCGTCTTCGGCGGGTTCAGCGCCGAGAGCCTGCGGGCCCGCATCGACGATGCCGGAGCCGTGCTCGTCATCACCGCCGACGGCGGTTGGCGCAAGGGCTCGGTCGCCCCGCTGAAGCCGGCGGTCGACGCCGCCCTCGCGCTGCCCGGCGAGCAGACCGTGCGCAACGTGCTGGTGGTGCGCCGCGGCGAGAACGCCGTCGACTGGTCGGAGGGGCGGGACCTGTGGTGGCACGAGGAGATCGCTGCCATGGACACGACGCACGAGGCCCGCGCCTTCGAGGCGGAGCATCCGCTCTTCATCCTCTACACGTCGGGCACGACCGGGAAGCCGAAGGGCATCCTGCACACGAGCGGCGGGTACCTCACCCAGGCGGCCTTCACGCACCGCTCCGTCTTCGACCTCAAGCCCGAGCAGGACGTGTACTGGTGCACCGCCGACGTCGGCTGGATCACCGGCCACAGCTACGTCGTCTACGGCCCGCTCGCGAACGGCGCGACCCAGGTGCTCTACGAGGGAACGCCCGACTCCCCCGACCCCGGCCGCTGGTGGAGCATCGTCGAGCGCTACGGGGTGACGATCCTCTACACGGCGCCCACCGCCATCCGCTCGTTCATGAAGGCGGGACGGGCCATCCCCGACGCGCACGACCTGACCAGCCTGCGGCTGCTGGGCAGCGTCGGCGAGCCGATCAACCCCGAGGCGTGGCTCTGGTACCGCGAGGTGATCGGCGGCGGCCGCACCCCGATCGTGGACACGTGGTGGCAGACCGAGACCGGCGCGATCATGGTGTCGCCGCTGCCGGGCGTCACCGCGGCGAAGCCGGGCGCAGCGCAGACGCCCATCCCGGGCATCGGCATCGCCGTGCTCGACGAGTCCGGCGAACCGGTGCCGGCCGGCGGTGGCGGACTGCTCGTGGTCACCGAGCCGTGGCCCGCGATGGCGCGCACGATCTGGAACGACCCCGAGCGCTTCCGCGAGACCTATTGGTCGACCTTCCCCGGCCGATACTTCGCGGGCGACGGCGCCCGCCTCGACGGCGACGGCGACCTCTGGCTGCTCGGCCGCGTCGACGACGTCATGAACGTCTCGGGCCACCGGCTCTCGACCGCGGAGATCGAGTCGGCGCTCGTCGCGCATCCGGCCGTCGCCGAGGCGGCCGTCGTCGGCGCTGCGGATGAGGCCACGGGGCAGGCCATCGTCGCCTTCGTGATCCTGCGCACCGGCGCCGAGTTGACGGACGCGGATGCGTCGCCGACGCTGCGCGCGCACGTCGCCGAGCGCATCGGCCCGATCGCCCGTCCCGCGCGGGTGCACGTCGTCGCGGAGCTGCCGAAGACCCGCAGCGGCAAGATCATGCGCCGACTGCTGCGCGACCTCGCCGAGGGCCGCGAGGTGGGCGATACGACCACGCTCGCCGACACCGGCGTGATGCGCACGATCCAGACCGGCATGCACGCCGACTGACCAGGCACGCGCGAAGGGGCCCCGGCCGGGCGGGGGCGGGCCCGCGGGCCCCCCCCCGCGCGGGGCCCCGCCCCCCGGCCGGGGGCGGCGGGGCCCGCGCCCCTGCGGCACGCCGCGGAGGCGGCGCAGAGCACGGCTCAGACGAACTCGAGCACGAGCTCCACCTCGACCGGCGCGTCGAGCGGCAGCACCGCGACGCCGACGGCCGAGCGGGCGTGCTGGCCCGCCTCGCCGAAGATCTCGCCGAGGAGCTCGGAGGCCCCGTTGATCACGCCGGGCTGCCCGGTGAAGGACGGGTCGCTGGCGACGAAGCCGACCACCTTGACGACGCGGGTGACTCGATCGAGCGAGCCGAGCAGCTCGGCAGCCGCGGCGAGGCCGTTGAGCGCGCAGATCGCGGCGAGCGACTTCGCGGTCTCGGCGTCCACCTCGGCACCGACCTTGCCGTGCGCGGGGAAGGCACCGTCCACGAAGGGCACCTGGCCGGCGGTGTAGAGCAGGCTGCCGGAGGTGACGGCGGGCAGGTAGGCGCCCGCGGCGGCAGGTGCCTTCGGCAGGGTCAGGCCCAGCTCGGCGAGGCGCTCGTCGATGCGTCCCATCGGTCAGGCCTCCGCGACGGGGCGCTTGAGGACGGCCACGGGACCGCCCGCGGGACCGGCCATGATCGTCACGAGCTCCCAGCCCTCGGAGCCCCAGTTGTTGAGGATCGCGGCTTCGTTGTGTACGAGCAGAGGGGTAGTGACGTACTCCCAGCGGGGCATATGGTGTTCCATTCAGCTCTGGTGTTTCGCGGATCGCTTACCATCGAGCCTATGTCCCCTCAGAAGAACACGCCGTCGAGCGTGCTCGGCGCCACGGCCGGCTTCCTCGGCTTCAGCGCCGTCGCAGGGCTGCTGGTCGCGGCCCTGCTCACCCCGGCGATCGCCGTCACGGGCGTCGCCGCAGCGAGCACGATCGACATCTTCGACGAGCTGCCCGACTTCATCGAGATCAGCGACCAGTCGCAGCGCACGGAGATCTACGCCCAGCAGGGCGGCCAGGACGTGCAGATCGCGACCATCTTCGAGCAGAACCGCGAGGAGGTGCCGCTCGATCAGATCTCCGCCGCCGTCAAGGAGACCGCGGTCGCGGCCGAGGACCCCCACTTCTACGAGCACGGCGGGGTCTACCTGCCCTCCGTCATGCGCGCGGCCATCGGCCAGGTCACCGGCGGCAGCGACGCCGGCGCCTCGACCATCACGATGCAGCTGGTACGCAACCTCCTGGTCACCGAGTCGGAGCGCTATGCGACGAGCGACCCCGAGAAGGCCAAGGAGCTCTACGAGCAGGCCACGGTGACGACGATCGACCGCAAGCTCGCCGAGATGAAGTACGCCATCTCGCTCGAGCAGCAGTACAGCAAGGACGAGATCCTCGAGGCCTACCTCAACATCGCGACCTTCGGCTCGAACCTCTACGGCGTTCAGACCGCCGCGCAGTACTGGTTCGGCGTCAACGCCGCCGACCTCGACTACAACCAGGCCGCCACCCTCATGGCCATCGTGCAGGCTCCCACGCTGAACCTGCCGGACCGCGAGGACCCGACACCCAACGACACCCGGCGCAAGTACATCCTCGGCAACCTGCTCGAGGAGGGGTACATCGACCAGGCGACCTACGACGGCTCCCGCGACGTGGTCGTGCCGCTCAACATCCAGCCCGTGAACAACGGATGCATGAACTCGACCGCTCCCTTCATCTGCGACTACGTGCGCAAGACGATCGAGAACGACCCGACCTTCGGCGACAGCGCGGCCGAGCGGCAGTACAACTTCCGCACCGGCGGCTACCGCATCTACACGTCCATCGACCTCGATCTGCAGGCCACCGCCCAGTCGGCCATGGACCAGTACGTGCCGAAGGAGGGCACGGGGTACAACCTGGGTTCCGCCAGCTCGGGCATCGAGCCCGGCACGGGGCGCATCAAGTACCTGGTGCAGAACAAGAACTTCAACGAGACCGCGGGCGCCGGCGAGTCGGAGACGTCGGTAAATTTCAACACCGACAGGAACTACGGCGGCTCGTCGGGCTTCCAGTCGGGCTCGACCTACAAGGTGTTCGTGCTCATCGATTGGTTGAAGGCCGGCCGCGGGCTCAACGAGGTCGTCGACTCGCGCCGCCAGGTCTACCCCGGCTCGAGCTTCCCGAACCGCTGCCTCGGCAGCGGATCGGATGATTGGAACCCCAAGAACTACCGCGCGATGGCCGACTACATGTCGGTCATGGAAGCGACCAAGATCTCGGCCAACACGACGTTCGCCACCATGGCGCAGCAGCTCGACATGTGCGACATCACCGAGACCGCCGAGTCGATGGGCGTGCACCGGGCCGACGGGGCGGACCTGGAGCAGAACCCTGCCGCGATCCTCGGCACCAACACGATCGCGCCGTTGAGCATGGCCAACGCCTTCGCGACGCTCGCCGCCGACGGCGTGCACTGCGATCCCGTGGTCATCGATCGCATGACGACGAGCGACGGCACCGAGGTCGAGATCCCCCAGGCGAACTGCGGGCAGGCGCTCGAGCCCGAGGTCGCCGAGGCCGCGATCCACGCGCTCAAGCCCGTGCTCACGGGCGGCACCGGTACCGCGGCGAACGTGAGCAACGGCGTGCCGCTGTTCGCGAAGACCGGTACCGCCGACGACTACGTGCAGAACTGGATCGCCATGGCCTCCTCGAAGCTGGCCACCGGCACCTGGACCGGCAACATCGTCGGATCGACGAAGCTCAACCGCCAGTACAACAACTCGCTCGGCGTGAGCGACCGCATCCTCGGACAGTACGTCGCTCGCGACGTCTTCCGCTGGGCGACCGACGCCTACGGCGGCGAGGATTGGGCCGGCCCGACCGACCAGGCCCTGCGCGGGGACGTCGAGACCGTACCGGACCTCGTGGGCCAGGACCCGGCCGCAGCTCAGGCGCTCCTGGAGAGCCTCGGCCTGCGCTACACCCTCGGTGAGCCCATCGCGTCGACCCAGCAGGCTGGTCGGGTCGCGGTGACCGAGCCCGCCGCCGGCAGCACGGTCTCGAGCGGTACCGAGATCGTCGTGCGGCCGAGCGACGGCAGCCAGACGACCATGCCCGACGTGGCCGGTGCCGCGAGCTTCGACGCGGCGCGCTCGACCTTGCAGGCTGCCGGATTCACGAACATCGCGGGCGCACCGGTCACGCAGGCCTCGCCCACGGTCCCGAGCGGCGAGGTCATCGGCACGAGCCCGGCGGCCGGCCAGGAGGTGGGCCTCGGCGACGCGATCACGATCATCGTGAGCAGCGGCACCGGCGGCGCGCCGAGCACCCCAGCACCCGGCGGCGGCAACAACGGCAACGGGAACAGCGGCAACCCGCCAGGGGGCTCCGACGATGATGACGACTGACCTGCGGAGCGCGGAATGACCGGCCGCCACGGCATCGCCGTGGCGGCCGGCGCCGCGGCGGTGGCCGGCGGCCTGCTCGCGTACGGCGCGCTCGTCGAGCGCAACGCCTTCACGGTGCGGCGGGAGACCGTGGCACTGCT
Source organism: Microbacteriaceae bacterium PS02343 (assembly GCA_029959365.1). GTDB lineage: Bacteria > Actinomycetota > Actinomycetes > Actinomycetales > Microbacteriaceae > Arenivirga. Next base: position 2,037 of record JASCOA010000025.1, on the reverse strand, counting down.
GCCGCCCGGCAGTCCGACGATGCGCATCCTGCACCTCTCCGATCTGCACCTCGCCCCGTGGCAGGAGCACCGCATCGACTGGCTACGCTCGCTCGCCGAGCTCGAGCCGGATCTCGTGGTCGACACGGGCGACAACCTTGGCCATCGCGATGCCGTGCCCGCCGTGGCGCGCGCGCTCGAGGTCTTCGAGGGCGTGCCCGGCGTCTACGTGCACGGTTCGAACGACTACTTCGCGCCGAGGCCCAAGAGCTGGCTCACCTACTTCTCCGGCCCATCGAGGCAGCACCGCGAGCCGGAGCACCTCGACACCGCCGCACTCGAGGCCGTCTACGACGGGCTCGGGTGGGTGGGGCTCAACAACCGGGCGGCCCTGCTGCCCGTGGGCGATCGGCTCATCGAGTTCGTCGGGCTGGACGACCCGCACCTGCGCCGCGACCGCCTCGATCTCGTGCCATCGGCGCTCGAGGCGCTGCGCGAGGGCGACGACGAGGGTTCTGAGCCGCTGAGCATCGGTGTCGTGCACGCGCCCTACGTGCGCGCGCTCGACTCGCTCACCACGAACGGCTCGCAGCTGATCCTGGCCGGCCACACGCACGGCGGTCAGGTCTGCGCTCCCGGCTTCGGCGCGCTCGTCACCAACTGCGATCTGCCCCGCTCGATGGCCCGTGGCATGCACGTGTGGACCCACGCGCAGCGCGCCGCCTACCTCAACGTCTCGGCCGGTGTCGGCACGTCGATCTACGCTCCCGTGCGCTTCGCCTGCCCGCCCGAGGCGATCGTCATCGACCTCGTCCCCCGCATCGACTGAGCGTCCTCGCGCCCCTCCCGCATCCTGTATGCTGGACCGGTTGCCACGGTTCGCCGCAGCAACGGGGTGTGGCGCAGCTTGGTAGCGCGCCTCGTTCGGGACGAGGAGGTCGCAGGTTCAAATCCTGTCACCCCGACCAACAGAAGAAGGCCCGTGATCGCGAAGCGATTGCGGGCCTTCTTCTGTTGGTCGGGAAGTAGTTCGCACCTGCGAGCAGGTGGGCCCACGCCGCCGGTTCCGGCGCGACGCGCAGCGGCGCGACGGCCGAGCGGTGGGGACAAATCACGGCCGAGAGCGGCGCGTAGCGACGTGAGGGGAACGTTCCGGACAACCGCTCGCCGCGATTCAGCCCCCTCAGCCCAACCCCCCACCCGACTCCCGCAGGTAGCACTGCGCGCACAGCGACTCGTACGCCACCTCGAGCCCGTCGATGGCCACCTGCCCGCCGTCGAAGACGTACGACTCCCCCACCCGCCGGGCGTTGAACACGGCCTTGCGGCCGCAGCGGCAGATGGTCTTGAGCTCCTCCAGCGAGTGCGCCACCTCGAGCAGCCGGCGGCTGCCCGGGAAGGCTTTGGTGCGGAAGTCGGTGCGGATGCCGTAGGCGAGCACCGGCACGCCGTCGAGCACCGCGATGCGCAGCAGGTCGTCGACCTGCCCCTCGGCGAGGAACTGGGCCTCGTCGACGAGCAGGCAGGCGATGGGGTGCGCGGATGCCGCACGCCGCCGCGCGAAGACCTCGCGCATCCGCTCGTCCGGTCCGATGGTGAAGTCGGCCTCGCGAGTGACGCCGAGGCGGCTGACGATGGAGCCGCCGCCCTTGCTGTCGATGCCGGGCTTGGCGAGCAGCACGTGCTGGTCGCGCTCCTCGTAGTTGTAGGCGGCCTGGAGCAGCGCCGTGCTCTTGCCGCTGTTCATCGCGCCGTAGCGGAAGTACAGCTTGGCCATCAGCGCAGGTAGCCGTCCTCCGCGGCGCGGCGGATGAGCTCGGCCTTGCGGCTGGCCGGTCGGCCGGCCTTGGCGTACTTCTCGCGCACGCGGCGCAGGTAGGTCTTCGCGGTCTCGTACTGCACGTTGAGCTTGTCGGCGACCTCCTGCGTGGAGTGGCCGAGGGCGTAGAGGGTGAGCGCCGACTGCTCGCCCTGGCTGAGCCGTGGCCGGTGCAGCACCGGCCCGGTCTGGTCCTCCGCGACGGATGCGAGCCGCGACGGTGAGGATCCGGGCCGGCC
>JASCOA010000024.1 GCA_029959365.1 Microbacteriaceae bacterium PS02343 | reverse complement strand
CCCCCCCGCCCCCCCCCCCCCCCCACCCCCCCCGCCCCCCGCCCGGGGCGGGGGGGCCCTGCGTCGTCGCGCGGCGGGCTCAGCGCGAGCGCAGTCCGCGGTTGATCTGACGGGCCCAGAGCGGACCCCGGTAGAGGAAGGCCGTGTAGCCCTGCACCAGGTGCGCACCGGCCTCGAGCCGCGCGCGCACATCGGCCGCGGTCTCGACACCGCCGACGGCGACGAGCACGAGCGACGGGTCCGCGACCTCGGCGAGCACGCGCAGCACCTCGAGCGAGCGCTCGGCCAGCGGAGCCCCCGAGAGGCCACCGGCGCCTGCGCGCTCGACCGCGGACCGCGGCGTGCGCAGGCCCTCGCGGCCGATGGTCGTGTTCGTGGCGACGATGCCGGCGAGGCCGAGCTCGGCGGCCAGCGACGCGACGTCCTCGATCGCCTGGTCGTCGAGGTCGGGCGCGATCTTGACGAGCACCGGCACGGCGCCGGCCTCCTCGAGCACGACCCGCAGCAGCGGTTCGAGCTGCTCGCGGTCCTGCAGACCGCGCAGGCCCGGGGTGTTCGGCGAGCTCACGTTGACGACGAGGTAGTCGGCGAGCGGCGCGAGGATGCGGGTGCTCGCGCGGTAGTCCTCCGCGGCGTCCTCGACCGCGACGACCCGGCTCTTGCCGATGTTCACGCCGATGATGGGGCGCCGGCGCCGGGAGCGCACGCGGCGCAGGCGCTCGGCCACCGCCTCCGCTCCGTCGTTGTTGAAGCCCATGCGGTTGACGAGCGCGCGGTCCGGGATCAGCCGGAAGAGCCGTGGACGGTCGTTGCCCGGCTGCGGGATCGCGGTGACGGTGCCGACCTCGATGTGGCCGAAGCCGAGGTTGCCGAGGCCGAGGATCATCGAGCCCTGCTTGTCGAAGCCAGCGGCGACGCCGAAGGGGCTCGGGAAGCGCAGGCCGAGCGCGTCGACGGCGAGGGACGGATGCGGGCGGGTGGCCGCGCGGGACAGGGCCCCGAGCACGGGCGCCCCCACTGCGTGGATGACCGCCGCGCCGAGGTGGTGGGCCCGCTCGGAGTCGAAGCGGCGCAGGACGAGGCTGAAGAGGAGGGGGTACATGCTGAGGCCAGGGTATCGCCCTGCGGACCCGCGCATCCGCTTCACCGGATCGAACGCCCTGCGGTGCGACGCGGTGGCGGCAGCGCGCGGAGCCGCTCAGTCCTGCGCGGTGCGGCGCTCGCGGTTCTCGACGCGGAGCGTGCCGATGGCCGCCTCGAAGTCGTCGAGCGAGTCGAAGGCCTGGTACACGCTCGCGAAGCGCAGGTACGCCACCTCGTCGAGCTCGCGCAGCGGCGGCAGGATCGCGAGGCCGATCTCGTTGGCGTCGATCTGGCTCGCGCCGCTGGAGCGCACGGTCTCCTCGACCTTCTGCGCGAGGATCGCGAGGTCGCTGTCGGTGACCGGTCGGCCCTGGCAGGCCTTGCGCACGCCGGAGACGATCTTCTCGCGGCTGAAGGGCACCACGACCCCCGAGCGCTTGATCACGTTGAGGCTGGCGGTCTCGTTGGTGGTGAAGCGGCGCCCGCACTCGGGGCACTGCCGGCGACGGCGGATCGAGACGCCGTCATCGCTCGTGCGGGAGTCGACGACGCGGCTGTCGGGGTGACGGCAGAAGGGGCAGAACATGGTGCTCCGAGGATACCGGTGCGAGCTGCGGGTCAGTCCTCGAAGCGGGCCTCGACGGCCTCGGCGTGCGCGGGCAGCCCCTCGGCGCGCGCCAGAGCGCCGAGGCGCTCGGCGACCTGCTGCAGCGCGCCGCGGTCGTAGCGGATGATCTGCTGCGGGCGCAGGAAGGCGTAGGCCCCGAGCCCGGCGCCGTAACGGCTCTGGCCGCCCGTCGGGAGCACGTGGTTCGAGCCCGCGAGGTAGTCGCCGAGGCTCACCGGGGTGTGCGCGCCGAGGAAGATCGCGCCGGCGTTGCTGAGCCGCGGCAGCAGCGCCTCGGGATCGACCGTCTGCACCTCGAGGTGCTCGGGCCCGTAGGCGTCGCTGACGGCGGCGGCCTGCTCGAGGTCGTCGACGAGCACGATCGCCGACTGCGGGCCGCGCAGGGCGACGAGCACGCGCTCGGAGCGCTCGGTGAGCGCGGCGCGCCGCTCGATCTCGACCAGGGTGCGCTCGGCGAGCTCGGCGGAGTCGGTCACGAGCACCGCGGCCGCGAGGTCGTCGTGCTCGGCCTGGCTGACGAGGTCGGCGGCGACGTGGCGGGGGTCCGCGCTGGCGTCGGCGATGACGAGGATCTCGGTGGGCCCGGCCTCGGCGTCGATGCCGGCGACCCCCTGCACCAGGCGCTTGGCCGCGGCGACGAAGACGTTGCCCGGGCCGGTGATCTTCTGCACCGGCTCGAGGCCGAGGTCCGGCACGCCGTAGGCGAGCGCACCGACGGCGCCGGCGCCGCCGATCGCGTAGACCTCGTCGACGCCGAGCAGCGCCGCGGCGCCGAGGATCACGGGGTGCACACCGCCGGACTCGCGCTGGGCCGGCGAGACGAGGGCGATGGACTCGACGCCGGCGACCTGCGCGGGCACGACGTTCATCACGACGCTGGAGGGGTAGACGGCGGTGCCACCGGGCACGTAGAGGCCGACGCGCCGCACCGGCTGCCACCGCTGCCGCACCTCGGCGCCGTCGCCGAGCAGCGTCACGGCGCCCGCCGGCACCTGCGCGGCCGAGGCCGCGCGCACCCGGACGATGGCCTCCTCGAGTGCCGCGCGCACGGTGGGGTCGAGCTTGGCGACCGCGCCGGCGAGATCCTCGGCGGGCACTCGCAGCGTGGCGGGGCGGACCCCGTCGAAGCGCTCGGCCTGATCGAGCAGGGCGGCCGATCCGCGCTCGCGCACGTCGTCGATGATGCCGCGCACCGCATCCGCCACCGTCGCGACGTCGGTCTCGGGACGCGGCACGAGCTGCAGCAGCTCGGTGGCGGAGGGACGGCGGCCGCGGAGATCGATCGTTCGCATCATGTCCCCGCCAGTCTAAGGAGTCAGAGCAGGCAGGCGGGTCCGAGCAGGCTCTTGAGCTCGCCGTACAGATCCGCGCTGACGCGCACCTGGTGCGGCAGCTCGAAGATGCGCGCCACGTCGCCCTTGATGAGCTTGAGGCGCACCTCGCTGTCGCCGCGATGGCGCGAGAGCACCTCGCCGAGCGAGCGGACGGTGTCGGTCGTCGCCCGGAATTCCGAGAGCGCGATCGAGATCGGGCCGCTGGTGCCGCCCTCGCTGCCCAGGTCGGGTTGGAACAGGCTCACCGCGTGCAGCGTCGCTCCGTCGTCGCGGGCGCTCACCCGGCCGCGCACGACGACGATGGTGTCGTTGTTCAGCGACGGCCCGAACTCGCGGTAGGTCTTGCCCATGAACATGACGGTCATCTGACCGGCGAAGTCCTCGACCTCGACCATGCCGTACATGTTGCCGGAGTTGCGGGCGGTGCGGTGCTGGGCGCTCGTGATGAGCCCGGCGATCACGACGGTGTCGCCCTCCTTGACGCCGTTCGACATCGACGCGACGTCGGGGATCGAGTGGGTCGCGTGCTTGGCGAGCGGCACCTCGAGACCGGCGAGCGGATGGTCGGAGACGTAGAGCCCGAGCATCTCGCGCTCGAAGGCGAGCTTGTCGCGCTTGGTCCACTCGGGCCGGGGCGGCACCTGGCTCTGCTCCTGCGGCTCGTCGAAGAGGCTGTCGAAGTCGAAGCCGACGTCGCCGCGCTCCTCGTCGCGCTTGACCTTCACGGCGCCGTCGACCGCGTTCTCGTGGATCTCGATCAGCGCCCGGCGCGTGTCGCCGCTCGTATCGAAGGCGCCCGCCTTGATGAGCGACTCGACCGTGCGCTTGTTGAGCACGCCGGAGGGCACCTTGCCGAGGAAGTCGTGGAAGTTGGTGAAGGGCGCCGCCTGCCGCGCCTCGATGATCTGGTCGACGACGTTGAAGCCGACGTTGCGGATCGCGCCGAGCCCGAAGCGGATGTCCTCGCCGACGGCGGAGAAGAAGCCGATCGACTCGTTGACGTCCGGCGGCAGCACCTGGATGCCCATCCGACGGCACTCGTTGAGGTACATCGCGAGCTTGTCGCGGCTGTCGCCGACGCTCGTGAGCAGGGCGGCCATGTACTCGGCCGGGTAGTGGGCCTTGAGGTAGGCCGTCCAGTAGCTGACGACGCCGTAGGCGGCCGAGTGCGCCTTGTTGAAGGCGTAGTCGGAGAACGGCAGCAGGATCTCCCAGAGCTTGTCCACCGCCTCGTCGCCGAAGCCGTTGTCGTTCATGCCCTGCTTGAAGCCCGCGAACTGCTTGTCCAGCTCGGACTTCTTCTTCTTGCCCATCGCGCGGCGCAGGATGTCGGCCTGGCCCAGCGAGAAGCCGGCGACCTTCTGCGCGATGGCCATGACCTGCTCCTGGTAGATGATCAGGCCGTAGCTGGTGCTGAGGATCTCCTGGAGCGGCTCCGCCAGCTCCGGGTGGATCGGCGTGATCTCCTGCAGGCCGTTCTTGCGCAGCGCGTAGTTCGTGTGCGAGTCCGCGCCCATGGGACCCGGGCGGTACAGCGCGATGACGGCAGAGATGTCCTCGAAGTTGTCGGGCTTCATGAGCCGCAGCAGCGAGCGCATCGGGCCGCCGTCGAGCTGGAAGACGCCGAGGGTGTCGCCGCGGGAGAGCAGCTCGTAGGCGCCCGGATCGTCGAGCTCGAGCTCCTCGAGGTCGAGCCTGACGCCCCGGTTCATCTCGATGTTGTCGAGGGCGTCCGAGATGATCGTGAGGTTGCGCAGCCCCAGGAAGTCCATCTTGATGAGGCCGAGCGACTCCGCCGCCGGGTAGTCGAACTGCGTGACGATCTGGCCGTCCTGCTCGCGCTTCATGATCGGGATGATGTCGATGAGCGGATCGCTCGACATGATCACGCCGGCCGCGTGCACGCCCCACTGGCGCTTAAGGTTCTCGAGCCCGAGCGCGGTGTCGAACACCGTCTGCGCCTCGGGGTCCGCCTCGACGACCGCGCGGAACTCGGCGGCCTCCTTGTAGCGCTTGTGCTCCTTGTCGACGATGCCGGTGAGCGGGATGTCCTTGCCCATCACCATGGGCGGCATCGCCTTGGTGAGCTTGTCGCCCATCGAGAAGGGGTGGCCGAGCACGCGCCCGGCGTCCTTGAGCGCCTGCTTGGCCTTGATGGTGCCGTAGGTGACGATCTGCGCCACGCGCTCGCTGCCGTACTTCTCGGTCACGTACTTGATGACCTCGCCGCGGCGACGATCATCGAAGTCGACGTCGAAGTCGGGCATGGAGACGCGGTCGGGGTTGAGGAAGCGCTCGAAGATGAGGCCGTGCTGCAGCGGATCGAGATCGGTGATGCGCATCGCGTAGGCCACCATCGAGCCGGCGCCGGAGCCGCGCCCCGGGCCCACGCGGATGCCGTTGCGCTTGGACCAGTTGATGAAGTCGGCGACGACGAGGAAGTAGCCCGGGAAGCCCATCTGCTTGATGACGCCGACCTCGTAGTCGGCCTGCCGCTGCACCTCGGCAGGGATCGCGCCCTTGTAGCGGTAGTCGAGCCCGGCGGCGACCTCCTTGTCGAACCAGGTCGCCTCGGTCTCGCCCTCGGGCACCGGGAACACCGGCATGTAGTTGGCCTTGGTGTCGAACTCGACGTTCGCGCGCTCGGCGATCGCGAGCGTGTTCGTGATCGCCTCGGGGTGGTCGCGGAAGAGCCGCCGCATCTCCTCGGCCGACTTCAGGTAGAACTCGTTCGAGTCGAACTTGAAGCGCTTGGGGTCGTCGAGCGTCGAGCCCGACTGCACGCAGAGCAGCGCCGCGTGCGCGGTGGCGTCGTGCGCGTGGGTGTAGTGCAGGTCGTTCGTGGCGAGGAGGGGCATGCCCATCTCCTTGGCCAGGTCGATGAGCTCGCGCATCGTGCGCCGCTCGATGTCGATGCCGTGATCCATGATCTCGGCGAAGAAGTTCTCCTTGCCGAAGATGTCCTGGAACTCGCCCGCGGCCTTCTTCGCCTCCTCGTAGAGACCGAGGCGCAGCTTGGTCTGCACCTCGCCGCCGACGCATCCGGTCGTCGCGATGACGCCCTTCGAGTAGCGCGAGAGCAGCTCGCGGTCCATGCGGGGCTTGAAGTAGTAGCCCTCCAATGACGCCAGCGACGAAGCGCGGAAGAGGTTGTGCATGCCCTCCGTCGTCTCGGCGAGCAGCGTCATGTGCGTGTACGCGCCGCTGCCGCCGACGTCGTCGCCCTGCTGGTCCTGACGACCCCAGCGCACCCGGGTCTTGTCGCCGCGCGCGGTGCCGGGCGTGATGTAGGCCTCGGTGCCGATGATCGGCTTGATGCCGGCCTCGGTCGCGGTGCGCCAGAAGTCGAAGGCGCCGAACATGTTGCCGTGGTCGGTGACCGCGATCGCGGGCATCCCCTCCTCGACGGCGGCCTGGATGAGCGGTCCGACCCTGGCCGCGCCGTCGAGCATCGAGTACTCGCTGTGCACGTGCAGATGGACGAAGGAATCGCTCGAGGCCACGGGGCTCCTAGTCGTTCGGGAGGGGTTCGGCGGGAGGGTCCAGGCTACCTTCCGGCGCCGTCATCCGCTCGCCCGCGGCGCGGTGCGCTGACGCGGTCGAGCGGATGCGGGCGACGGCGCGCTAGGCGGCGTGCAGCACGTCGAGGGCGTGCTGCAGATCGTCCGGATAGGTCGTCCGGTACACGACGGGCTCCCCCGTCGCCGGGTGCCGGAAGCCGAGCTGCACCGCGTGCAGCCACTGGCGCCCCAGGCCCAGCCGCGCCGACAGGGTGGGGTCTGCCCCGTACATGGCGTCGCCGGCGCAGGGGTGCCGCTGCGCAGCCATGTGCACGCGGATCTGATGCGTGCGACCGGTCTCGAGGTGGATCTCGAGCAGCGACGCCGCCGGGAAGGCCTCGAGGGTCTCGTAGTGGGTCACCGAGGGCTTGCCGTCGGCGACGACCGCGAACTTCCAGCTCGAGCCGGGGTGGCGGCCGATGGGCGCGTCGATCGTGCCGGCGAGCGGGTCCGGGTGGCCCTGCACGACGGCGTGGTAGATCTTGTCGACCTCGCGGTCGTGGAAGGCGCGCTTGAGCCAGGTGTAGGCGTTCTCGCTCTTCGCCACGACCATCAGGCCGCTGGTGCCGACGTCGAGGCGGTGCACGATGCCCGCCCGCTCGGCGGCTCCGGAGGTCGCGATGCGGAAGCCGGCGCCGGCGAGCGCGCCGAGCACGGTCGGGCCCTCCCAGCCGACGGAGGGATGCGCGGCCACGCCCACGGGCTTGTCGATGACGACGATGTCGTCGTCGTCGTGCACGATCGTGAGGTCGGGCACGAGCTGCGGCACGATGGTCGGCTCCTGCTTCGGGCGCCAGCTCACCTCGAGCCAGGCGTCGCGGTGCAGGCGGTCGGACTTGGCGAGCACGACGCCGTCGGCGCTCACGCCGCCCTCGGCGACGACCTCGGCGGCGAAGCTGCGCGAGAAGCCGAGCAGTTTGGCGAGGGCGGCGTCGACGCGCTCCCCCACCAGACCGTCGGGTACGGGCAGGCTGCGGGACTCCATCTAGCGGGCCCCGCCGTCCGTGGTCGGCGCCTCGTCCTCGTCGACGGCGGTCGCATCCGCTCGCTCGCCCTTGGCGCGCTTCGGCGGGCGGGTGCCGTCGAGGTTGACGGAGAGCACGGTGAGCAGGATGAAGAGGCCGAGGCTCGACACCACGAAGATGTCGGCGACGTTGTAGATGGCCGGCAGCATCCACGGGGTGTAGATGAAGTCGACCACGTGGCCCACGCCGAAGCCGGGGTCGCGGAAGAGCCGGTCGGTCAGGTTGCCGAGCACCCCGCCGAGCAGCATGCCGAAGAGGACCGCCCAGCCGATGTGCCGGATGCGCCGTGAGAAGACCACGATCAGCACGACCACCGCGGTGGCGATGATCGTGAAGACCCAGGTCATCCCCTCGGCGAGCGAGAAGGCTGCGCCGGGGTTCTCGACGTGCTGGAAGATCAGGAACTCGCCGAGGATCTCGTTGCGCTCATGCAGCGGCAGCGTCTCGACGACGATCGTCTTGGTCAGGAGATCGAGCCCGTACGCGACGACCGCGACCCCGGCGAGCAGGAGGAGATGCCTCCAACTCGGCCGGGGTCGCGGTGCCGTGCGCTCGGGCTCGACGTCAGTTGCCACCGAAGCCCTGGTAGCTGCCGCTCGGCGCACCGAAGCTGCTCGCGGGCTGCTGGGCCGCGGACTGCGGGGCGCTGCCGCCGGCGACCGAGCCGTCGAGCTCGGAGAGCTGACCCTCGATGTAGCCGCGCAGCTTCTGGCGGTACTCGCGCTCGAAGGTGCGCAGCTCGTCGATGCGGTGCTCGATGAGCGCGCGCTCCTGGTCGAGCGAGTTGATCTGCTGGCGCTGCTTGGCCTCGGCCTCCTGCACCGCGCGGGCGGCGGTGGCGTGGCCCTCGGCGATGAGCGCGTCGCGCTTCTCGATGCCCTCGCGCACGTGGTCCTCGTGCAGGCGGCGGGCCAGCTGCAGCAGGTTGTTCGTGTTGCTGGGGTCGATCGCGTTGATATCGAGGCTCGGCGTCGGGAACGGCAGGCCGGGCACCGAGGTCGGCACGGCGGCGGCCGGGGCCGGGGTGGGCACCGGCGCGACGACCGGAGCGGGCTCCGGAGCCGACTCGACGGGCTCGGCGACGGGCTCCGGCTCCTGGGCCGGCTGCGGAGCCGCGGCGGCCGGGGCGGCCTGCGAGCTCGCGCTGCTGCGCTGCAGCTCGGCGATGCGGGACTCACCGGCGATGAGGCGCTGACGCAGCTCCTCGTTCTCCTGGTTGAGACGACGGAGCTCGATGACGATCTCGTCGAGGAAGTCGTCCACCTCGTCCTGGTCGTAGCCCTCGCGGAACTTGGTGGGCTGGAACCTCTTGTTGACGACGTCTTCCGCGGTCAAAGCCATGGAGTCACCTCTTCTGTCGAACTGGCACTGAGAAGATAACGGTGCAGGAACGCTACCAGCGCCGGAGGATGGCCCTCCGCCCGGAATCCGTGTCCCACCCTACACAGCGGACGGGCCCGCAGCCTGGATGTAGCGCCGTGCGTCGTGTCGGATCAGATCCCGAGCAGTGCCCGGTAGATCGCGGGCAGCACGGCGTTGCGCAGGATCAGCACCACGAAGATCACGATCGTGAACGCGAGGTCGAGCTGGATCGATCCGATGCGGATCGGCTTCACGAAGCGGCGCACGAACTTGATCGGCGGATCCGTGATCGTGTAGGCGATCTCGGCGACGATGACCATCGCCCCTCGCGGACGCCAACCGCGAGAGACGGCCTGCACCCAGTCGAGGATGAAGCGCCCGAACATCACGAGCAGGTAGAGCGAGAGCAGGAACTGCAGGGTGCCGTAGGACAGCGACAGCAACACGGGCGGGGTACTCCGTTCGGGCCGCGCGGGGGCGCGGGGTCAGGTCAGGACTGACCGAAGAAGGACGCCTCGATGTCGGATTCCATCTCGGCCTGCTCGCCGCTCACCGCGATGTGCGACGGCGACAGCAGGAAGACCTTGTTCGTGACGCGCTCGATCTTGCCATAGAGGCCCTGCGAGAGGCCGCTGGCGAAGTCGACGAGACGGCGCGCATCCGCCTCCTGCATCTGCGAGAGGTTGATGATGACCGGGATGCCGTCGCGGAAGCTCTCGGCGATCACCTGGGCGTCGCGGTACTGGCGCGGGTGGACGGTGAGGATCTCGTTCATGTCGGGGGCCGCCGCATTCTTCGGGGTGGACTTCGTCGTGCGCGAGCCCGCGGAGGGGCGGTTCGCCGCCTGCGGGGTCGGGATGGGGGTCACCGGTGCGACGGGGCCGCTCTGGTTCTGCGACTGAGCCTGCTGGGGCTGGTCGTCGACGAGCTCCTCGTCGGCCAGGCCCAGGTAGACCATGGTCTTGCGCAAGGGGTTGCTCATGTCGTCCTCCAGATGTCCGTGTGCTCTACGAGATTAACCAGCGAGCGGGCGCGAACCCGTGATTGCCGTCCCGATGCGAAGGTGTGTCGCGCCCTCGGCGACAGCCTCGGCGAGATCGGCCGACATGCCGGCGGAGAGGTACCGCGCCTCGGGCGCGATGGTTCGCGCCAGATCGGCGTAGCCGCGCAGCCTCGCGAAGGCGCGCGCGGGCTCCTCCCCGAGCGGGGCGACCGCCATGAGGCCGAGCAGCCGCAGGCCCGCAGCGGCCTCGGTGTGCTCCACCAGCGCCTCGAGCTCATCGGGCGCGACACCGCCGCGGCCGGGATCGTCCGTGAGATTGACCTGCACGAAGACGTCGAGCGGATGCGCGGGATCGGCCAGCGCGTCGACCAGGCTCACCCGGTCGATCGAGTGCACGACATCGGCGTACGCGCGCACCTGCCGGGCCTTCTTGCCCTGCAGCTGGCCGACGAAATGCCAGCGCGCCGGAGCGCCCTCGAGCTCCGCCGCCTTGTCGCGCGCCTCCTGGTGCCGGTTCTCGCCGAAATCGACGGCGCCGAGCGCGAGGAGGTCTTGCACGAGCGACGCCGGGTGGAACTTGGTGACGACGATCGTCGTCAGCTCCTCCGGTGAGCGGCCCGCGGAGCGCGCGGCGTCCGCGATGCGCTCGCGGACCGCGGCGAAGCGGTCCGCGAGGGCGGGATCAGCGGAGGAACTCGGGGATGTCGAGGTCGTCATCCTCGTCCTTCGCGACGGGCTCCGGGTGGCGCTCGATCGGCGTCACGGGAGCGCTCGCGACGGGCGCCTCGGCAGCCGGCGCCGACGAGTCGGCGGCGACGAAGTTCGAGCGGCGCTCGGTCGAGGGCTGCTTCACGAGGGGCTCGCCGCCGTCGAAACCGGCCGCGATGACGGTGACGCGCACCTCGTCGCCGAGGGTGTCGTCGATGACCGCTCCGAAGATGATGTTCGCCTCGGGGTGCACGGTCTCCTGCACCAGACGGGCCGCATCGTTGATCTCGAAGATGCCGAGGTTCGATCCGCCCTGGATGGAGATCAGCACTCCGTGCGCGCCGTCGATGCTCGCTTCGAGCAGCGGCGAGGCCACCGCGAGCTCCGCGGCCTTGATGGCCCGGTCGGCGCCGCGCGAGGAGCCGATGCCCATCAGCGCGGAGCCGGCGCCCTGCATGACGCTCTTCACGTCGGCGAAGTCGAGGTTGATGAGGCCCGGGGTGGTGATCAGGTCGGTGATGCCCTGCACGCCCGACAGCAGCACCTGGTCGGCGATCGCGAAGGCCTCGAGGAAGCTGATGCCGCGGTCGCTCACCTCGAGGAGGCGGTCGTTCGGCACGACGATGAGCGTGTCGACCTCGTTCTTGAGCGCGGCGACGCCGGCCTCGGCCTGCGCGGCACGACGGCGGCCCTCGAAGGTGAACGGCTTGGTCACGACGCCGATGGTGAGCGCGCCGATCGACTTGGCGATGCGCGCCACGACGGGGGCGCCACCGGTGCCGGTCCCGCCACCCTCGCCCGCGGTGACGAAGACCATGTCGGCGCCCTGCAGGGCCTCCTCGATCTCCTCCGCGTGGTCCTCGGCGGCGCGGCGGCCGACCTCGGGGTCTGCGCCCGCGCCGAGCCCGCGGGTGAGCTCGCGGCCCACGTCGAGCTTGACGTCGGCGTCGCTCATGAGCAGCGCCTGCGCATCGGTGTTGATCGCCACGAACTCGACGCCGCGAAGGCCGAGCTCGATCATGCGGTTGACGGCGTTCACGCCGCCGCCGCCGATGCCGACGACCTTGATGACGGCGAGATAGTTCTGGTTCGTGGTCACGATTCCGGCCTCCGAGAAACCTTCAACCTCAAGCTGAGATTTAAAGTCTTACTGGGTATGCAATTTCCTCTATGAGGGTATGGGCGGTGCGGTGCAGGTGGCACCAGGCGCGCCGCGTGTCGCGATCCGATTCCCAGACTCGCGCGGCGGGCGTCAGCGGCGGACGATGCCCGTGCTGCCCGGCGAGGTGACGTCGTACTGCAGCACGGCGTCCGGATCCTCGTTGGTCATGAGCGCGCGCAGCAGCGCGGTCTTCGCGGCGGCGCGATCCGGGCCGCCCCAGACCACCGTCTGGCCCACGCCGTCCAGCAGCAGGGTCACATCGTCCAGGCTCGTAGCGTCGACCCGCACGACGCGTGCGCGCAGCTCGGCGTCGAGGGTCTCGACCACGGCCGCCGCGTTGCGGTACACCGCGGTGTCGAGGTCGCCGTCCGGCACCGCGATCTCGGGCTGCTCCGCGGGGCGGTCCGGCACCGTGAGCACGGTGACGCCGGCGGGGTCGACCAGGTTCCAACCGCCCTCCGTCGGCACCGCCAGCACGGGCTGGCGCTCGACGATGCGCACGACCAGCGTGCTCGGCGGCACGGCCTCGGTCACGAAGCTCTCGATCACGGGGAAGGCGCCGAGCTCGCGCTCGACCGCATCGCCGTCGAGCAGCGCCAGCGGTGTGCCGAGCTGCGGCTCGAGCGCGGCCTGGAGCGCCGCGGGATCGAGACGGCTCGCGCCCTCGATCTCGATCGTCCGCAGAGCGAGCACCGGCGAGACCACGAGCAGGCCGACCAGCAGGCCGAGGCCCGCGACGACGCCGGCGGCGGTGAGCCACCCGATCCGGCGACGGCGGCTGCGCTTGGTGAAGCGGCGGACCTCGCCCCGCTCGGCGGCCCTGCGCTCCTTGACCGCCTGCTTCGCGTCCTTGCGCGCCGCGCGCTCCTCGCGTCGCGCCTCGGCGATGAGCGCCTTGGTCCTGGCCACCGGGTCGTCGAGGTCCACCGGCGGTCGGCGCGGCCAGCGGAGACCGGCGCGCGGGGTCTCATCCGGCGCCTCGACCGGGGTGGGGGGCGTCGCCGAACCGGACGGGCGCGGCCGCGCAGGCTGCGCCGCGGGCCGCTCCGGCGCGACCGGCGTCGACCGCTCCGCCCGGGCCGGCTTGCCGAGCGGACGTCGCGGCTGCACCGCAGGCTGCTCCGGCTCGGGCTGCTGCCGGCGCTCGAAGCCCTCCGGACGCTTCACGAGCGGGCGGCGCCCAGCGCGTCGACGATCTGCGGGATGATGCGGTAGACGTCGCCGCAGCTCAGCGTGATGACGAAGTCGCCCGGTCGGGCGAGCTCCGCCACGCGATCCGCGGCCTGCTGCCAGTCGGGCACGAAGTCGACGACGCGGTCGTCGCGGAAGCGCGCCGAGACCAGCTCGCCGGTCACGCCGGGGATCGGATCCTCCCGGGCGCCGTAGACGTCGAGCACGACCGTGTGCTCCGCCGCGGCCTCGTAGGCCTCGGCGAACTCGACGGCCATGTCCCGGGTGCGCGTGTAGAGGTGCGGCTGGTGCACCGCGATGATGCGCCCGTTCCCCACGACCGTGCGCGCGGCCGCGAGTGCGGCAGCGACCTCGGTGGGGTGGTGCGCGTAGTCGTCGTAGACGCTCACTCCGTTCACCGTGGCATGCAGCTCGAAGCGACGGCCCGTGCCCGAGAAGGCCTCGAGCGCGCGCAGGGACGCTTCCGGGTCGTGTCCCAGCCCGACGAGCACGGCCAGGGCTCCCACCGCGTTGACGGCGTTGTGGTGGCCGGGAACCTGCAGGCGGCCCTCGAGCTCGCGGCCGTCGACGACGACCGTGAAGGCGACCGGGCCGTCGGTGCGGATGGAGGCGATGCGCACATCCGCATCCGCCGCCTCACCGAAGGTGAGCACGCGGCTGCCGCCCAGGCGCGCGCCGATGCGGCGGGTGCCCTCGTCGTCCGCCGAGAGCACGACGAGCTCGGAGGCCTTCGAGCAGAACTCGACGAAGGCGTCGTCGAAGGCCTCGGCCGTGCCGTAGTGGTCGAGGTGGTCGGAGTCGAGGTTCGTGACCAGCGCGACCGCGGTGTCGTAGATGAGGAAGGAGCCGTCGGACTCGTCGGCCTCGAGCACGAAGAGCTCGCCGTCGCCGTGGTCGGAGCTGGCCCCGAGGTTCTGGATCACGCCGCCGTTGACGTACGACGGGTCGGCGCCGAGCCCGCGCAGCGCCGTCACGAGCATGCCGGTGGAGGTGGTCTTGCCGTGCGCACCGGCGACCGAGACCAGCCGACGGCCGCGGGTGAGCGCCTTGAGCGCGAGCGACCGGTGCAGCACGGGGATCCCGCGCTGCTTCGCGGCGAGGTACTCGGGGTTGTCGGGCCAGAGCGCGCTCGTCACCACGAGGGTGTCGGCGCCCTCCTGGTGCCGGGCGTCGTGACCGATGAACACCTCGGCACCCGCCTCGCGCAGCTGCTGCGTCGTGGCCGACTCGCTGCGGTCGGACCCGGTGACGCGGTGGCCCGCGGCGAGGAACATGCGGGCGATGCCGCTCATGCCGCTGCCGCCGATGCCGACGAAGTGCAGCGTGCCGGGGTCGGCGGGGATGGGGACGGAGAGGTCGGGCTTGATCATCGGGATCCATTCTGCGCGCCGGAGCGCTGCGGATGCGCCGCGAGCGCCTCCAGCGCGAGGTCGAGCATGCGATCGGCGCCGTCGCGCACGCCGGTGGCTGCGGCGGCCGAGGCCATCGTGGCGAGCGTCTCGTCATCGCCCAGCAGCGGCAGCAGTTGGCCGCGCACCCACTCGGGCGTGACGAGGGCGTCCTCGACGATGCGCGCGGCTCCGGCCGCGATGGCGTCGCGGGCGTTGAAGCGCTGCTCGCCGTTGCCGACCGGGTAGGGCACGTAGACCGCCGGCAGGCCGAGCGCCGAGATCTCGCTGACCGTTCCGGCGCCCGAGCGCGAGAGCACCAGGTCGGCGCTCGCGAGGGCCAGCTCCATGCGGTCGCAGTACTCGAGCAGCGTGTACCCGGGCACGCCCGGGTCCTCGAGCGCCGTCATCCCGCCCTGGATGTGCAGCACCTGCGCGCCGCCCGCGACCAGCTCCGCGGCGGTCGCGTGCACGGCGTGGTTGATCCGGCGGGCGCCGAGCGAGCCGCCGGTGACCAGCAGCGTGCGGCGATCGGGGTCGAGGCCCAGCTCGCGCCGCGCATCCGCTCGCGCTCCGGCCACGTCGAGCAGCTCGATCTCCCGGCGCAGCGGCATGCCGACGAAGCGGGCGTTCGGCAGCGCGGTTCCGTGGAAGGCGACGCCGACCGAGCGGCTGAGCCGCGCGCCGAGGCGGTTCGCGATGCCGGGCATGGCGTTCGCCTCGTGCAGGGCGAAGGGGATGCCGGCGCGACGGGCAGCGAGGTAGGCGGGCGCCGCCGCGTAGCCGCCGAAGCCGATCACCAGGTCGACGCCGCGCTCGCGGATGAGCCGCACGACCCGCGCGCGGCTGCGAGCGAGCCGGATCGGGAACCGCAGGGCCGCGGCGTTGGGCCGGCGCGGGAAGGGCAGTCGCTCGACCGTGAGCAGCTCGTAGCCGCGCAGCGGCACCAGACGGGACTCGAGGCCCTCGGCGGTGCCGAGCACGAGCACGGTGGATTCGGGCTCGCGGGCGCGGATGCGGTCGGCGACCGCGAGCAGGGGGTTGACGTGACCGGCGGTGCCACCGCCGGCCAGGAGGTACGTCGTCATGAGGCGGGGGCTCCGTCGGTGATCTGCTCGCCGTCGGGGCGGCGGGCGAAGGAGAGGGCGATGCCGATGGCGAGCAGGTTGGCCACGAGGGCGGACCCGCCCTGCGAGATGAGCGGCAGCGGTACGCCGATGACCGGCAGCAGGGTGAGCACCACGGCGATGTTCATGAACGCCTGCCCGATCATCCAGACCATGATCGCGGTGACGGCGATCTTGACGTAGGGCGACGGGGTGGCGCGGGTGATGCGCAGCAGCGCGATGGCGAGCACCACGAAGAGCAGCAGCACGACGATGGCGCCGATCAGTCCGAGCTCCTCGCCGATGATCGCGAAGATGTAGTCGGTCTCGGAGTGCGGCAGCCAGGACCACTTGGCGCGCGAGTTGCCCAGGCCGACGCCGAAGACGCCGCCGGTCGCCAGCGCGTAGAGGCCGTGCACGGTCTGCCAGCAGGCCTGGTCGGCGTCGTCGACGGAGGCGCAGCCGCCGTTGAGGAAGGTCATCACCCGGCCCGAGCGGCTGTCGGAGCTCATCGTCACGATCGTCGCGAGCAGCGCGCCCACGACGATCGGCAGCATCAGCACCCGCAACCGCACGCCGGCGACGAAGAGCGCGCCGAAGGCGATCAGCCCGATGACGATCGCCGTACCGAGGTCGCCGCCCGCGAGCACGAGGCCGAGCGCGAGGCCGACGGGCAGGCCCACCGTCTTGAGCAGCGCCTTCCAGTCGCTCACGATCTCGGGTCGATCCGAGATCACCGAGGCGAGCCAGACCGCCAGCGCGATCTTCACGAACTCGCTCGGCTGGCCCTGCACCGGTCCGATCGCGATCCAGTTCGTGTTGCTGGTGCCGAAGCTCTGGCCGATGCCCGGCACGAAGATGAGCGACTGGATGACGAGCGAGCCCCAGAGCGCGAGGTTCGACCAGCGCTTCCAGAAGCGCTGCGGCGCCCGGGAGGCGATGAGCATGAGCGGCAGGCCGATGATCGCGAACATCGCCTGGCGCGAGGCGGTGTAGAAGAAGTCCTCGTCGTTCTGGCGGTAGCTCGTGATCGCCGAGGAGGAGAGCACCATGAGCAGGCCGAAGCCGACCATGAACACGGTGATGCCGAGCAGCATCGTGAAGTTCGCGTGCTCGGGGGTGAAGAGCCGGCGCACCTTCACGAGCGCCGCGGCGGGGCGCGAGGCGGCGGTGGGCTCAGTCACCGGGTGCGCGGTGCGCGGCTTCCGGTCCATCCGCGTCACCTCCCAGGAACTGCGTCACGGCGGCCGCGAAGCGGCGACCTCGGTCGGCATACCCGGCGAACTGGTCGAGCG
Organism: Microbacteriaceae bacterium PS02343; assembly: GCA_029959365.1. GTDB lineage: Bacteria > Actinomycetota > Actinomycetes > Actinomycetales > Microbacteriaceae > Arenivirga. The sequence continues at coordinate 19,729 of JASCOA010000024.1, read as the reverse complement.
AGGCCGCGGACGGTGCGAGGAGCACGGTGTCCCCGGGCCGCGCGACCCCGGCCGACAAGCGGACCGCGTCGGGCATGACCCCCTCAGTGTCGGCGCTCGACGCCTCGAGCAGCGTCACCGCGGGCGCGTGTCGCGCGAACGCCTCGCGCAGCGGCTCTCGTTCCGTGCCGATGAGCACGACCGCGCTGAGGCGCTTCGCGTGCCGCTTGACGAGCGGAGCGATCTCCACACCCTTGAGCTGACCGCCCACGATCCACACGACCGGGTCGAAGGCGCGCAGCGAGGCCTCGGCGGCGTGCGGGTTGGTGGCCTTGGAATCGTCGACCCAGCGCACCTCGTCGGCGACCGCCACGGTCTCGGTGCGATGGTGGTCGACGCGGAAGCCGAGCAGCGCCTCGCGCACCACCGGGGCCGGCACTCCGGCCGCGCGGGCGAGGGCGCTCGCGGCGAGCACGTCGGCGACGAGATGCGGCGCGTCGAGCCCGACCGAGCGCAGGTCGGCCAGCGTCACCAGCTCGAGCGCCTGGTCGCGACGGGTCTCGAGGAAGGCGCGGTCGACCAGCAGGTCCTCGACCAGGCCGAAGTCGCTCGGGCCCGGCATGCCGAGCGTGAAGCCGATGGCGCGGGCGCCCTCGTGCACGTCGGCCTCTTCGACCATCCGCTGCGTCGCGGCATCGTCCTTGTTGTAGACGCAGGCGACGCGGGTGTTCTCGTAGACCTTGCCCTTCGCGGCTCGGTACGCATCGGCGCTGCCGTGCCAGTCCAGGTGGTCGTCGGCGAGGTTGAGGCAGACGCTGGCGAGCGGATGCAGGGCGCCCGGGCCCGTGAGCGGCAGGGCGTGCAGCTGGTAGCTGGAGAGCTCGACGACGAGGGTCCGGAAGCCCTCGGGATCGCGGATCGCATCGAGCACCGGGGTGCCGATGTTGCCGACGGGGGCGACCCGCACGCCGTCGGCCGCGAGGATCGAGGCGGTCAGCTGGGTCGTGGTGGTCTTGCCGTTCGTGCCGGTGACGAGGATCCAGTCGGCCGGCTCCCCCACCTTGTCGCGCAGGCGCCAGGCGAGCTCGATGTCGCCCCAGAGCGGGATGCCGCACTCAGCGGCCCAGAGCAGCAGGGCGTGGTCGGGGTGGAAGCCGGGCGAGACGATCAGCAGCTCGGGGTCGAGGTCGAGGAGCGCCGACGGCGGCGTGGAGAGGTCGTCCTGCTGCACGAAGCCCGAGCCGATGACGTCGAGCAGCTCGACCTGGTCGGCCGGAGCCGTCGATGCGACGACGAGCACCTGCGCACCGAGCTCGACGAGGGTGTCCGCCACGGCGAAGCCGGTCACGCCGAGCCCGAGCACGCCGACGCGCAGCCCGCTCCAGTCGGCGTGCCAGCTCGTCAGGGCGTCGAGCCGGTCGGCCGCGCTCAACGGCTGACCCACTCGAGGTAGAAGAGGCCCACGCCGCCGGCGACGCAGAGCGCCGCGATGATCCAGAAGCGCACCACGACCGTGACCTCGGCCCAGCCCTTGAGCTCGAAGTGGTGGTGGATGGGGCTCATCCTGAAGATGCGCTTCTTGCGGATCTTCATGCTCGCCCGCTGCAGCACCACCGACCCGGCGGAGATGACGAAGAGGCCGCCGATGAGCACGAGCAGCAGCTCGGTCCGGCTGAGGATCGCGAGGCCGGCGAGCGCCCCGCCGAGGGCCAGCGAACCGGTGTCGCCCATGAAGATCTGCGCGGGCGAGGTGTTCCACCACAGGAAGCCGATGAGACCGCCGGTGATGGCGGTCGCGAGGATCGCGAGATCCATCGGGTCGCGCGCCTCGTAGCACTTGTAGAGGAAGGGATCGTCGCCGGCGAGGTTCACGCACGACTGGTTGAACTGCCAGAAGCCGATGAAGATGAACGAGCCGATCGAGAAGATCGAGGCGCCGGTGGCCAGGCCGTCGAGCCCGTCGGCGATGTTTACGCCGTTCGAGGTCGACACGACGATGAGCAGCACCCAGATCGCGAAGAGGATGCCGCCGACCACGAGCCCGAGCGTGCGGAAGTCGAGCTGCGGGATGTCGCGGATGAAGGAGATCGCGCTCGAGGCCGGGGTCTGACCGTTGCGGTCGGGGAAGTTCAGCGCGAGCACTGCGAAGACGCTCGCGATGAGCACCTGACCGGCGATCTTGGCCCACGGGGTGAGCCCGAGACTGCGCTGGCGGCTGATCTTGATGAAGTCGTCGAGGAACCCCACGAGCCCGAGCCCGACCATGAGCATGATCACCAGCAGAGCGGATGCGCTGTAGCCGAACTCGTCCAGCGTCGGGATCTTGCCGAGGAAGTAGCCGAGCAGCGCACCGGTGATGAAGACGATGCCGCCCATGGTGGGCGTGCCGCGCTTGGTCTGGTGGTCGACGGCCGTGTCCACGCGCACGAACTGGCCCCATCGGAGCCGGCGGAACAGGCGCACGAACAGGGGCGTGGCCACGAGCGTGAACACCATCGAGATGCCGCCCGCGAGGAGGAGCGCGATCATGCTACCGGCTCCAGCGGAGCTCCATCGGCGCCGATGCCGGCGATGCGGTCGCCGAGATGGCGCAGGCCCGCGATGCGCGAGGACTTCACGAGCACGACGTCTCCGGGGCGAAGGTCTTCACGGATCCGATGGTAGGCCTCGTCGTGCGTCTCGAGGTACACGGACTCGCCGTCCCATGAGCCCTCGAGTCCGGCGGCGTTGTGGATGTGCCGCGCGCCATGGCCGACGACGTAGAGCTGCTCGATGCCGAGGCGCACCACGAGGCGGCCGATGCGGTCGTGCTCCTCGTCGGCGTGCTCGCCGAGCTCGGCCATCTCGCCGAGCACCGCGATTCGGCGCTGACCGGGCTCGGTGATCTGCGCGAGCGTCTTGAGCGCGGCGGCGATCGACTCGGGGTTGGCGTTGTACGCGTCGTTGATGAGCACCACGCCCTCCTGCGGGCGCAGCACCTCCATGCGCCAGCGCTCGGCGCGGGCGACCTGCTCGATCGCGGCAACGGCGCGCTCGAGCGGCACGCCGAGCTCGTCGGCGATGCTGAGCGCGGCGAGGGCGTTCATGACGTGGTGCTCGCCGAGGATGCGCAGCGAGACGGGCAGGCGCCGCTCCCCCGCGACGAGCGTGAAGGCGGTGCCGGTGGCCGTGCCGACGATCTCCTCGGCGCGCAGGTCGCCGCCCTCGAGGCCGAACCAGCGCACCGTCGCGGCCGTCTGGGCGGCCATGGCGGCGACGCGATGGTCGTCGTGGTTGAGGATCGCGGTCGCCGACTCGGGCAGCACGCGGACGATCGCGGCCTTCTCCTCGGCCGTCGCCTCGATGCCGCCGAACTTGCCGACGTGCGACATGCCGATCTTGAGCACGGCCGAGACGTCGGGCACGACGATCGAGACGAGGTGCTGGATCTGGCCGGCACCGCTCGCGCCCATCTCGACGACGAGGTAGCGGGTGCCGTGGTCGATGCGCAGCATCGAGATCGGAGCGCCCACGTGATTGTTGAAGCTCTCGCGCGGGGCGACGGTCGGCGCCTCGGCCGAGAGGATCGCGCCGACCAGGTTCTTGGTCGTGGTCTTGCCGTTCGAGCCCGTGATGCCGACGACCTGCAGCGAGCCCTGCGCGCGCACGCGGGCGACGACCTCGCGCGCGAGCGCCGCGAGCGCCTGCACGCCGTTCGCGACGACGAGCTGCGGCACGGGCGTCGCGAGCTCCAGCTCGCGCTCCACGATCAGCAGCACGGCGCCGGCCGCGATCGCGGCGTCGGCGAAGCGGTGGCCGTCGGTGGTCTCGCCGGGCAGCGCGACGAAGACGCCGCCGGGCAGCAGGTCCTTCGTGTTCGTCTCGACGGCGCCGTCGACGACGGTCTCCTCCGTCGTCCCGGGCGCGAGCACGAGGCGCGCGTCGAGGATGCCGACGAGGTCGGCGAGTGTCAGGGCGATCATGCGGGCTCCCATCCGGCGTCCTGCAGCGCGAGTCGCGCCTCGGATCGCGCGGAGTACGGCACCTTGTCGGCGCCGATCTCTCGGTACTCCTGGTGGCCGGGTCCGGCCCAGAGGATGCTGTCGCCCGGCCCCGCCAGCTCGACCGCGCGTCGGATGGCCGCGGTCGGGTCGGCGATCTCCTCGACCGGCTTGCCGGGCGCCGTCGCCCGTGCCGCGTCGAGGAGCACCGCGCGGATGGACGCGGGGTCCTCCGTGCGCGGGTTCAGATCGGTCACGATGAGGTGGTCGGCGAGCTCGGCGGGGATGGCGCCCATCGCCTCGCGCTTGCTGTGATCGCGGTCGCCGTTCGCGGAGAAGACCATGACGATGCCGCCCTCGGTGAAACGGCGCAGCGCCTCGAGCGTGGTGCGGAAGGCCTCCGGGCTGTGCCCGAAGTCGACGAAGAGCGCGGGCCCGCGCTCTCCCGAGACCCGCTCGATGCGGCCCGGCAGGAAGGCGTCGATGCCGTCGTCCCCGAGCGCCTGGCCGATCGCGTCGAGGTCGAAGCCGGCCTCCACGAGCATCACGATGGCGAGCCCCGCGTTCGAGGCCATGTGGCGGCCCAGCAGGGGCACGCTCGTGACGAGCTCCCGGTCCTCGGGCCCGCTGAGCCGGAACACGGTCCGGTCGACGCGCTCCTCGAGGACGGTGACCGTCCAATCGGGCGACGCGCCGGACTCCGCCAGGGCGACGGTCGTGACCGGGATGCGGGACTCCTCGAGCACCCGGGCGCCCCACGGCGTGTCGAGGCTCGCGACGCCGCGCTTGGCGTGGTCCGGGTGGAAGAGCTGCAGCTTGACCGCGAAGTACTCGTCCATGTCGGCGTACTCGTCGAGGTGGTCGTGGCTCAGGTTCGTGAAGCCGACGACGTCGAAGAGCAGCCCGTCGATGCGGTGCCGGCCCAGCGCGTGCGAGGAGACCTCGATCACGGCGGCGCGCACCTCCGACTCCCGCATCCGCGCGAGCAGCGCGTGCAGCTCCGGGGCCTCGGGGGTCGTGAGCTTGGCCTCGACCACGAGGTCGCCGGCACGGCGCTCGGCCGTCGTGCTCAGGCCGGTCGTCAGGCCGAGCTGCCGCAGCAGCCCGTCGAGCAGGTAGGAGGTGGAGGTCTTGCCGTTCGTGCCGGTCACGCCGAAGAGGGCGGGGCGGTGCTCGTCCGTCTGATAGACCCAGGCGGAGAGGTCGCCGAGGGCGAGCCTCGGGTCGTCGACGACGAGGATGGGCAGGCCGGCGGATGCGGCGAGCTCGGCGCCCTGCGCATCCGTCACCACCGCCACGGCGCCGGCGTCGCGCGCCTGCTCGGTGTACGCCGCCCCGTGAGCCCGATCGCCGCGCAGCGCGACGTACAGGTCGCCGGGCAGCACCTCGCGGCTGCTCAGGCTCACGCCGGTCACGTGCACGCCCTGCACGCTGCCGCGCACCTCGACACCGGAGTCCTCGACGAGCGCGCCGAGCGATCGGGCCGAGGGATGCTCCGGACGGATCACCGGGGATGCCTCGGTCACGCTGCGCCTCTCGTCGGGATGCCGCTCACCACGTGGTCGGGTACCCGACCGGGTCGACCGTCGAGGTCGGCACGCGGTAGGTCTGCAGCACCTGGCTCATGATCTTACTGAAGGGCTCGGCGACCGACGACGAGGCCTTGCTGTTCGCGGGCCGGTAGTAGGTGACCACGACCGCGTACTCCGGGTTCTCGGACGGGGCGACGCCGGCGACGGAGAGCGTGCGCTCGGCAGTGTAGGCGCCGTCGATCGCGACCTCACCGGTGCCGGTCTTGGCCGAGACGTTGTAGCCGGGGATGTCGAAGTAGCTCGACGCGTAGCCCTCGTTGACCACGCTCTCGAGCATGCCGCGCAGCTCGACGGAGGACTGCGACTCCATCACGCGGGTGCCCTCGGTGCTCGGGGCATCGGTGACCGTGCCGTCGGGCCACTCGCAGCCCTCGACGAGGGTCAGCGGCATCTTGACGCCGTCGTTGCCGAGCGCCTGGTAAGCGCCGGCGATCTGCGCCACCGTGGCGCTCATGCCCTGGCCGAAGGTGACCAGGTACTTCGTCAGGCCGTCCCAGGAGGCGCCGCTGGAACCGATCAGACCGGCGGACTCCCCGGAGAAGTCGACCGCGGTCTTCTGCCCGAAGCCGAAGTCGACGAAGTGCTGCCAGCGGGTCTGCACGTCGACCCTGTCGCTGAGCATCGAGGTGCCGGTGTTCGAGGAGTTCATGAGGATGCCCGTGAGCGTGAGCGGGATCGTGTCGTGCGGCCACCAGTCGTTGATCGTGCCGCCATTGACGGTCCACGAGCCCGGGGTCTCGACCCTCGTGTACGGGTCCGCGACGTTCTCGTCGAGGAGCGTGGCGGCCGCGGGCATCTTCATGACCGAGCCGGGCTCGACGGGCGTGGAGAAGGCGCGCGATCCGAGCGCATCGGTGCCGACGCCGCTGACGTCGTTGGGGTCCACGGAGGGGTAGTCGGCCATCGCCATGATGTGGCCGTCGGCGACGCGGACGACCGCGGCGGCACCCCACTGCGCACCGAGCGACAGCGCGTACTCGCTGAGGCGCTGCTGCACGAACCACTGCAGATCGCTGTCGATCGTGAGCTTCAGCGTGCCGCCGTCCTGCGCCGGATCGGTGGTCACGGCGCTGCCGGGCAGCCGCACGCCGTCCGGGCTCCGCTCGTAGGTCTCGGTGCCGTTGCTGGCGCCGAGGCAGGTGTCGTCGTACATCAGCTCGAGACCGGTCTGAGCGCCGTCCGTGCCCATGAAGCCGACCAGGTTGCCCGCGACCGCGCCGAGCGGGTAGGTGCGGCTCGGCACCGTGTCCCAGCCCACCCAGCCGATACCGAGGTCGTTGATGGCGTTGTAAGCGTCGACGTCGAGGTTCTTGGCGAGGTTCGCGAAGTTGGCATCGGGGTCCTCGGCGAGGCGCTCGTCGATGAGCCGGGCGTACTCCGCCGCGTCGCCGCCCGTGATGGCTGCGATCTGCGCGAGCAGCTCGTCACGGGTGGTGACGATCTTCTCGCCGTCGACGCGGGTCGTCTTGTCCTCGGCGTTGGCCGGGTCGACCTTGAGGTCGTAGCGCATGACGCTGTCGGCCAGGGCGATGCCGTTCGCGTCAGTGATCTCGCCGCGCTGCCCGTAGACGGTCGACTCGACCCCCCGGCGACCAGCAGCCTGCTCCGAGAGGTCGGCGGCGCGCACGACCTGCAGGTCGACGAGCCTGACGACGAAGACGCCGACGAGGGCGAGCACGACGACCAGCGCGAGCACCAGACGGCCGCGCGTGCGTGCGGGGTACCTCACGAGGTGTTCCTTCCCGTTCCGACGACGACGCTCAGTGCGTGGCGGGAGTCGGAAGCCCACTCATTGTCGGAGCCGCACCGCCCGCAGCCGTCGCGGTCTCCGGCGTGTCCTCGGAACCGGTCGGCGTCTCGGTCGCGGCGCCGACGGCGGCGGCCGCAGCCGCCTGCTGCGCGAGCAGCGAGTTGGCGACGAGGTTGCCGTGCGAGCCGACGACGCCCGAGCCGGGCTCGGCAGCGCTGACGTTGCCCTCGACGGCTCCGTTCGAGAGCCAGATCACGGCCGAACTGCCGTTGGCGACCATGCCGAGGGCCTCCGCCTCGGTCGCGAGGTTCTGCGGGGAGCCGTAGACGTCGATCCGCTCCCGGAGCTGCTGCTCCTCGCGGTTCAGCGCTGCGCGGTCGCTCGCGAGCGTCGAGAGCTCGTAGGCGCCGTTGGAGACGACCAGGCTCAGCAGCAGCTGAGCGACGACGACCGCGAAGACTCCGCCGAGCGTGACGGTGGCGTAGAACGGACGCGGGCGCCCGCGGCGCTGCGCTCGGCTCGGAGCGACCTCGACCGGCACCAGAGCGGGGCGCTCCGGGGCGGCCGGGCGGCCCAGGGGCGCGATCGGGCGGCGGAGGTTCGGGGCGGCGCTCATCGGTTCTCCTCGCGGATGCGTTCGGCTGCGCGCAGGCGCACGGGGGTCGCTCGGCTGTTCACGGCACGTTCCTCGTCGCTGGCGAGCTCGGCACCGCGCACCAGGGCTTTGAAACGGGGCGCATGCTCCGGCAGCTCGACGGGCAGACCCGCCGGCGCCGTGCTCGCGGTGCGAGCGGCGAGCTCGCGCTTGACGATCCGATCCTCGAGCGACTGGTAGGCCAGCACGACGATGCGTCCGCCGACGCCGAGCGAGTCGAGGGCGTTCGGTACCGCGCGCTCGAGCACCGAGAGCTCCTGGTTCACCTCGATGCGCAGCGCCTGGAAGACGCGCTTGGCCGGGTGACCCGCGCGCTGCACGGCGGCGGGCGTCGCCGCGGCGATGAGCTCGACGAGGTCGCCGGAGCGCAGGATGGGCCGCTCCTGACGGCGCGCGACGATCCTGCTCGCGAAGCGGGGCGCGAGCTTCTCGTCGCCGTACTCGTAGAAGATGCGGCGCAGCTCCGACTCGTCGTAGTCGGCCAGCACGTCGGCGGCGGTGATGCCGGTGCTGTTGTCCATGCGCATGTCGAGGGGCGCGTCCTGCGCGTAGGCGAAGCCGCGGTCGGCCTCGTCGAGCTGCATGGACGAGACGCCGAGGTCGAAGAGGATCCCGTCGAGCGCCAGGATGCCCTGCTCCTCGAGCACCTCGGGGATCTCGTCGTAGACCGCGTGCACCAGGCGGATGCGGTCGGCGAACGGTGCGAGCCGCTCCCCCGTCTTGGCCAGCGCGTTCTGGTCGCGGTCGAGACCGACCAGCGTGAGCTGCGGGAACCGCTGCAGGAAGGCCTCGGCGTGGCCGCCCAGCCCGAGGGTCGCGTCGAGCAGCACGGCACCCGGCCGCTCCAGGGCGGGCGCGAGCAGCTCGACGCAGCGCTCGAGCAGTACGGGGATGTGGCGGTCGTGGTGCTGCATGGGTTCCTTCCGGCTGGACCCCTGTCCATCGATCCCCATCCGGCGACCTGGCACCGGGGAAGGTGCGCCAGGGCGGTCGGCTGGGGGTCGACGCTCAGGGATCAGAAGAGGCCGGGGATCACCTCCTCCGACACATCGGAGAACTCGGCTTCCTGCTCGGCGTAGTACGCCTCCCAGGCCGCGGTGTCCCAGATCTCGGCGCGGCTGCCCGCGCCGATGACCGTGAGCTCGCGGTCGAGGCCCGCGTACTGCCGCAGGGCGGCGGGGATGGTGACGCGGCGCTGCTTGTCCGGCACCTCGGCGTGCGCGCCGGAGAGGAAGACGCGCAGGAAGTCGCGCGCGGTCTTGCTCGTGACGGGCGCCTGGCGGATCTTCTCGTGCACCTGCTCGAACTCCCGGTTCGGGAACACGTAGATGCAGCGCTCCTGACCGCGCGTCAGCACGAGGCCCGACGCCAGCTCGTCCCAGAACTTGGCGGGCAGCACGATGCGCCCCTTCTCATCGAGCTTCGGTGCGTAGGTACCGAGGAACACGGTGCCCACCCCCTGTCTCTCGATGCCGGTCGCCGCTTTCCTCCACTTTACTCCACCAGGCCCCACAAAAGGCGAAAACTGCTGGGAATGTCGGCGCTAACGCCCAGAAAACCCCAGATCAGCATCGAGTGGCGAGCGGTGGAGGGCATTCCGGCGGTCGGAGCCGTCGAATCACCGTTCTCCGGCGCTGCGAGGCGGGCTCGAGCCCTCGGCGCACGACCGAGGCGGCGCGGGGAGGGAAGTGGAGGCTCCGGGCATCGATCGGGGTCGATCCGGTCCGCTCGGGGAATGATCGCCGCGTGTGCGCACGAAAAAGGGACCGGCCCGAAGGCCGATCCCTGATCGAAGCGAGGTGAGGCGCGCTAGCGGTCGCCGTCCTGGCGGCGCTCCCAGCGGTCGTTCATGCGATCCATGAAGCCGGCGCCGCTCTGCTGCTGGCGTGCGCGAGGGGCCGGACCGGTCGACCTGGGGGCCGGGCTTCCCTTGACGGTGCGCGGCGACGAGAGGCCGAGCAGCGCGCCGCCGAGCAGCAGCACGAAGCCCAGCACGCCGACGAGCGGGATGCGCAGCGCGACGCCGGTGACGATGGTCGCGACGCCGAGCAGCGCGACCAGCACGCCGATGACGATCATGCGGTAGTTGGGGGCACCTGCACGACGGGCACCGACGGTCGCGACGAAGTCGGCGTCGTGCTTGTAGAGGTTGCGCTCCATCTCGTCGAGAAGTCGCTGCTCCTGCTCGGAGAGTGGCATGGGTTCCCCTTTCGGATCGAAGACCCCGTAAACGCTGGAGTCTCATCCTATGCCCGGGCCAGTCGCTAGGCTACCGAGGTGGCTGAGAGTCTCCGACTAGTGGACAGGGTGCAGCACTGCATCGACGACTTCCTCGATCAGAAGTCGGGGGAACTGGCCCGCATCGCGCCCGAACTCGCCGAGCTGACTCGATTCTCCGGCGATCTGCTGCGCGGGGGCAAGCGGTTCCGCGCGCTCTTCAGCTATTGGGGCTGGCAATCGGTGCAGCCCGCGCCGACGGGACTCGAGGAGCCGGACCCGACCGCCCTCGACGCGATCGTCGAGGTCTGCGCGGCGCTCGAGCTCTTCCATGCCGCGGCCCTCGTGCACGATGACATCATCGACCGCTCGGACACGCGCCGCGGGCTGCCCGCCTCGCACCGGCGCTTCGAGCAGCTGCACCGCGAGGGCGCGTGGTCCGGCGAGCCGGAGCAGTTCGGACTCGGCGGCGGCATGCTGCTCGGCGATCTGCTGCTCGCCTGGTCCGACGAGATCCTGCTGCGCGGGTTGCAGCGTCTCGGCCCGGAGCGCACCGCCGCGGCGCGCGCCGAGTTCGATCGCATGCGCACCGAGGTGACGGTCGGCCAGTACCTCGACATCCTCGAGGAGGCGGCCTGGATGCACGCCCCGGAGGCGAGCCTCGCGGACCGAGCGGCTCGCGTGGTGCTCTACAAGTCCGCCAAGTACAGCGTCGAGGCGCCGCTGGTGATCGGCGCGAGCCTCGGCGGCGGCTCGCCGGAGCAGCTGCAGGCCCTGCGCGACTTCGGCATCCCGCTCGGCATCGCCTTCCAGCTGCGCGACGATCTGCTCGGCGTCTACGGCGACCCCTCCGTCACCGGCAAGCCGGCGGGCGACGACCTCCGAGAGGGCAAGCGCACCGTGCTGGTCGCGCTCGCTCGCGAAGCGCTGCCGTCCGGGTCCCGACGGCTGCTCGACGAGATGCTCGGCGACCCGGATCTCGACGAGGCTCAGATCGGCGTCATCCAGGCGTCGTTGCGGGACTCCGGGGCTGTCGCCGAGATCGAGCGGCGCATCGAGGCGGGTCTGCGCGAAGCGCTCGACAGGCTCGCGGCGGCGCCGTTGAGCAGGTCTTCCCGCGAGGAGCTGCGCAAGCTCGGCGAGGCGGTCATCCGCCGGGAGGCGTGAACGCCCGTCGGCTCAGAAGGCGAGCGACTGGGCGGCGCGGCGCACCGGCGCCTTCTGGCCCTCGCGGAGCGCGGTGATGGGCGCGCGGCCCAGCGACTCCTCCTCGGCGAGCAGCCAGCGCATGGTCTCCTCATCCGAGAAGCCGCTGTCGGCGAGGAGGGTGATCGTGCCGGAGAGCCCCACGACCGGCGCGCCGTCGAGGATGAAGTCGGCGGGCACCACGAGCACGCCGTCGCGGCGCACCGCGAGCAGCGCGCGGTCCTCGAGCAGGCGATGGATCTGTCCCACGCCGAGGCCGAGCTCCTCGACGAGGTCGGGCACGGTCAACCAGGTGGCGGCGTTCTCAGTCACCCGACAAGAGTGCCACGAGGGCGCCCCGGCCGCCGCATCGCGACGCGCCCGTGTTGACGGGCCTGTACCGCTGTGACAGCGTTGCGGGGTACAACCACACCCCGCTGCGCCGAGAACGGTGGAGCGGGCCACGAATCCAGAGGGTGACGGCCATGGATCGCAGCGACGATCGAGCTACCGACGACAGCACCACGACCCGCGACACCGACGCCATCGCGCGCGCCGTGTTCAGCGGGCTCCGCCCGAGCCGTGGCGACGCCGAGCGCACGCCCTTCTGGCAGGACTCGGCCATCAACGGCGCGCAGCGGCAGCAGCCCCGGGCAGCGAAGCCCCAGGAGAAGCCCTCCAAGCGAGGAATGGGACGCGCCGCGACGATGCCGATCGTCATCGCCGGCGCAGTGGCGATCAGCACCCTCAACCTGACCGGCAACCTCGACGCAGTCGCGCAGCCGCAGCCGGACGAGCCCGGCGAGCACCACGATGGTGTGCGCGGCCTGGCGGCAGCAGCCACGGCGACGCGGGTCGCGAGCGTCGAGCCGGTGCGCGCGCTCGCCGCCGTGCCCTCCACCTACACGGTCGCCGACGGCGACACGGTGAGCGGCATCGCCGAGCAGTTCGGCCTCTCCACCGCCGGCATCCTGGCGCTCAACGGACTCAGCTGGCGCTCCTCCATCTACCCCGGTCAGACGCTGACGCTGCGCAACGGCATCGCCGCCGCCCCGACGGCGGCCGGCGCGGCCTCGAGCTCGGGGTCGTACATGATCCAGGAGGGCGACACGATCGCGGGCATCGCCGCCGCGCACGGCCTCGCCACCGTCGATCTGCTCGAGGCCAACGGCCTCAGCTGGTCGAGCACGATCTTCCCCGGGCAGAGCATCGTCCTGCCGGGTGCCGACCGGGTCGTGCCCGCGCTGCCCGGCGCGCCCGAGCTCATCGCGCACGAGACCGAGGCCCCGCCGGCCGAGGCCGAGCCGGAGCAGGCGCCGGTGGAGCAGGCCGCCGCGGTGCAGGCTCCCGCGGCATCCGTCGACGGCGCCCGGCACACCGTCGGCGCCGGCGAGACGATCAGCGCCATCGCGGCCCGCTACGGCGTGACCGTGACGCGCATCCTCGACGCCAACGGGCTGAGCCGATCCAGCATCATCTACCCGGGCAGCGAGCTCGTGATCCCCGGCGCCTCCTCGAGCAGCAGCTCCACGTCCGGTGGTTCCGCGTCGAGCGGCTCGTCCTCGAGCGGCTCATCGTCCCCCGCCCCGGCCGCGCCGGCGGGCGGCGCGACCGGCAGCGTCACCACGTTGAATGCGACCACCCGCGCGAACGCGCAGGTCATCGTGAACGTGGGACGCCAGCTCGGAGTGCCCGATTACGGCATCGTCATCGCGCTCGCGACCGCGATGCAGGAGTCGTCGCTGCGCAACATCGACTACGGCGACCGCGATTCCGTGGGTCTGTTCCAGCAGCGGCCGAGCTTCGGCTGGGGCAGCGTGGAGCAGATCCTCGACCCCGCCTTCGCCGCTCGCGCCTTCTACACCGGCACCGCCGACGGCAACCGGGGCCTGCTGGACATCGGCGGGTGGCAGTCGATGACCCTCACCCAGGCGGCGCAGGCCGTGCAGATCTCCGCGCATCCGACCGCCTACGCCAAGTGGGAGGCCTCGGCCTGGGCCTGGCTCTCGGAGCTGGGCTGATCCGCTGCGGCGTTCCGCGCCGCGATCGGTGTTTCGGGCGAGCCGCCCGTCACCCCAGCCCTAGACTCGCAGGGTGAGCAGCAACCCCACCGAGGACCCCCTCGTCGGCCGATTGATCGATGGTCGCTACGAGGTGCGCTCACGCATCGCCCGTGGTGGCATGGCCACGGTCTACCTCGCGACCGACCTGCGGCTCGACCGCCGCGTGGCGATCAAGGTGATGCATCCGCACCTCGCCGACGACGAGCAGTTCAAGGAGCGCTTCATCCAGGAGGCGCGCTCGGCCGCGCGTCTGGCGCATCCGAACGTCGTCAACGTCTTCGACCAGGGCCAGGAGGCGGAGACCGCCTACCTGGTGATGGAGTACCTGCCCGGCATCACCCTGCGCGACCTGCTGCAGGAGTACGGGCGGCTCACCCCCGAGCAGATGCTCGACATCTCCGAGGCCGTGCTCTCCGGTCTCGCCGCCGCGCACCGAGCCGGCATCGTGCACCGCGACCTCAAGCCCGAGAACGTGATGCTGGCCGACGACGGCCGCATCAAGATCGGCGACTTCGGGCTGGCCCGGGCCGTGAGCGCGAACACCGCCACCGGCCAGGCGCTGCTCGGCACGATCGCCTACCTCTCCCCCGAGCTCGTCACCCGCGGGGTCGCGGACACCCGCAGCGACATCTACGCGGTCGGCATCATGATGTACGAGATGCTCGCCGGCGAGCAGCCCTTCAAGGGCGAGCAGCCGATGCAGATCGCGTACCAGCACGCCAACGACAACGTGCCGCCGCCGTCGGACGTCGTCGCGGACGTGCCCGTCGAGCTCGACGAGCTCGTGCTCTGGGCCACGGCCCGCGAGCCCGAGGCACGCCCGCGCGACGCGCGCAGCCTGCTGGAGCAGCTGACGGATGCACGCCGCATCGTCGTGCCGGACGCCACGCAGCCGACGCCCACCGTCGCCATGAACGGCACGTCGTCCTACCAGCCGACCCGGGTGCTGCATCCGGCGCTCGGCACGGGCGAGCTGAACCAGGGCGCGACCCAGGTGCTCGCGCCCTCGCGTCGCGGCACCGGGCCGATCGACGGCGCCACCGACGACCACAGCGAGGTCGACGGCGAGGAGGAGCCGCGCAAGAAGCGCCGCGGACCGCTCGTCGCGCTGATCCTCGCGCTCGTGGTGCTCCTCGGCGTGGGCGGCGCTGCGACCTGGTACTTCCTCGCGGGACCGGGCTCGTACGTGACCGCCCCCGATGTGACCGGTCAGTCCGTCGAGGCCGCGACGGCGGCCATCCAGGATGCGGGCTTCACCGTGGGCGACACCACCACGGAGCCGAATCTGCAGCTCGAGGCGGGCCTCGTCATCCGCACGAGCCCAGGACCGGACGATCCCCTCGCGCCCGAGACGCCGATCGATCTCGTGGTCTCGTCGGGTCCGCAGCTCATCGACATCCCCGAGTTCGTGGGCCAGCCGGAGGCGCAGGCCGTCGAGACGTTGGGTGCCTTCACGCAGCAGGAGGGCACCATCGAGTTCAACGCGGACATCGACGAGGGCTCGGTCATCCGAGCGCTCGGCGTGAACGCCGCCGGCGAGGCGATCGAGCTCGTGGCCGGTGAGCAGTACGGCGAGCAGCAGCCATACACGCTCGTCGTCTCGGCCGGCGCCGTGCCGGACGTGAGCGGCGAGACGGCCGACTCCGCACGGGCCATCCTCAGCGAGGCGGGCCTCGAGTACCGCGAGGGCGAGCGGCGCTACAACAACGACGTGGGCGAGGGCCGGGTGATCAACTGGTCGGCGCAGGTCGACGAAGGGCAGCCCGTCGTACCGGGCACGGTGATCGTCGCGAACGTCTCGGACGGACCGCAGCCCGTGCAGATCCCGGATGTCGTGGGCGAGAACGTCGACGAGGCCGTCGCCGCGCTCGAGGCGGAGGGGTTGAAGGTCGCCTACAGCGACCCCGGTCCCTTCGGCGCCTTCGCGACGGTCACCGAGATCTCCCCCGGCGCCGGCGAGGAAGCGCGCGTCGGCGACACGATCACGCTGCGCTGGAGCCTGACCGGCTGATGCCGGGACGCGGGGGGGGGGGGGGGGGGGGGGGGGGGCCCCCCCCCCCCCCCCCTTCCGCTCTCGTGCGATCAGCGCTTGGCGCTGAGCTCCTCGGCCACCAGGAACGCGAGCTCCAGCGACTGCTTGTGGTTGAGGCGAGGGTCGCAGAGCGACTCGTAGCGGGTGGCCAGCGTCGCCTCGTCGATGTGCTCCGAGCCGCCGAGGCACTCGGTGACGTCGTCGCCGGTGAGCTCGACGTGGATGCCGCCCGGGTGGGTGCCGGCCGCACGGTGCGCCTCGAAGAAGCCCTTGACCTCGTCGACCACGTCGTCGAAGCGACGGGTCTTGTAGCCGGTCGACGTGGTGATGCCGTTGCCGTGCATCGGGTCGGTGACCCAGAGCGGCAGCGCGTCCATCTCCTTGATCGCCTCGAGCAGCGGCGGCAGGGCGTCGCGGATCTTGCCGGCGCCCATGCGCGTGATGAAGGTGAGACGGCCCGGCTCGCGGTTCGGATCGAGCTTCTCGATGAGCTCGCGCATCGTCTCGGGTGTCGTCGACGGGCCGAGCTTGACGCCGATGGGGTTGCGCACGCGCGAGAAGAAGTCGACGTGCGCGCCGTCGAGCTCACGGGTGCGCTCGCCGATCCACTGGAAGTGCGACGACGTGTTGTACGCGGCGCCGGTGCGCGAGTCGATGCGCGTCATGGGCCGCTCGTAGTCCATGAGCAGGCCCTCGTGCCCGGTGTAGAACTCGACGCGCTTGAGCTCGTCGAAATCGGCTCCGGCGGCCTCCATGAACTTGATGGCCCGGTCGATCTCGGCGGCCAGGTGCTCGTAGCGCTGGTTCGCGGGGTTCGCGGCGAAGCCCCGGTTCCAGCTGTGCACCTCGCGCAGGTCGGCGAAGCCCCCCTGCGTGAAGGCGCGCACCAGGTTCAGCGTCGAGGCGGCCGTGTGGTAGCCCTGCAGCAGGCGGCGCGGGTCCGCCTCGCGGGACTCGGGGGTGAAGTCGTAGCCGTTGACGATGTCGCCGCGGTAGGCCGGCAGCGTCACGTCGCCGCGGGTCTCGAAGTCGTTCGATCGCGGCTTGGCGAACTGGCCCGCCATCCGCCCCATCTTGACCACCGGCATCGAGGCACCGTAGGTGAGCACGACCGCCATCTGCAGCAGCGTCTTGACCCGGTTGCGGATCTGGTCGGCAGTGGCGCCGGCGAAGGTCTCGGCGCAGTCGCCGCCCTGCAGCAGGAAGGCCTCGCCTCGCGCGGCCTTGCCGAGGCGCTCGCGCAGCTGGTCGACCTCGCCCGCGAAGACGAGCGGAGGGAGGGTGGAGAGCTCGGCCGAGACGGCGGCGGTCGCCGCAGCGTCGGGCCAGGCGGGCTGCTGCTTGACGGGGAGCGTGCGCCAGTAGTCGAGCCCCTCGATCACGGCCGGAGCTGCGGTGATGACGGGTTCGGTGGAGTCGACCACGGTGGTTCCTCTGGAGTTTCGATGGGTGGCGGGGTGGGCGCCGGACCTGACGATCCGGCGGAGAGCGCGGACCGTGGCTGAGCCTATCGGCGTGCGGCGGGGCCGCGCTTCTCCTTGACGGAAGACGCATACGCGTCGACGTATTCCTGCTGGCTCAGCTTGCCGAGCTCGTACATGATCTCGTCGGTGATGGAGCGCAGGATGAAACGGTCGCCCTCGAGCCCCTCGAAGCGCGAGAAGTCGAGCGGCTCGCCGATGACGATGCCGACGCGTCGCACGGTGGGGATCTTGGTGCCGATGGGCATGATCTTCTCGGTGTCGATCATCGCGATCGGCACGACGGGCACCTTGCCTTCGAGGACCATGCGCGCGACGCCGGTGCGACCGCGGTACATGCGGCCGTCGGGACTGCGGGTGCCCTCCGGGTAGATGCCGAGCAGGTCGCCCTTGTGCAGCACCTGCAGGCCGGTGTTCAGCGAGGCCTCGCTGGCCTTGCCGCCCGAGCGGTCGATGGAGAGCTGCCCGGTGGCCTCGAAGAAGAGGCGGACGAGGAAGCCCTTGATGCCGCGACCGGTGAAGTAGTCGCTCTTGGCCAGGAAGCTGATCCGACGGTCGAGCACCAGCGGCAGGAACACCGAGTCGACGAAGGAGAGGTGGTTCGAGGCCAGGATCGCGCCGCCGTGCTCGGGGATGTTCTGCAGCCCGACGATCCACGGGCGGAAGACGACCTTCACGATGGGGCCGGCGACGAGATGCTTCATCAGCCAGTAGAACATGGAGACCTCACCTCGAGACGGACCAGGCCACTCTACCCCCAGCCATCCGTCCCCCGGAGCTGCCGGCGCGGGGGACGTTCGGCCCCGCCGCGGCTCGGCGCCCCGGGATAGGGTGAGCACGAGCTCTACGCTGACCGGTACCGAAGGAGTTGCCGTGAACCATCAGATCGTGCCCGCCGTGGTCCCTGCCGACCCGAACGCCAATGTGACCGACCTGCTCGTGGAGCGGGTCCGGGCCACCCCCGACGCTCCCCTCTTCGCCCTGCCCGACGGGCGCGGCGGCTGGACGGACGTGAGCGCGCGCCGCTTCCTCGAGGAGGTGACCGCGCTGGCCAAGGGCCTCGCGGCGAGCGGCATCGAACCGGGCGACAAGGTCGGCCTCATGGCCAAGACCCGCTACGAGTGGACCCTCGTCGACTTCGCCGTCTGGTTCGCCGGCGGCGTGCTCGTGCCGGTCTACGAGACCTCGTCCCCCTCCCAGGTGCAGTGGAACCTCGCCGACTCCGGCGCCGTCGCCGTGATCGTCGAGAACAGCGACCACTTCGCCCGTTTCGACGAGGTGCACGCCGATCTGCCCGAGGTGCGCAGCGTCTGGCAGATCGACACCGGCGACCTCGCCAAGCTCTCGGCCGCGGGCACCGCGATCCCCGACGGCGAGATCGAGCGCCGCCGGACCCTGGCGAACGGCGAGGACATCGCCACGCTCATCTACACCTCCGGCACCACGGGGCGCCCCAAGGGCTGCGTGCTCGATCACTCGAACTTCGTCGAGCTGGCCCGCAACTCGGCGAAGGAGCTCGCCGAGGTCGTCGCCCCCGGCTCCTCGACGCTGCTCTTCATCACCCTCGCGCACGTCTTCGCGCGCTTCATCTCGGTGCTCGCCGTGCACTCGGGGGTGAAGGTCGGCCACCAGCCCGACACGAAGCTGCTGCTGCCCTCGCTCGGCAGCTTCAAGCCGACCTTCCTGCTCGCGGTGCCGCGGGTCTTCGAGAAGGTCTACAACGCCTCCGAGCAGAAGGCCGAGACCGGCGGCAAGGGCAAGATCTTCCGCCGCGCGGCCGACGTCGCCGTCGCGCACTCCAAAGCGCTCGACGCCGGCAGCGTGCCGCTGGCGCTCAAGCTGCAGTTCGCGCTCTTCGACAAGCTCGTCTACGGCAAGCTCCGGGCGGCCATGGGCGGCAACGTGCGCTACGCCGTCTCGGGTTCGGCGCCGCTCGGCCCGCGCCTCGGCCACTTCTTCCGCAGCATGGACGTGCGCATCCTCGAGGGCTACGGCCTCACCGAGACGACCGCCCCCGCCTCGGTCAACGTGCCCGCCAAGTTCAAGATCGGCACCGTGGGCCCCGCGCTCCCCGGCGTCGGCATCCGCATCGCCGAGGACGGCGAGGTGCAGGTGACCGGCAACAACGTCTTCAGGGGCTACTGGCGGAACGAGGAGGCCACGAAGGCGGCGTTCACCGAGGACGGCTGGTTCCGCACCGGGGACCTCGGCGCGATCGACGCGGAGGGCTACCTCACGATCACGGGCCGCAAGAAGGAGATCATCGTCACCGCAGCGGGCAAGAACGTCGCCCCGGCCGTGCTCGAGGACCCGATCCGTGCGAATCCGATCATCGGGCAGGTCGTCGTCACAGGCGATCAGAAGCCGTTCATCGCCGCGCTGGTCACCCTCGACCCGGAGATGCTGCCGGCGTGGCTCGCCAACAACGGCGTGCAGGGCACGCTGAGCCTCGCCGAGGCGGCCGCGCATCCGACCGTCGTCGCCGAGGTGCAGCGGGCGATCGACGCCGCGAACACGCTGGTCTCGCGCGCCGAGTCGATCCGCAAGTTCAGCGTGCTGCCGATCGAGCTCACCGAGGCGAGCGGTCACCTCACGCCGAAGCTCAGCATCAAGCGCGACGTGATCCTCGCCGACTTCGCCGGCGAGATCACCGAGATGTACGACTCCGCCCCGAAGACGCAGGGGCAGTCGCTGGCCCACTGAGCGAGCGGATGCGACGAGGGGCCCCGCGCGGGGGGGGGCGGGGGCCCGGGGGGGGGGGGGGGGGCCCCGGGGGGTTTAACACATGGCGCGGG
>JASCOA010000023.1 GCA_029959365.1 Microbacteriaceae bacterium PS02343 | reverse complement strand
GGGCCCCCTGGCTCGCGCGGGTGGGCGGGGGCCCGCCGCGGGGCGCGCCCGGCGTGGCGGCGCGCGCCGGGCGGCGTCGGTGCGGGTCAGGCCACGTCGACGGCGAGCTGCACGTCGATGTTGCCGTTCGTCGCGTGCGAGTACGGGCAGATCGTGTGCGCCAGCTCGGCCGCCTTCTGGGCGTCCTCGCGGCTGATGCCGCCGAGCTCGACGTTCAGCACGACGGCCAGCTGGAAGCCGCCCTCGCGCTCGCCGATGCTGACCTCGGCGGTGACCGCCGAGTCCTCGATCGCGATGTCGAGCTGCTTGCCCGCGGCCTTGAGCGCCGAGTGGAAGCAGGCGGCGTAACCGGCCGCGAAGAACACCTCGGGGTTCGGGGCGCCGCCGGGGCCGCCCATCTCGGTGGGGGCCGCGAGGTCGGTGTCGACGAGGCCGTCGACGCTGCGCACGTGGCCGGAGCGGCCGTCACCGGTCGAGGTTGCGGCGGCGGTGTAGAGGGACTGCATCAGGGGTGCTCCTTCGTTCGGGACCCGATAACGCTAGGAGCGCAGTCTGGGTGCCCTCCGAGGGAGCGGGCGGCGACCCGGGCATAGGCTTTGCGGATGCGCGCCCTCGCATCCCTGCTCCTCGACGCAGCCCTGCTGCTGGCCTTCGTGCTGATCGGGCGAGGCAGTCACGACGAGCCGCTCGCCGGCGCGTGGGGCACCTACTGGCCCTTCCTCGTTCCCCTTCTCGTGGGCTGGCTGATCACGGCGGGTTGGCAGGCGCCGACGGCCGTGCTGCGCACCGGCTTCATCGTCTGGGCCGTCACCGTGGGCGGCGGCGTGCTGCTGCGGCTCGCGAACGGGCAGGGTGCCGAGCCGAGCTTCATCGTGGTGACCGCCGTGGTGCTGGCGGCCTTCCTGATGGGCTGGCGGGTGCTCGCGGCGATCGTGCGGCGCGCCGCCCGGCCCCGGCGCGCCTAGGCGCCGAGCAGCGTCGCGACGACCTTCTCCACCCGGCGGGCGCGGGTCTCGGCGGCCTTCGCCCCCTCGATCTGGGCGACGTGCGCCTTGCGCGCGCTCGGCGACAGGCGCTCCCAGGCGGCCAGCGCATCCGGCTGCCCGGCCAGCGCGGCCGCGAGGTCGTCGGTGGGCTCCACGATCCGCGGCGCCGTGTCGTGCTCGAGTTCGACCTCGACGGTGTCGCCGCCCTCGAGGCCGGTGGTCGCGCGGTGTTCGCTGCTGAGCGAGATCAGGTACTGGCCCTTGTAGAACGAGACCGTGCTGCGGTACTCGTATCCGGCGAGGCGGACGACGACAGGCACCCGCTTGCCGGCGCCGAAGCCGAGCACGACCTCCTCCGGCACCGGGATCCCGGTGTTGCGGCCGTCGAGGTGGATCGTCGTCGTGAAGCGCATGCGCTCACTGTAGGACCGGGCTGACGGATGCGGGAGGCCCGGCTCAGAGCCGGTCGCGCAGCGGATCCTCCGGGGGCGGCGGGTCGCCCGGCAGCGGCGGCGGGGCGGGGGAGCGCTGCTGCTCCTCCCACTGCGCCTGCGCCTGGTGGTTCGTGGGCTGGAAGATCTCGCCGAGCGGTCCGACACCACCGCGGGGGCGGGACTCGGGATGGCGCTGATCCCAGCGGATGAACGCGACGATCACGGCGAGGAGTGCGAGGACCACGCCGACTCCGATGAGGGCGTCGATCACGGCACGCGTCGGATCTCGCCGGTGAAGCCGTTGACCCGCTCCGTGAGGCGCTCGGAGCGCTGGCGCACCAGGTCGCTGGGATGCATCGTGCTCTGCCCCGGGGTGATGCGGATGATCATCGAGCACGCCAGATCGGCGCAGATGTAGTTGCCGACCGTGTTGCCGTTGGCGCCGGACTCGCCCGCGCGGGCAGCGGTGAAGAGCACGACCTGCGTGTAGGGCTGCTGGGTGCGGCAGAGCGAGCAGATCGACGCGGAGGCGGATCCCTTGCGCGGCTCGACGGAGCGCAGCACGACGCCGACGGGGCGGTCGCCGTCCCAGTGCACCAGGTAGCCGCGGCGCCGGGTCGAGGGATCGAGCCAGCCGAGGAACTCGCGCTCGTCCCAGAGCACCTCGTGCAGTCCGGGCAGCGGCATCGCCACGATCTCCGCCTCGCTGGCGTTGACGATGGAGGAGCGGATCTCCTCCGCGGTGAGCGGCTTCATCCGTTCCACCCTAGGCACATGTCCTGGGTCGGGGGTACCTTCGGCGACATGAGCCGCATGATCTTCGTGAACCTGCCCGTGACGGACCTCGCGCGCTCGCGCGCCTTCTACGGCGCCCTCGGGTTCGGCTTCAACGAGGAGTTCTCCGACGAGAACGCCGTGAGCGTGGTCATCAGCGACGAGATCGTGGCGATGCTGCTGCTCGAGGACTACTTCGCCGGTTTCGCCACCCGCCCGGTCGCGAAGGGCGCCACGGGCGCGATCATCGCGCTCTCGGCCGAGACCCCCGCCGAGGTCGACGCCTTCGTCGAGGCCGGCCTGGCGAACGGCGGCTCGCCCGCCAAGGAGAAGATCGAGTTCCCCGGCATGTACGGCTGGAGCGTGCTCGACCCCGACGGCAACCACTGGGAGATCGTCTACATGGAGCAGCCGCAGGAAGAGGACTGACGGGGTCCAGCACCTCCGTCGACCGCGAGTACGCCACCGGGTTCGCCGAGCTCGCATCCGCTGGGCGGGGGCTGGCAGCAGCGGCCACGAGCGGACGCGGTTCCCTACCGTGGCCGCATGACCTCCCACCCCAAGGGCGCCGCCTCGCGCGCCCGGAACACGACCGCCATGCGCACGGGCGCCCGAATCGGCTTCGCCGCGAGCGGGGTGGTCAACGGCCTGGTCGGCGCGATCGCGGTGGGCGTCGCGGTGGGCGGCGGCGATGCGGGGGAGGCGAGCCAGCAGGGCGCACTGCAGCAGCTCGCCAGCGCCCCGTTCGGCGCCGCGCTGCTCTGGATCGTCGGTGTCGGACTGCTGATCCTGGCGCTCTGGTACCTCGCCTCGGGCGTGCTCGCGACGGGTTCGGACGGCAAGGAGCGCTGGGCGCACCGGGTCAAGGACCTCGGCAAGGGCATCGCCTACGGTGCCATCGGCGTGCTCGCGATCCGCACGGTGCTCGGTGCCGGCGGCGGCTCGGGCGGTTCGCAGGGCTCCACCATCGCGACTCTCCCCGGCGGCATCGTGCTGCTCGTGCTCGTCGGCCTGGGCATCCTCGGCGTCGCCGGCTACTCGATCGTGAAGGGGGCGAGGAAGAAGTTCCTCGAGGACGTCTCGCCGACCGGCTCCGCGAGGAAGGCCGTCGAGGTCACCGGCACGATCGGCTACATCGCCCGCGGCGCAGCCCTCGGGGTGCTCGGCGTCGTCTGGATCGTCGGCGCCGTCACCGCCGATCCCGAGCAGGCCGGCGGCATCGACGTGGCGCTGCAGACGGTGGCCGGCCTGCCCTTCGGCCAGGTGCTGCTCGTCGCGGTCGGCGCCGGCTTCGTCGCATACGGGGTCTACTCGGTGCTGCGGGCCCGGTACGCGAGGCTCTGACCGGCCGAGAGGATGAGGTCCGCTCACCTATCCTTCCGGCCGCACCGCGGGATATCCTCATGGATCACCCCATCGGAAGGACGGCCGTGCCCGCTGCCATCGAGACCGCCCGCCGCGAGGCGATCGCCGCCTACGATCTCGACTCGGGTCCCCGCATGGTCGACCTCGACGGCCTGGTGCAGGTGGCCGCCGCGCTCTGCGGCGTCTCCACCGCGGTCGTGAACATCATCGACGACCGGCAGCAGCATCAGATCGCCGCCGTCGGCTTCGAGCCCGCCGTCTGCTCGCGCGAGGACTCGATGTGCGCGGTGACCCTCGACGACCCGAAGCTGCGGGTGATCCACGACGCGCGCGCGGACGCGCGCTGGGCCGACAACCCCTTCGTGACGGGTGAGATCGGCAACGTGCGCTTCTACGCCTCCAGCCCGCTGGTCACGCCCGAGGGCGTGACGATCGGCACCCTCTGCGTCTTCGACGAGGACGTGCACGACCTCACGGTCGAGCAGCGCCTCGCGCTCGACACCCTCGCCGACCAGGTCGTCGACGCCCTCGAGCTGCGCCGCATCAGCCGCGAGCTGCAGTCCTCCAACGAGCAGCTGGAGCGCTTCGCCGCCCAGGTGAGCCACGATCTGCGCAACCCGCTCGCCGCCATCGTCGGCTTCGTCGAGCTCGCCGCCGACAGCCCCGAGCTCGCGGACGCCCCGCAGGCGGCCGCCGCCCTCGGCCGCGCCGAGGCCGCCGCCGAGCGGATGTCGGCGCTCATCGGCGACCTGCTCTCCTTCGCCAAGCTCGGTGGCGCTCAGCCCCGGCGCCAGCCCGTCGACCTCGCGGACCTCGTCGAGGCGGTGCGCGAGGACCTGCAGGGCGAGATCGCCGGCACCGGGACCGAGATCACGGTCCACGCCGACATCGACCTCATCGGCGACCCCACCCTGCTGCGCGCCATGCTGCAGAACCTCGTCGGCAACGCCATCAAGTTCACCTGGGCCGACGGCCGCGCCCCGCGCATCGCCGTCAGCGCCGAGACCATGCCCGGCGCGCTGCGCCTGACGATCGACGACAACGGCCCCGGCGTGCCGGTCGAGCAGCGCGAGCGCGTCTTCGAGCTCATGGAGCGCGGCACCACCCAGGAGCCGACCGGCCTCGGCATCGGCCTCTCGACCTGCCGTCGCATAGTCGACGCCCACGGCGGCACGATCGGCATCGACGAGGCGCCGGACGGCGGCGCCCGCAGCTGGGTCGTGCTGCCGCGCTGACATGAGCGGCGACCTCGGCGACGCCGTCTTCGACCTCGACGGCGTGCTCACCACCAAGGACACCTTCACGGCGCTGCTCGCCGTGCGTCTGCGGCAGGCGCCGTGGCTGATCCTGCCGGCGCTGCCCGGCGTCGTCGCCTGGGCGGTCAGCCGGCACGACGTGCGGGGCAACGCCCGAGCGGCCCGCGCGATCGCGGCGATCGCGCTCCGCGGTGTGCCCGAGGCTCGCTACGCGGTGCTCGCCGAGCGGCTCGGTGCCCGTCTGGCCGGCGATCGCGGCTGGGTGCGTGCGGAGCTGGTCGAGCGGATGCGGTCCCTGCGCGCATCCGGTCGTCGGGTCGTCGTCGCCACGGCCACCGAGCGTCGCCTCGCCGCGGCGTTCCTCGCCGGCATCGGCGCCGAGCACGACCTGCTGATCGCCTCGGAGCTGCGGTGGGACGGGGTGGACGGCGCGTTCGCCCTGCACCGTCGCGGCGACGCGAAGCGCGACGCGCTGCTCGCGGCGGGGGTCGACCTGGGCGCCGCGACGTTCTTCACCGACTCCTTCGACGACCATGCGACCGCGGCCCTCGCCGGCGAGCTGGTGCTCGTGCATCCGAGCGATCGAGCGCTGCGCAGCTACGGGGCGAGCGGGCTGGCGTTCACGGTGCATCCGCCCCGCTGAAAGCGCTCAGAGCCCACGGTCGACCATGAGCAGCAGGCGTTCGGTGGCGCCGTCGAGCATCTCGTCGGTGAGGCCGCGCAGCGGGCCGTCGAGGGCGAGCATGCCCAGGCCGTGCACGGACGACCAGGCGAGCAGCTCGGCACCCTGGCGGCGCTCCGCCGGCAGCACCCCGGCGGCGTGCAGTGCGTCGAGCGCCTCGGCGAGCACCTGGAAGGGCGTGCGACCGCGGTAGCCGGCCTTGTCGGCGTCGAAGGCCTCGCTGAGATCGTTGGGCACCGTGAAGGCCGCGCGGAAGAGCCCGGGCTCCCGGCGGGCGAAGGCCAGGTATCCGCGGCCGACCGCGCCGACCCGCAGCCGGGCGTCGACGGCGGGGTCGCCGGTGCCGGGCTGCGCCTCGACGGCGTCCTCCATCGCATCCGCCGCCAGCCCCTGAGCGGATGCGCTCACCGCCTCGAGCAGCTCCTGCCGGTCGGCGAAGTGCCGGTACGCGGCGTTGGGGGAGACGCCGGCGCGTCGGGTGGCCTCGCGCAGCACGATCGCATCCGGTCCGCCCTGGCGGGCCATGTCGAGGCCGGCCTCGATGAGGGCCTGACGGAGGTCGCCGTGCCGGTAGGAGGAGCGGTTCGGGGCGTCGGTCATCGCGTCGGCCTCCCGGCCTTGTCCCCGATGGCGCGCTGTGTCATTGTGGACAGCGTACACATCCTTCCCGGCCGCGGTGGATCAGCGACCTCGATGGCGAGCGCTCGACGAGACGAGGACGACATGTTCAGCAGCGACCAGGCCTTCAGCGGATTCGCCGTCGACGACATCCCCGCGGCACGCGAATTCTACGGAACCGTGCTGGGGCTCGACGTGCGGGTGAACGAGATGGGCTTCCTCGACCTGCACTTCGCGAACGGGCACAGCGTCTTCCTCTACGGCAAGCCGGTGCACGAGCCCGCCTCCTTCACGATCCTCAACTTCCCGGTCGACGACCTCGACGCCGCTATGCGCGACCTGCGCTCGCGCGGCGTCGAGACGAAGATCTACGCTGAGGACGAGCTGCCGACCGACGAGCTCGGCATCGCCCGCGGCATGGGCGGGGGGCCGGACATCGGCTGGATCCGCGACCCCGCGGGCAACGTGCTCGCCATCATCCAGGCCTGACCCCGGAGGACCCCGCATGCCGCGCCTGCCGCGCGCCCTCGCCCCGTTCCGCACGGGGCAGTACCGCATCCTCGCCGTCGCGATCACGATGTCGCTGCTCGGCATGGGCGTCTGGCTCATCGCCGGCCTCTACCAGGTGATCGACCTCGGGCTCGGCGCCGTCGAGTTCAGCGCGCTCATGGCCATCTCGAGCCTGGGCATGCTGCTGTTCGTGCTGGTCGGCGGCGTCGCGGCCGACCGCATCCCGCAGCGCAGCATCCTGCTCGTCGTCGAGGCGGTCAAGACCGTCGCGGTCGCGGCCCTGGCGGTGCTCGCGCTCACCGGCACGATCGCCTTCTGGCACCTCGTGGTCGTGGCCTTCGTGATCGCGATCGGCGACGCCTTCTTCTACCCCGCCTACTCGGCGATGCTGCCCTCGATCCTGCCGCCCGGCGACCTGCTCGCCGCCAACGGCTTCGAGGGTGTGCTGCGACCGGCCGTCATGCAGGCCGCAGGCCCCGCGCTCGCCAGCGCGGCCATCGCCGTGCACTCGCCGGGCCTCGGCTTCGTGCTCTTCGCGGCCGCGCAGGTGCTCGCGGTGGTCGGGCTGCTCGCGCTGCGGCCCACGCCGGTGCAGCGCGACCTGTCGACCGAGACGGCGCACCCCATCCGCTCGGCGCTCGGCGACATCGGCGAGGGCGTGCGCTACATGGTGCGCACGCCGTGGCTCTTCGCCACCCTGCTCTTCGCGAGCGCGATGATCCTCGTCATCATGGGGCCGATGGAGGTGCTGCTGCCCTTCGCGGTGCGCGAGCAGACCGGCGGCGGGGCCGGCTCCTACGCCGCGGTGCTCGCCGGCTTCGGCGCCGGCGGCGCGATCGGATCGCTGCTGGTCGCCTCGCTGCCGCTGCCGCGGCGCTACCTCACCGTGATGATCCTGCTCTGGGGCTTCGGCTGCGTGCCCTTCGCCGCGATCGGCTTCACCGATCAGCTCTGGGTCATGATCGTCGGCGCGGCGCTCGTCGGGCTCACCTTCTCGGCGGCGCAGGTGATCTGGGGCACGCTGCTGCAGCGCCGGGTGCCGGCGCACATGCTCGGGCGGGTCTCCAGCCTCGACTTCTTCGTCTCGCTCGTGCTCATGCCCGTATCGATGGCGCTCGCCGGGCCGCTCGGCGAGGGCATCGGCATCGCGCCCGTCTTCGTCGTCGCCGGGCTCGTGCCGGTGCCGCTCGCGATCCTGGCCGTGCTGCTGCCGAGGCTGGGGCGCGACGAGATCGCGCATCCGCTCGATCCGGCGCCGCCCGGCGAGGCCGGGCTCGCCCGGGCGGGCGACGATCCCCCCGCCGGCGCACCGGTCTCGCGCTGAGCCCCCTTACTGGTAGGTGATCAGGTCGGGCAGCGGCGAGACCTGCGACATGGTCTCCTGCGGGGTGAGCATCGGCTGATCCTCGTCGATGAAGTTCTTCCAGCCCCACCAGAAGCGCTGCTGCTCGGTCTCCTGCGTCAGCGCGCGCCACGTGGCCTGCTTGGCGGGCTGGCCTCCCTGGCCGTCGACGTGCACGAGGGTCTCGAGCTCGGGGCGGTCGGTCACCACGCGCTCGCGGTCGTGCAGCATGTCGAAGCGGAACTGGTGCAGCACGAAGAGCTTGGGCGGCAGGTCGTTCGCCACGGTCAGCTCGGCGAGCCAGTCGCCCACCGCGTTGACCTCGTCGGCGCCGACCGAACCGATCTGCACGAGGTGGGTCTGGTCGGGGCCGAGCCGCCACTCGGGGTCGAGCGCGAGCCCGACCCACGGGTAGCGCAGCAGCGGCTCGAGGGCCTTCGCCTGAGTGAGGAAGTCGGTGCGGCCCGGCTGCAGGTCGAGCACCACGTACTGCCCGGCGGCGCCAGCGGCCTCGATCCACGGCACGAAGGTCTGCGGGTCGAGCTCGTTCGAGTAGTTGCCGTCACCGCCCGCGCCGCCCGAGGCCACCGTGGCGATGATCTCGAAGGCGGGGATGACGGTGCGGTCGGTCAGGCCGTCGTACTCGGCGGCGAGCGCGGCGGCGCGGTCGATGCTGGGCTGCACGTCCTGCTCGCCGAGGATGCCGAGCACGGGCGCGCCCGGGGTGCCGTACATCGCCACCATCATGTGGCCGGGGAACATGCGCTGGCCGCCGCCGGGCAGCTGCGCGCCGGTCGCCGCGGAGGCGACCTTCCACTCGAGCTGGCGCTCCGCGGCCAGTGCCGGCCCGATCGCGAGGTGCGCGGCGACGCCCTCGGCGCTGAGCGCGGCGATCGCGTCGGGGGAGTCCTGCGGGTTCGGCGCATCCGCCGGCAGTACCGTGATCGGCACGCCCGCGGCGCGCGCGGTGGCGACGGCCGGCACGGATGCGGCCTCCTCGGTGGCGATGCCGGTCACGCCGACGAGCGGCTCGCCGGGTTCGATGCCCTCAAGCTGAGGGATGGGCGCCCGGCTGGAGCCGTCGTCCCCGTCCTCCGGCGTGGCCGGGTCGACGAGGGCGTCGCCCTCCGCGAGCGCGGCGAGCTGCGCCACGGGGGTCTCGCCGGCGTCGGCGAGCTCCACGTCATCGCCGAGCAGCTCCTGCAGCGCGTCGCGATCGACCGGCGCGCTGACGATCTCGCCCTCCAGGCCGTCGACGTCGTCGATGCCGAGGGCGATCACGTGCTCCGCGCCGAGGCGCTCGAGCTCGCCGAGCAGCGGGTCGCCACCGTCGCGCTCGCCGTCGTCGAGCAGCAGCGGCACGCCCAGGTGCACGGCCACGCTCGCGGCGCCCAGCTGCGCGGCGGCGTCCTCCGACGGCGCGACCACGGCGGCGGGTGATCCCGCGAAGAGCGCGGCGCTCGCGGCGGCGGCCTCGGCCTCGGCGTCCTGGCCAGGGGCCAGCACCGTCAGTCCCTGCTCCGGTGCGCGCGTCTCGACCGGCCCGTCGGGGACCGGTTCCGGCGCCGCCGTGCAGCCGGCCGCGAGCAGTGCGACGGCGGCGATCGGGGCGAGCAGGGCGGTGCGGGTACGGCGGATCACCCGGCCACGGTACCGGGCCGCCGTCCCCCGAACGCGTCACGGCGCCTGGGCGTCGGCTCCGACCGCGTGCGCGCGGAGGCTCAGGAGGGCGCGGCGGCCGTGCCCGGCTCCTCGCTCGGCGTCGCGCCGATTGCCGCCGAGAGCCAGGCGGCCACGCCGATGAGCCCGCCGACCACCACGAGCACGCCGCCCGCGCCGACCACGGCCCCGAAGAGCCCGACCCCGGCGGGCAGGGCGGTCTGCGAGATGCGCACCGAGGCGAGCCGCACCGACATGAGGGTGGCCCGCTGCCCGGGCGGGGCGATCTCGCTGAGCCACGAGAGCGTGAGCGGCTGGCAGAAGCCGTTGAGCAGCCCGAACACGGCGCAGGCCGCGATGGTCCAGACCGGGCCGAGCGGCACGGCGACCGCGGCCATGGCGACCGCCGAGGCCGCCACGCTGCCGACCATCAGCCGGCGCCGCCCGAGGGTGCGCAGCGCGATGCCCAGGCCGACGCGCGAGAGCATGCCCGCGGCGGCCCGGGTGACGAGCATGGCGCTGACCACGGCCGCGGGGTAGCCCATCTCGTAGCCGAGCGCCGGGAAGTACACGAGCGAGATCTCGACCGCCGTCACCACGATGCTGCTCGCCAGCACGGCGCGCAGCACGGCCGGGCGGCGCAGCATGCTCAGCACCGGCACCTTCGGCGGGCGGGGCGTGCCGAGCGGATGCGGAGCGGACCGCGGCATGAAGACCGCCGCCGCGAAGCCCAGCGCCGTGATCGCCACCGAGAGCCCGAACTGCAGGTCGAGGTCCGGGGTCGCGGCGCTGCCGGCGTTGATCGCGAGCAGCGCGCCGCCGAGCCCCTGCCCGAGCGAGATGGAGAGCGCGTAGCCGCCGAAGACCGCGTCGCGCTTCGCGGCGGGGGTGCGGTTGGCGAGCACCGCCTGGTCGGAGACCACGGTGAGCAGGTGGCCGCAGCCGAACAGCACCGTCGCGGCGATCAGCAGCACGAAGCTCGAGGCGCCGAGCAGCGCGGTGAGCGCCGCCGCGAGCATGAGCGCCCCGCCGACGATGGCGATCGCGCGCTCGCCGACGCGGTCGGCAAGGCGGCCGGAGGGGATGGCCAGCGCGAGGCCCGGCAGTGCGAAGGCCGCGGAGAGCAGCCCGAGCCACTCGCTGCCGAGGCCCGCCTCGAGCGCCGCGTAGGAGAGGGAGGGGCGCAGGCAGTACGTGACCATCTGCAGCAGCAGCGAGTGCGCGATCACGACCGAGAGCCCGATCCGCGTCCAACCGGCATCCGCTCCGCCGTTCGCGCCCACGATCCGTCTCCTCTTCGACTTCAGCTGTAGCGCAACGTTGCACAACGTTTGGAGTAGAGTAGAGCACAGAACGCGACGCCGCGTCACCTCGAGCAGCGGGGGCCTGACGGCGCACCGCGTCGCGGTGGCGGACGAGCGCGGCAGCCATGCACTACCGTGACGCGGAGCATCCGCGCACGGGCCAAGCCGAGGGGGAGTCGATGACGCCGCGCACCGCACAGAGGACGCCGAGCCTGCACGAGGTCGCGCAGCGCGCGGGCGTCTCCGTCTCGACCGTCTCGCGCTTCGTGAACGGGCAGCTCTCGCTGACGGCGGCCACCGAGGGGCGGGTGCGATCGGCCATGGACGAGCTCGGCTACAGCAAGCAGGGGCGCGAGCGCCGCAGCCGCGGCACCCGCTCGGGCGTGATCGGGCTGGTCGTGCCGCAGATCGGCAGCATGTACTTCGGCCGGATCGCCGAGCGCATCGTCGAGGCCGCCGAGACGCAGGGCCTCTCCGTGCTCACCGGGTCGACCTTCAGCCATCCCCGCAAGGAGCACGACTACGTGCAGCTGCTGCTCGAGCGCGACATCGACGGGCTCATCTACGCGGGCAACCACACGACCAACCCGGCGCTGGCCGCCGCCGTCGAGGCGGGCATCCCGGTCGTCGTGATCGACGAGGAGATCGTCGAGGACACCGTGCACGACAGCGTGCTCGTGGACGACTACGCCGGCGCCTTCCAGGCCACCGCCCACCTGGCGGCGATGGGCCACGAGCGCATCGGCCTCGTCACGGGACCCGCCGATCTGCACTCGGTGCGCGAGCGCCGCCGCGGCTGGGCGGATGCGCTGGGCAAGGCCGGCATCGACCCCGCTCGGCAGGTCATGCACGCCGGTCCCTTCAGCGAGGACTTCGGCGCGGGCGCGCTCTCGCACCTGCTCTCGGTGGCGGAGCCGCCGAGCGCCGTCTTCGCGGCGAGCGACACGATCGCCCTGGGCATCCTGGCGAGCGCCGCGAGCTACGGGCTGCGCATCCCGCAGGACCTCTCGCTGGTCGGCTTCGACGACATCCCCGCCGCCGGCTACGTCTCGCCGCGGCTCACGACCGTGCGCACGCCCGCCGAGCGGATGGCCGCCGCCGCGGTCACGATGCTGGTGGAGCGCCTCGACGACGTGGAGCGCCCGGCCCGCACCGCGGTCGTGCCGGTGGCCATGGTGCAGGGCGGCACGGTCGCCCGCTTCGCCGCGCGCGACTGACCCGCAGCTCCTCGACGCAGGGCCCCGCCATCCGGCGGGGCCCTGCGTCGTTCTCCGACATCTGTTACCGCTCGGAAACAATCGGGTATTGCGCGGGAAACAACAACAGGGTTTATTAGTGCGCAACGTAGCGCAACGGTAACCCCACCGGGCGCGAGGAACTCCCCGAGCACGGAGCAACGCCCTTGATCAGACTCATCGCGACCCGCATCGCAGTCTCCATCCCCGTCCTGTTCATCATGACGATCCTGACGTTCCTGCTCGCCTCGCTCGTGCCGGGCGACGCGGCCACGCAGATCCTCGGGCCCGACGCCACACCCGAGCGGGTCGCGCAGTTGAACGCGGAGCTGGGGCTCGACCGCCCCGTGCTGGAGCAGTACCTCGACTGGCTCGCGGGCATCTTCCGCGGCGACTTCGGCACCTCGCTCTTCAGCGGCGAGCCCGTCTCGCGCCTGCTCGAGCAGCGCTTCTGGCCCACGTTCTGGCTCGCCACCTTCGCCGCGCTGGTCTCGGCGATCATCGGCGTCACCTTCGGCGTCGTCGCCGCGGTCAAGGGCGGCTGGGCCGCGCGGGTGCTCGACGGCATCGGCATGCTCGGCATCTCGCTGCCGAACTTCTGGGTGGCGCTGCTGCTCATCGTGCTCTTCGCCGGCACCCTCGGCTGGCTGCCCGCCGTCGGCTACACGGCGCCGGAGGACGACTTCGGCGAGTTCCTCTCGCGGATGGTGCTGCCGGTGACCGCCATGTCCTTCGCGGGCGTCGCGCTCATCGCCAAGCAGACCCGCGAGTCGATGGCCGAGGCGCTCAGCCGCGACTTCATGCGCTTCCTGCAGGCCAACGGCTTCCCCCGCCGCCGCCTCATCCTCAAGTACGGCCTCCGCTACGCGGCGATCCCCGTGCTCGCGACGATCAGCGCCACCTTCGTCAACCACATCGGCGGCACGGTCACGCTCGAGTCCGTCTTCGCGATCCCCGGCCTCGGCTCGATGGTCGCGCGCGGCACGACCAACCACGACCTCGCGAACATCCAGGGCGCGGTGCTGCTCTTCACCGCCGTGATCCTGCTCGTGAACCTGCTGACCGACATCGTCTACACCCTGCTCAACCCGAAGGTGAGGGCCAACGCATGAGCACCGCAGTCATCAGCAGCACCTCCGCGGCCGCCAAGGCGCCCGGCAAGCTGCGCCGTCCGTCCGTCCCCGTCATCCTGGCGCTGACCTGGCTGGTCATCGCCGTCGGCGGCGCCCTGCTCGCCGACGTCGTCGCCCCGTTCGATCCGCTGAAGCAGGAGATCCTGCAGGCGATGCAGACGCCGACCCCCGAGCACCTGCTCGGCACCGACGTGCTCGGCCGCGATGTGCTCTCCCGCCTCATGCACGGCGCCGGGCCCACGCTCTCGAGCGTCGCCGTGGCGGTCGTCGCGTACACCGGCATCGGCCTCGTGCTCGGGCTCATCGCCGGCTACTCCGGCGGGTGGACCGACCGCGCCGTGGTCGCGCTCACCAGCATCGTCATCGCGCTGCCGGTCATCATGGTGCTCTTCGTGGTGCTCTCGGTCTTCCGCGGCAACACCTGGCTGGCCATGCTCGTCTTCGGGGTGCTCTCGTCGCCGATCATGACGCTGCTCGTGCGGTCGAGCGCCATCGCGGTGCGCAACGAGCTCTTCGTCGACGCGGCCCGCGTCTCCGGCCTCTCGCCGCTCTACATCGTCTTCCGCCACGTGCTGCCCCGCTCGCGCGGCCTCATCATCGTGCAGGGCGCGGTCTTCGGCGCCACCGCGCTCATCGTCGAGAGCTCGCTGAGCTACCTCGGCTTCGGCACCGTGCCGCCGAACCCCAGCTGGGGCAACATGATCTCCGAGGCCTCCACGGTCATCACGAGCGTGCCCTGGCTGCTCGTGCCCCCGGGCGCGGTCATCGCCCTCACCGCGCTCTCGCTCGGCGTGATCGGCGACTCGCTGCGCGACTCCGTCTCCGCCGGCTGGTCGACCTCGAAGCTCACCCCCTCCGGTCGTCGCACCGAGGCCCCCCGCGTCGCCGAGGCCGGCACCGGCCCGCTGCTCGCCGTGCGCGACCTCTCGGTCGGCTACCACTCCGCCGGCGGCATCGTGCCCATCGTCAAGGACGTCTCCTTCGAGATCGGCCGCGGCGAGACCCTCGGCCTGGTCGGCGAGTCCGGCTCCGGCAAGACCACCGTCGCTTTCGGCGTGCTCGGGGTCATCGGCGAGGGCGTCGCCGTCACCGGCGGCTCGGTCGTCTTCGACGGCGCGGACCTCGTCGGGCAGTCGGATGCGGTGCTCGCGCAGTACCGCGGCAAGCGCATCGCCTACATCGCCCAGGAGCCCATGGTCGCCCTCGGCCCGAGCCACCGCGTCGGCGACCAGCTGCGCGAGGCGATCGAGCTCAACGACGGGCTCACCGGCGAGGCCGCGCAGCAGCGCGTCATCGAGCTGCTCACCCTCGTCGAGCTGCGCGACCCTGCCGGATCGGCCCGCAAGTACCTGCACGAGCTCTCCGGCGGCATGGCGCAGCGCGTCTCGATCGCCTTCGCCCTCGCCGGCCGCCCCGAGCTGCTCGTCGCGGACGAGCCGACCACCGCCCTGGACGTGACCGTGCAGGCCGGCATCCTCGGGCTGCTCATGCGGCTGCGCGAGCAGACCGGCATGTCGGTGCTCATCATCACGCACGACTGGGGCGTGATCGCCGACGTCTGCGACCGCGTGGTCGTCATGTACAAGGGCGAGATCGTCGAGCAGGCCACGGCCGAGCGCATCTTCGCCGAGCCGCAGCACCCCTACACGCAGGCGCTGCTCACGTCGAACCCCCACGGCGCGCAGCCGGGGCAGGACCTGCCGGTGATCACCGGCACCTTCACCACGCCCAGCATGGAGCGCGCCGCCCTCGCCGGCGCGGGAACGGGAGCCGCATCGTGAGCGAGCCGCTGCTCAGCATCGAAGGCCTCGAGGTCACCTACGGCACCGGGCGCAAGGCGTTCACCGCCGTCCGGGGCATCGACCTCGAGATCGGCCGGGGCGAGACCCTCGGCGTGGTCGGCGAGTCCGGCTCCGGCAAGTCGACGGTGGGGCGGGCCATCCTGGGGCTGGCCGCCCCGACCGCCGGGCGCATCCGCTTCGACGGCCAGGACATCACCCGCCTGCGCCGCAGCGGCCGCCGCGCGATCAGCGCCGACCTGCAGGTGGTCTTCCAGGACCCGCGCTCCTCGCTCAACGAGGCGAAGAAGGTCGGCGACATCCTCATCGAGCCGATGATCGCCAACAAGCGCCTCACCCGCGCGCAGTCGATCGACCGGGCGAAGGAGCTGCTCGTCAAGGTCGGCCTCGGCGAGCAGGCCATGGACCGCATGCCGGGCAGCTTCTCCGGCGGCCAGCGCCAGCGCATCGCGATCGCCCGCGCGCTCATGTCGAACCCGAAGCTGGTCGTCTGCGACGAGCCCGTGTCGGCGCTCGACCTGTCGGTGCAGGCCCAGATCGTCAACCTGTTCCGCTCGATCCAGGCCGAGACCGGCGTCTCCTACCTGTTCATCGCGCACGACCTCTCCATCGTCCGCCTGCTCTCCGAGCGCATCGCCGTCATGAGCGCCGGCGCGATCGTCGAGCAGGGCGACGCGGAGGAGGTCTACACGAAGCCCCGCGAGGCGTACACCCGCCGTCTGCTGGCGGCCGAGCCCTACCCGGACCCGGCCATCCAACGCGAGCGCCGCAAGGCGTGGGACGCCCTCGCGGCCGGGGCGCCGGCCGCCTGACCACGGCGTCCGCTCCGCTGCACCACCGACGCGCCGCCCGGCGTCGTCGTCCACTGCGCACCACCCCACCCCCTTGAATCAGGAGTCCACGTGTTCGCACACCACGCGCGGCGTCGCCGCAACCGGGCCCTCGCCCTCGGCGCCCTCACGGCGTCGGCGGCCCTCGCCCTCACCGCCTGCTCCGGCGGCGCCTCCGGCACGGACGAGGAGAAGGTGCTCACGATCGTGAGCGTCGCCCCGCCGGTCAGCCTCGACCCCTACCTGCAGAACGTCGACCCCGTGAACATCTGGTTCATCGAGCTGGCGTACGACCCGCTGATCCGCGTCGACGGCGCCGGCGAGCTCGTGCCCGACCTCGCGTCCTCGTGGGAGTACATCGACGACGAGGCCAAGCAGCTCGAGCTGACCCTGCGCGAGGACGTGCTCTTCTCCGACGGCACCGAGATGACCGCCGAGGGCGTCGCCGCGTCGCTGAGCTACGCGATCTCCACCGGCGTGAACGGCGCCGCATGGCTGGGCGAGGGCACCACCGCCGAGGCCACCGCGGACGGCACCGTCGTGATCACCTCGGCCGAGTCGAACCCCTCGCTGCCGAGCCTGCTCACCCAGCGCGTGCTGCTCGGCTCGGTCGTCAACCCGACCGCGCTCGACGAGCCGGGCGTGCTGCTCAACGGCACCCACGGCGCCGGCCCCTACGTGCTCGACTCGGAGTCGACCGTGGCCGACAGCAGCTACGTCTACGAGCCCAACGAGCACTACTGGGACCAGGACAAGATCCAGTGGGACCGCATCGAGATCGACATCGTGGCGAACACCGCCGCGGCCCTGCAGGCGGTGCAGAGCGGCCAGGCCGACCTGTTCCGCGGCGACACCGCGACCGGTGAGAGCGCCATCTCCGCAGGCCTCGAGGTCGAGGCGATCCCGTTCGGCCTCATCGGCATGAACTACATCGACCGGAACGGCGAGCTCGCCCCGGAGCTCGCCGACGTTCGGGTGCGCCAGGCGCTCAACTACGCGATCGACCGCGACTCGATCGCCCAGGCCGTCTACGGCGAGTGGGGCACCCCCGGCGGCGCGCTCGCGCTCGAGGGCACCATCGGCTTCGACGAGGAGACGCAGGACGCCTTCGCCTACGACCCCGAGAAGGCGCGCGAGCTGCTCGAGGAGGCCGGCTACGCCGACGGCTTCAGCATCGACGTCGCCTACGTGACCAGCGTGCTCTCCGACGTGACCGTGCAGGCCGTCGCCGCGAACTGGGCCGAGATCGGCGTCACCGCCAACCTCGTCAACTTCACGGATGCGGGTCAGGCCGTCAGCGAGATCACCGCCAAGGGCTACCCGATCGCGTACTACGGCTACGGCCAGCTGCCGCCCACGATCGTCGCCCGCAGCTTCTTCGACGGCGGCGCGAACCAGTACAACCCCTGGGTCACCGAGGACGCCGAGCTGAACGAGCTGCTCGACGCGGCCTCGCAGGCCGCCGACCCGGCCGACGCGCAGGAGTTCTACGCCGACGCGTTCACCCGCGCCTACAGCGACCTCGCCTGGCAGGGCGGCGTCGTGAACAGCGCCCAGGTGTTCATCTACGACCCGGAGACGATCACCAACGTGCGCGCCGACACCAACAGCGCCACGCCCGACATCGCCTGGGAGATCGCGCCGGCCGAGTAGCCGCCGCACCACCCGCAGCACCGCGCGGTGGCGGGCGGGCGACCCCCGCCCGCCACCCGTACCCACGAATCACGCATTGGAGTAGTCATGAGCAGCACCTGGGGCGTCGAGCTCGCCGAGATCGACCTGCCGGAGTTCGAGCTTCCGCGCGAGAAGCCGAGCATCCCCGCCGCGACCTACGCGGCCCGCGTCGAGGCGCTGCTCGCAGCCGCCACCGACCGCGGCTACGACGCTGTCGCCGTCTACGGCGACCGCGAGCACTTCGCCAACACCCAGTTCCTCACCGGCTTCGACCCCCGGTACGAGGAGTCGCTCATGATCGTCGCTCCGGGCCGCATCCCCACGATCCTGGTCGGCAACGAGTCGGTCGCCTACGCGTCGGGCACGCCGTACCCGATCGACGTGATCCGCCAGTCGAAGTTCAGCCTCAACGGTCAGCCCGACCCCGACGACCTCGGCCTCGTCGAGCAGCTGCGCGCCGCCGGCGTCGCGGGCCGCGTGGGCGTCGTCGGCTGGAAGGTCTTCTCGGGCGCGGGCACCGAGGGATGGATGGACGTGCCGCACTTCATCGTCGCCTCCCTCGCCGAGGTCGCCGACTCCGTCGAGAACGCGGGCGACCTGATGGTCGACCCGCAGGTCGGCCTGCGCATCGTCAACGACGTCGACCAGATCGCCGTCTTCGAGTTCGCCGCCTCGCACGGATCGCAGGCGGTGCGCCGTCTGCAGCACGGCATCCGCCCGGGCCTCACCGAGCTCGAGGCCTCGGCGCTCATGGCACCGGTCATGATGCCCTTCAACTACCACCCCACGATGCTCTCGGGCCCGGTCAACACGAAGTACGGCGTCGCCAGCCCCGGCAGCCGCGTCATCGAGCGCGGCGACCGCGTGTGCGCCGGCCTCGGCTACTGGGGCAGCAACACCGCCCGCGCCGGCTACCTCGTGGCCTCCGCCGAGGAGCTGCCCGAGGCCGAGCGCGACTACGTCGAGAGGATCGTGGCGCCCTACTACGCCACGGCCGCGGCCTGGCTCGAGACGATCCGCATCGGCCTCACCGCCGGCGAGCTCTACGACGTCACCGCGAGCCGCATCGGCGACGCCTTCTACAACGTCTTCCTCAACCCGGGTCACTTCATCCACCTCGACGAATGGCCGATGTCGCCGGTGAAGGAGGGCTCGGAGGTCGTCTTCCAGTCGGGCAACGCCATCCAGCTCGACATCATCCCCGGCCCGGCGGAGTACCAGAACTCGCAGATCGAGGACGGCATCGCGCTCGCCGACGCCGAGCTGCGCGCCGCCTTCGCCGAGCGCTACCCCGAGGCGTGGCAGCGCATCCAGGCGCGCCGCGCCATGCTGCAGGACGTCTTCGGCATCACGCTGCACGAGGAGGTGCTGCCGCTGTCGAACACGATCGGCTGGCTGGCGCCCTTCTGGCTCGCCCCGAACCTCGCCATGCGGAAGACGCGCTGATGCGCATCGCGATCGTCGGCATCGCGACGGAGACCTCCACCTTCACGATGGACCGCTCACCGCTCGAGCGCTTCAGCCTCACCCGCGGGGAGGAGGTGCTCGCCATGTACGACTGGGCCGAGCGCTTCGCCGACCTCCCCGCCGACGTCGAGTTCGTGCCCGGCCTGGTCGCCACGGTCAACGCCGGCGGCCCGGTGGACGCCGCGGCCTACGACGTGCTCGAGGCGGAGATCCTCGACTGGCTCGCCGCCGAGGGCCCGTGGGACGGCGTCTACCTGCACATGCACGGCGCCATGGCCGTCGAGGGGCGCGATGCCGCCGAGGAGCGCTTCGTCGGCGCGGTGCGCGCCGTCGTCGGCGAGTGGGTGCCGATGTCGATGTCGATGGACCCGCACGGCAACCTCTCCCGCGAGCTCGCCGGCATGGTCGAGCTGGCCGCCGCGCACCGACAGGCACCGCACCTCGATCGCTGGCAGACCCGCGAGCGCAGCGTGCGCAACCTCGTCGAGGTGATCCGCCGCGGCGTCGCCCCCACCAAGGCCTGGGTGCGCGTGCCCCTGCTGCTGCCGGGGGAGCGTACGAGTACCGAAGTCGAGCCTGGCCGCAGCGTCTTCGGCCGGATGATCCCGGCCATCGAGCGCTACGAGGGCGTGCTCGACGCCAACATGTGGATCGGCTTCGCCTGGGCCGACGAGCCGCGGAACGCCGCCGCGGTGCTCGTCACCGGCTGGGACGAGTCGGATGTGCTGGCCTGCGCCCGCGAGCTGGCGGAGGCCTACTGGGCCGCTCACGAGGGCTTCCGGATCGTCGCCGAGCACCACGGCCCATGGCAGCGGGCGCTCGACTTCGTGCTGGAAGGCGCCGCCACCCCGGTCTACCTCAGCGATGCGGGCGACAACGTCTCCGCGGGCGGCTCCGGCGACCTCACCGTCGCGCTCGGCGAGACCCTCGCGCGCGACGACGTGCGCACCAGCGGCAGGTCCTTCCTCTTCGCCGGCCTCGTCGACGCGCCGACCTTCGACGCGGCGCTCGCCGCGGGCGTCGGCGCCGTGCTCGAGCGCCGGATCGGTGCCGTCGTCGACCGCCGCTACGCCGGCCCGGTCGCCGGGTGCTGGACGGTCGAGCGCTTCATCGAGGGCGTCCACGGCGAGGACCGCCCGGTCGCCGCCGTGCTGCGCGACGGCCACGTCACCGTCTCGGTGCAGTGGGCCCGCCGCTACTTCGTCTCCACCGCCGACCCGGCCTTCGCCGGCTACCCGATGCCGGGCCTCGCCTGGTTCGACCCGAGCGGCTACGACGTGGTCGTCGTCAAGAACGGCTACCTCTTCACCGGCCAGGCGCTCGCCGCCGGCAGCTTCTTCATGGGCATCACCCCGGGCGGCACCGATCTCGACTACGGCCGACTCGACTACCGCCGCGCCGGGCGGCCGATCTGGCCGCTCGACGACAGCTTCGAGCCCGACCTCGAGCCCGTGCTGCTCACCGCAGCCCCCGTCATCACCCACTGAGAGGAACCACCCGTGCGCATCGCGATCGCCGGCTACGCCCTGGAAGCCAGCATGTTCACCGAGCTCGTGTCGACCGAGGAGGACTTCACCGTCACCCGCGGCGAGGCGATGCTCGCCCGCTACGACTTCGAGCGCATCCTCGGCGCCGACGCCGAGGGCATCGAGTGGGTGCCGATCATGCGCGCCATCGGCGGCGCGGGCGGCCCGATCGCCCCCGCGACCATGGACGCCTTCGTGCGCGAGATCGTCGACGGTCTGGCCGCCGCGCACGCCGAGGCGCCGCTCGACGGCGTCTACCTCGACTGGCACGGCGCCTCGCACACCGAGGGCCGCGATCACGACGAGGAGGACTTCATCGGCGCCATCCGCGAGGCCGTCGGCCCGGACGCGGTGCTGTCCATGTCGATGGACCCGCACGGCAACTTCTCCCGCGAGCTGGCCGGCCTCGTCGACCTCGCCACCGCGCACCGCCACGCGCCGCACCTCGACAACCAGGCCACCCGCGAGCGCTCCATCCGCAACCTCGTGACGGTGCTGCAGCAGGGCGAGAAGCCGCTCAAGGCGTGGGTGCGCGTGCCCGTGCTGCTGCCGGGCGAGCGCACCTCGACCATCACCGAGCCGGGCGCGAGCGTCTTCCTGGCGGCGGGCGACGCGGCCGAGCGCGAGGGCGTGCTCGACGCGAGCATCTGGGTCGGCTTCGCCTGGGCCGACGAGGACCGCAACGCGGGCGCCGTGCTCGTCACGGGTCACGACGAGGCGGCGATCACCGCCACGGCCCGCGAGCTCGCGCAGGGGTTCTGGGACGCCCGCGAGGGCTTCGTCATCGTCACCGGGCACTCGGGGCAGTGGTCCGAGGCCATGGACCTGCTCCTCACGGGCCCGCAGCCGCAGGTCTGGATCGCCGACGCCGGCGACAACGTGACGGCGGGCGGCTCCGGCGACGTGACCTTCGCCATCCACGAGACGATCGCGCGGGCGGACGTGCTGGCCACAGGCACGCGCATCCTCTTCGGGCAGCTCATCGACCCGGCCGCGGTCGAGGCTGCACGCGCCGCCGGCGTCGGCTCGGTGCTCGAGATCGGCGTCGGCGCCGGCGTCGATGCCCGCTTCGGCGGCCCGGTCGCCGGCCCCTGGACGGTCGAGCAGCTCGTCGAGGGCAAGTTCGGCGAGGGCGTCGTCGGCGCCGTGCTCGCCGGCCACGGCATCCACGTGGCGGTGCACAGCGCGCGCTTCAAGTTCACCGACCCCACCGACCCGACCGCCTTCGGCCGACCGGGCCAGGTCTGGTTCGACATGAGCGGATGGGACGTGGTCGTCACGAAGAACGGCTACATGTTCCCGGGTCAGAGCGCCCTGGCCGCGACCGAGTTCATGGCCTTCACGCCCGGCGGCACCGATCTCGACTTCTCGCGCCTGCCCTTCGAGAAGGTGCAGCGGCCGATCTACCCGCTCGACACGGGCTTCGCGGCGGACCTGACCCCGGTCGTGCTGCCCAGCCGTGGCTGACCGGCCGGGCGCCCTGCGCATCGCCATCGTCGGGCTGCACCTCGAGGCGAGCACCTTCGCGCAGCACCTCCCCGCGAGGAGGACTTCACGATCCTG
The DNA here is from genome assembly GCA_029959365.1 of Microbacteriaceae bacterium PS02343. Taxonomy (GTDB): domain Bacteria; phylum Actinomycetota; class Actinomycetes; order Actinomycetales; family Microbacteriaceae; genus Arenivirga. The sequence goes on along the minus strand of JASCOA010000023.1, from coordinate 14,859 downwards.
CGCGGCCGCGAGCTCGTCGACAACTTCGTCGGGGAATGGCGGCACGAGGCGTGGCTCGCCGACCGCTCGAGGCCGGTCGAGTGGGTGCCCGTGCTGCACGCCCAGCGCACCGCCTCCGCGCCGATCGACCCGGTCTTCTGGCGGCGCGTGCTCGACGAGATCCGCGAGGTGCTCACCGCGGCCGGGCCGGTCGACGGCGTCTACCTGCCCATCCACGGCGCCGCGGCGGTGCTCGGTCAGGACGGTGCCGAGGAGCAGCTGGTGCGCCTCGTGCGGGAGGTGGTGGGGCCCGAGGCCGTGCTCTCGGCGTCGATGGACCCGCACGGCAACATGTCCCGCGAGCTGGCCGGCCTGCTCGACCTCATGACCTGCCACCGGTTCTCGCCGCACACCGACAACGCACGCTCGCGCGAGCGGGCCGTGCGCAACCTGCTGGCCGTGCTCGATCGCGGAGAGCGCCCCGTCACCGCCTGGGTGCGCGTGCCCGTGCTGCTGCCGGGGGAGCGCACCTCGACCGACGTCGAGCCGGGCGCGACCGTCTTCGGCGCCGTCGAGCCGGCGATCGCCGAGCACGACGTGCTCGACGCGGCCCTGTTCATGGGCTTCGCGTGGGCCGACGAGGCCCGCTGCCATGGCACCGCGGTCGCGGTGGGCTGGGATGCGGACGACGCCCTCCGGTGCGCCGAGCGCGTCGCCCGCGGCTACTGGGACGCCCGCGAGCGCTTCGATCTCGTGGTCGACGCGGCCGGAACCATCGACCAGGCCATCGACGCGGCGCTCGCCGCGGCACCGGGCGGAGCCCCGCTGCTGATCAGCGACGCGGGCGACAACGTCACGGCCGGCGGCTCCGGTGACCTGACCGTGGCGCTCGGCGCGCTCGTGGAGCGCTCCGCCGAGCTCGGCGATCGCCGTGCGCTCGTCGCCGGGCTCACCGACCCCGCCGCCGTACGGCTCGCGGCCTCGCTCGGCATCGGCGGGTCGTTCCGCGCCGCCCTCGGCGCGGGCGACGACGCCCGCTTCGCCGGGCCGGTGCCCGGGGAGTGGACCGTCGCGCGCCTCATCGGCCCCGAGGACGCACCGGCGGCCGCCCTGCTCGAGGGGCCGGTCGACGTGATCGTGCAGGCGGCGCGCACCCCCTTCGTGGCGCCCGGCGACCCCGGCTACCCGCCCGGCCTCATCCGCACGCCCATCTGGATCGAGCCGTCCGGTTACGACTTGGTCGTCGTCAAGAACGGCTACCTGTTCCCCACGCAGGCCGCGGCGGCCGGTTCGCGCTTCCTCGCCATCACCCCCGGCCCGACCGACCTCGACATGGACCGGCTCGGCTACGACCGCCTCCAGCGGCCGATGTTCCCGTTCGACCGCGACGCGGCCGTCGACCTGACGCCCGTCCTCCTCGACCACCAGCCCTGACCCGGAAGGCACCATGCGCATCCTCATCGCCGGCTTCGGCGCCGAGAACTCCACCTTCGCCCCGCATCGGATGACCCTGGCCCACTTCGACGTGCGCCGCGGCGACGAGCTGCTCGGCCTGTACGACCTCGCCGGCTGGAGCGGCGGCGCCGAGATCGAGTGGGTGCCCGTGCTGCGCGCCCACGCCGGCGCCGGCGGCGCGATCGAGACCGGGGTCTACGACGCGATCGTCGAGGAGCTCGTCGCCGGGGTGCGCGCCGCGGTCGCCGAGGCGCCGGTCGACGGCGTCTACATCGACCTGCACGGCGCCGCCTTCGTGATCGACAGGCCGCGCGCCGAGGAGCGCCTGCTGCGCGGCGTCCGCGAAGCCGTCGGCGACGCGGCCGTCATCTCGATGTCGATGGACACCCACGGCAACTTCTCCCGCGAGCTCGCCGACCTCGTCGACCTCGCCGTGTGCTTCCGGCACGCACCGCACACCGACGCCTGGGCCACTCGCGAGCGCGCCGTGCGCAAGCTGCTCGAGGTGCTCGAGCGCGGCGCCAAGCCGGTCAAGGCCTGGGTGCGGGTGCCGATCCTGCTGCCCGGGGAGCGCACCTCCACCCTCGTCGAGCCGGGCCGCTCCACCTTCGGGGCGATGCTGCCGGCCCTCGAGGCCTACGACGTCGTCGACGTGAGCATGTGGGTCGGCTTCTTCTGGGCGGATGAGGACCGCAACGGCGCCGCCGTCATGGTCACCGCCTACGACGAGCATCAGGCCGTCGCGGCGGCGGCGCATCTGGCCGAGACCTACTGGGCGGCGCGCGACGGGTTCGTCGTCGTCGCCGAGCGCTCCGGCACCTGGGCCGAGGCGCTCGACCTGGCGCTCGAGCGCCCGGACGGGCAGCTCTGGATCTCCGACTCCGGCGACAACGTGACGGCCGGCGCCACCGGCGACACGACCTACGCCCTCGCCGAGACGCTCGCGCGGGAGGACGTGACCGCATCCGGCCTGCGCATCCTCTTCGCCGGGCTCACCGACGCGGCCGCGCTCTCGGCGGCGACGGATGCGGGGCTCGGCTCGCGCATCCGCCTCGCCGTCGGCGCCCGCGTCGACGACCGCTTCGCCGCACCGGTCGAGCGGGAGTGGGAGGTCGTGCGCCTCGTCGAGGGGCTCTACGGGGGCGAGGGCGTCACGGGCGCCGTGCTCGCCGCGGGCGGGGTGCACGTGCTCGTGCAGGCCGGCCGCGCCTACTTCGTGCCGCCGTCCGTGATCGGCCCCATGACCGGGCGCAGGCTGCCCGGCCACACCTTCTTCGACCCCGAGGGCTACGACGTGGTCGTCACGAAGGTCGGCTACCTGTTCCCCGGCCAGATCGAGCTCGCGCAGACGTGGTTCATGGCCATCACCCCCGGCGGCACCGACCTCGACGTCGACCGCCTCGGATTCCGGAGGATCGACCGACCCATGCACCCCCTCGACAGCGGCTTCACGCCCGATCTGACCCCCGTCGTGCTCGAGACGATCGGCGGCGCCCGCTGATGCGCATCGCGATCTGCGGCATCTACGGCGAGTGCAGCACCTTCTCGCTCGACGTGATCCGCCGCGACATGTTCGAGGTGCTGCGCGGCGATCCGCTGCTCGAGCACTACGACTGGTCGGGCCGGCTCGGCGCGATCGTCGACGACGTCGAGTGGGTGCCGCTGACCCGGGCCCACACGGGCGCCGGCGGCCAGCTCGATCCCGACTTCTACGACGAGGTCTTCGCCACCGTCGCCGCCGAGCTGCGCGAGGCCGGACCGGTCGACGGCGTGTACCTCGACATGCACGGCGCCCTGAAGGTGCTCGGCCGGGGCCGTGCCGAGGAGCGCTTCGTGGGCATGGTGCGCGAGATCGTCGGCGACGGCGCGGTGCTCGGCATGTCGATGGACCCGCACGGCAACTTCTCCGAGGAGCTCGCCTCGCTCGTCGACGTGGTCGCCGTCTACCGCCACGCCCCGCACATCGACCGCCTCGAGACCCGCGACCGCGCGGTGACCAACCTCCTCGAGGTGATCCGCCGCGGCGTGCGGCCGCAGCGCGCCTGGGTGCGCGTGCCCGTGCTGCTGCCCGGCGAGCGCACCTCCACCGTCTTCGAGCCGGCCACGAGCATCTTCGGCAGCCTCGTGCCGACGATGACCGAGCTCGGCCTCATGGACCTCGGGCTCTGGTGCGGATTCCCCTGGGCGGATGAGGACCGCAACGCCGCCGCCGTGCTCGCCACCGGCGACGACGCGGAGTCGCTGGTCGTCGCCGCCGAGCGCGTCGCACGCGCGTACTGGGATGCTCGCGCCGACTTCGGCATCACGAGCCCGAATTCCGGCACCTGGGACGAGGGCCTCGACTTCGCCCTCGCCGAGCAGCCCAGGCCCACCTACCTCAGCGACGCGGGCGACAACGTCACCGCCGGCGGCTCGGGCGACATCACCTGGGCGCTCGCCCGCACCCTCGAGCGCGACGACGTGTGCGCATCCGGCCTCCGCTTCCTCTTCGCCGGACTCGTCGACCTGCCGACGCTGCGCGCCGCCATGGAGGCCGGTACCGGCGGGGTGCTCGAGCGCGCGATCGGCGCCGTGGTCGACGACCGCTACGCGCCCGCCGTGCGCGGGACGTGGACGGTCGAGGAGCTCATCGTGGGGGTCTACGGCGAGGGCGTCGTGGGCGCCGTGCTGCGCGACGGCGCGATCAGCGTCAGCGTGCAGAGCCACCGGCAGCGCTTCGTCGGCGGCACCGACCCGGCCACGCCGGCCTTCGCGATGCTCGGCCTCGCCTACACCGACGTCGCCCCCTACGACGTGGTCGTCGTCAAGAACGGCTACCTGTTCCCGAACCAGCGCGAGAGGTCGGGATCGGAGTTCATGGCCTTCACCCCCGGCGGCACCGACCTCGACTTCTCGCGTCTCGTCTTCGAGCACGTCGAGCGGCCGATGTTCCCCCTCGACGACGGCTTCGAGCCCGACCTGCGCCCCGTGCTGCTGCCGGAGCGCGGTCCGGTCGACGGCCCGCTGCGGGCGGCTCGCCCATGAGCGTCGGCGAACGCTCCACGGTCGGCCTGGCCGTCGGCACGACCATCGCCGGCGGCATGCCGGTGTTCCTGCTCGGCGCGCTCTTCGCCCAGCTGCAGGGCGACCTCGACGCGCCCGCCTGGGTGCTCGGCGTCGCGGTGGCCTGGTACTGGGCGGTCGCTGCGGTCGTCTCGATGCTCTCCGGCCGCGTGATCTCGCGCATCGGCAGCCGCACGGCCACGGTGCTCAGCATCGCCGGTGCGGTCGCGAGCCTGCTCGGCTCGGCGTTCCTCGCCCCCTCCTGGGTCGCCCTGGTGCTCTGGGCGGGTCTGGGCGGCGCGGCCAACAGCCTCGGGCATCCGGCCTCCAACCACCTCATGAGCCTCAAGGTGCCGGCCGAGCGGCTCGCCACGGCCTTCGGGGTCAAGCAGGCGGCGGTGCCCTTCGCGGCCTTCCTCGCCGGCCTCGCCGTGCCCGCGGTGGCGCTCACCCTCGGCTGGCAGTGGGGCTTCGGGCTGTCGGCGGTGCTCGGCGCCGTGCTGCTCGTGCTCTTCCTGCGCTTCGGCCCGCGACGCGCGCCGGGCTCCGTGCGCAAGCGGGGCCCGCACGTGCCGCTGCCCGGGCCGCTGCTGCGCTACCTGCTGCTCATGTCGACGGCCACGACCATCGGCGCCGCGGCCGCCGGCGCCGCCTCGGCCTTCGCCGTCACCGCGGGCATCCAGCGGGGCATCCCGGATGCGCTCGCCGGCATCCTGCTGAGCGCCGGCTCCCTGCTCGGCGCGGTCGCCCGCACGGTCGCCGGACGGGTCGCCGACCGCACCGGTGGACGGATCGCCCTGCCGCTCACCGCGGCCCTGCTCGCCTCAGGCGCGATCGGCACCGCCCTGCTCGCCGTCGACGCCACCTGGGCCTTCGCGATCGGCGCGCTGCTCGCGCTCGGGCCCGGATGGGGCTGGACGGGCCTCACCCACTTCGTCGTCTCCCGCGTCTCCGGCGCGGCCACGCCGAGCGCCACGGGCATCGTGCAGACCGGGTCGTACCTGGGCTCCGGCGGCGGCCCGCTGGTCTTCGGCCTCGCCTTCGCAGCCGTGGGCACGGGCGCCGGGCACACCCTGGTGTGGCTGCCCGTCGCCGTCGCGCAGGTCGTGGCGACGCTCGTGGTGCTCAAGCTCATCCGCACGCCGCCGCCCGCGGCGCCGCAGTGAGCGCCGCGCCCGGCGCCGACGATCCGGGCCGGGTGGCGGGCCTCCGATTCCTGCTGCTCGGCACCCTCACGATCGTCATCTCGCTGACGCCCTACAGCGTCGACGCCTTCCTGCCCGCCTTCCCCGCGGCGAGGGAGGCGCTCGGCAGCGGCGCGTCGACGATGCAGCTCACCCTCAGCGCCTTCCTCCTCGGCATCGCGGCCGGGCAGCTGGTCTTCGGTCCGCTCTCCGACCGGCTCGGCCGGCGCACCCCGCTCATCGTGGGCGCCGCGGTCTGCGCGGCTGCGGCGATCGCCTGCGCGCTCGCGCCCAGCATCGAGGTGCTGCTCGCCGCGCGCTTCCTGCAGGGCCTCGCCGGCTCATCGGGCATGGTCATCAGCAAGGCGATCATCCGCGACCGCACGGCCGGCCGCGACACCGTGCACTTCCTCGCGATGACCGCGGTCGGCAGCGGCGCGCTCAACATCATGGCCCCGGTGCTCGGCGGGCTGCTCACCGAGCGGTTCGGCTGGCGCGGCCCGCTCTGGTTCATCGCCGCGGCCGCGGTCGCCATGCTCGTGCTCATCGTCGTACTCGTGCCCGAGACGCACGCGGTCGAGCTGCGCGAGACCCGATCGCGCTGGCTTGGCCTCGCGAGCGTGGTGCGGCACCTGCGCAACCGCAGCTTCCTCGTCTACGTCGTCGTGCAGGCCGGCTCCTACGCCACGCTCATGGCCTACGTCGCGGCCTCGCCCTTCGTGTACCAGGAGGTGCTCGGCTTCGACGGCGCGGCCTACGGTCTGCTCTTCGCTCTCAACGGCGCCTGCGGCGTGCTGGGCAACTTCGTCGCCAATCGCTTCCTGCGCCACCTCGGCTCGCGACGGCTCGTCACGGCGGGCCTGCTCGGCTCGCTGCTCGGCACCGGCGCGACGGCGACCGCGTGGCTGCTCGGCGCCCCGCCCTGGGCCGTGGCGATCTGCATCACGCTGTCGATGACCACCATCAACCTCAACGGCCCCAACCTGGTCGGTCTGGCGCTCAACCAGGTCACCCGCGCCACCGGCTCCGCGGCAGCGACGATCGGCTTCGTGCAGTTCTGCGCCGGCTCGCTCGTGGCGCCGCTCGTGGGCCTCGGCGGCACGGGCACGCTCGCGCCGATGCTCGTCACCATGGCCGTGCTCGCGCTCGGCTCGCTGCTCACCCTGCTCGCCTCCGGCGGGCGCGGCTTCCGGGCCGCGGCGAGCCTCGGCGGCGGCGCCGGAACCTGAGCCGAGCCTGGCGGCCACCGGGGCCGCCTCGGGCTAGCCTGATGCCATGCCCCGTCTGCTCGCCGCCTGCGTCGTGCACCAGCTGCGCTCCGATGCGGGCGCGGTCGGCACCACCGCGATCGACAAGCGCCCCGTCGACGGCCCGGTCGTGGTCCGGCGTCTTGGTCTGCACGCCGACGTGCAGGCCGACCGCAAGCACCACGGCGGCGACGACAAGGCGCTCTACGCCTACGGGCAGGACGACGCCGACTTCTGGGCCGCCGAGCTTGGGCGCGAGCTGCCGCCCGGCTGGTTCGGCGAGAACCTGCGCCTGGAGGGCGTCGACGTCAGCGGCGCCGCGGTCGGCGAGCGCTGGCGCATCGGCGAGACCGTCGAGGTCGAGGTGACCATGCCCCGCACGCCCTGCGCGACCTTCGCCCGCTGGGTCGGGGGAGCGGATGAACGGGGCTGGGTGCGCCGCTTCGCCGCCGCCGGCCGCCCCGGCGCCTACCTCCGCGTCGTGCGCACCGGCTCCATCGCCGCCGGCGACCCCGTGACCGTGCTCGAGCGACCGGATGCGCCCAGCGTGGCCGCCGTGCTCGCCCGCGCCTGACCCCGCCCCACCGAGAGGAAACCGTGGACGTCGAGAAGGCCCACGCCCTGCAGACCGAGATCGCCGGCGACCTGTACACGGTGCTGCGCGCCCTCGGCGGTCAGCGCGTCGTCTACTTCTGGGGCCGCGTCTCCGGCGAGAGCCTGGCCATCGGCCGCCTCATCGGCCAGGACGGCGCCGAGACCCGCCCGGCGATGCCGCGCGACCTGCCCTCCGCCTTCCTCGAGCTCAAGCGCACCATGGTGCACGAGCAGGGCGGCACCTGGTTCTCGGCCGAGTTCTCGGTGACCGCCGACGGCGACTTCGAGGTGGACTACAACTACGACCGCCGCATCTGGCTCGACGGCGCCGATCCCTTCATGCCCGGCGCGCAGCCCGACGACGCCGACTGGGCCGCCGAGCTGGAGCTCTTCCCTCGCGTGCCCGAGGCGGTGCCGGCCTGGCTCGGCGGCGACCCCGGCCTCGCGCAGCCCCAGCCGCTGCAGCCCGAGGTCGCGGCGGTCGCCCCGGAGCCGACGCCGTTCGACGACCCCGGCCATCGCTCGCCCGTGGACGAGGCCGAGGAGCTGCTGCGCGCGGCCTCGGCGCCGCCTGCGGCCCCCGGCCCCGACGAGGCCGTGGTCGCCGCGGCGCTGGCCGTGCGACCGCCGCTGCCCGAGCAGCTGCAGGGCCTCGCGCAGACGGCGACATGGCCGCCCGTGCTCGCCAAGGTCGTCGCCGAGACCGAGCGCGCGCTGCCGCGCAGCACCGACCCGCGCCGCCTCGAGCGCGAGGTGCTCGATGCGGTGCTGGCCGCAGCGCTCGACCTCGATGCCCCCACCAAGCGGATGTGGACCGAGCTCATCGAGGTCGCCGACCTGCCGAAGCCGCCCCGCTTCGGCGGCGGCTCGGGCCGCATGCGCACCGAGCTGACCGGCGCGATCGAGCAGCTGGTGCGGGCCGAGGTCCGAGGCCGTCTCGAGGCCTGACCCGCTCACCGGAAGCGTAGGGCCCGCGCATCGGGCGCTGAGAGCGAACTCCCCGGAGGCTCCCCAGGCGCCGCTCGTATCCTGGCGGCATGTGGCTGCGCAAGCTCTTCCTCCCCGTCATGGCCGGCGCCACCGTCGCCCTGCCCCTCTGGGTGCTCATCGCGCCCGGCCTGCTCGGCGAGGTCAACGGCTGGGACGCGGTGTCCATGCTGCTCGTCGCTCCGCTCGCCTTCGTGGCGCTGCTCGTGGCGCACCTGCTCACCGGCGCCCGCCGCTCGGTGCGTCAGCACCGCGCGCTCGCCTGGCGCGACCTCGCCTCGCTCGTGCCCTGGTGGGCCGCGATCATCGTCTTCCCGCTGCCGACCCCGGCGAGCGGTGCCGCGTGGGCGCTGTCGATCCTGCTCGGCGTCGTCGCCATGGCCAACGCCGTCACGCAGCTGGTGCAGGAGACCCGGCGCCGCTTCGAGGAGGCGGTCACGACGATCCAGTACCAGGCGCAGCACCAGGGGCAGATGCCGCCCCGCGATGCCGGTCACTGGGACGCGACCCCCGAGAGCCCGCGCGTGATCATCCTGCCGCCGCAGGGGCAGGGCGACGCGCCCCTGCGCTAGTCGCCGCCTGAACGCGGCCGCCGCGATCCCGTTCCGCCGGTCGGCGCCTGCGAGCATCGTCGGATGGCCTCCTCCGCTGCGCGCTCCTACGATCCCGACGCCCTCCGCGAGCGTCTGCTGCCCGAGCGGGGTGGCTCGGTGAACGAGAGCATCCCGCAGCTCGCCGCCGCCGACCCCGATCACTGCGCGGTCGCGCTCGTGACGGCGGGCGGCGACGTGCGCGGCAGTCGCGGCGCTGCGGAGCCGTTCAGCGTGCAGTCGGCGGTCAAGCCGTTCCTCTTCGCGCTCGCGCTGCTCGACACCGGCGGCGAGGCGCACGACCGGGTCGGCATCGAGCCGACGGGCGAGGCCTTCGACGCCATCAAGCTCGAGAGCGGGACGGGCCGGCCGCCGAACCCGATGGTCAACGCGGGCGCGCTGCTCACCGCCGCGCTCGTGGACGGCGGCGATGCGGACGGCCGGGCGGAGCGCATCCGCTCGGGGCTGTCGGCCTTCGCCGGACGGGAGCTCGCGATCGACGACGACGTGGCCCGCAGCGAGCACCTGCTCGGCGACCGCAACCACGCGCTTGCCCACCTCATGCGCGCGGAGGGGGCCCTGCAGGCGGAGGCCGACGACGCCGTCTCCGCCTACGCCCGGGCCTGCGCCGTGCTCGTCGACGCCGAGGCGCTGGCGGTCATGGGCGCGACCCTCGCGCTCGGCGGGCGCAACCCGGTGACCGGCCGGCGGGTCGTGCCCGCGGAGGTGGCGCGCGACGTGGTCGCCGTGATGGCGAGCTGCGGCGTCTACGACGGCTCGGGCCGCTGGATGCGCAGCGTGGGCGTGCCCGCCAAGTCGAGCGTCTCGGGAGCGATCGTGCTCTCGGCGCCCGGCGTGCTCGGCGCCGCGATCGTCGGACCGCCGCTCGACGAGCAGGGCACGAGCGTGCGCGGACGCATCGGCAGCGAGCTGCTCAGCGCCGAGCTCGGCCTGCACCTCTTCGGCGCGGACCGCGGCTGAGGCTCAGGCCGCGCGCACCGAGTCGAGCGCGTGCTCGGCCGCCATCCACGACAGCAGCGCGCACTTCACCCGGGCCGGGAACTTCGAGACGCCGCTGAGCGCGACCGCGTCGCCGAAGAGGTCCTCGTCGATGGGCTGCCTGCCCTTCGAGCGCATGGCCTCGCGGAACAGCTCGATGCGCTCGCCGAGCTCGTCGAGGCTGAGGCCCACGACCACGTCGTGCAGCACCGAGGCGCTCGCCATCGAGATGGCGCAGCCGCTGCCCTGCCAGCTGATGTCGGCCACCCTGCCGTCGGCCACGTGCAGGCGCAGCAGCACCTCGTCGCCGCAGACCGGGTTGCGCTGGTGGCTCTCGGCGGCGCCGCCGTCGCGCAGGCCGTGGCCGTGCCGCTCGCGGTCGTGCTCGAGGATGAGCTCCTGGTAGAGCCCGGTGTCGGTCGTCATCATCGTCCTCCGAAGACGCGTCGCACCGCGTCGAGGCCGTCGACGAGCGCGTCGACCTCGGCGGGCGTGGTGTACAGGTAGGCGCTGGCCCGGGCGGTGGCGGTCACGCCGAGGCGGCGGTGCAGCGGCTGGGCGCAGTGGTGGCCGACGCGCACGGCGATGCCCTGCTCGTCGAGCAGCTGACCGACGTCGTGCGCGTGCACGGTGCCGATCGTGAAGGCGGCGAGGCCCACGCGGTGCGGCGAGTCCGCGGGGCCGATCAGGCGCACGTCGGGCTGCTCGGCCAGCCGTGCGGCCAGTCGGGCGCCGAGCGCGGCCTCGTGCGCGGCGATCCGCTCCATGCCGACGGCGTCGAGGTAGTCGACGGCGGCCGCGAAGGCGACCGCCTGCGAGATGCGCTGCGTGCCGGCCTCGAAGCGCTGCGGCGGGGGCAGGAAGTCGGCGCCCTCCATCGTCACGGTCGTGATCATCGAGCCGCCCGTGAGGAACGGGGGCAGATCGCGCAGCAGCTCGCGGCGGCCGTAGAGCGCGCCGATGCCGGTGGGCGCGAGCATCTTGTGCCCGCTGAGCACCGCGAAGTCCACGTCGAGGGCCTTCACGTCGAGCGGCACGTGCGGGGCGCTCTGGCAGGCGTCGAGCAGCACGAGCGCGCCGGCCGCGCGGGCCAGGGCCACGAGCTCGGCGACGGGGTTCTCGAGGCCGACCACGTTCGAGACGTGGCTGAAGGCGACGATGCGGGTGCGCTCGCCGATCACCTCGGCGGCGTGGCCGAGGTCGAGGGTGCCGTCGTCGTGGGTGCGGATCCAGCGGAAGGTGGCGCCGGTGCGCGCCGCCAGCTCCTGCCAGGGGATCAGGTTCGCGTGGTGCTCCTGCTCGGTGGCCACGATCTCGTCGCCCGGGCCGAGGCGGAAGCGCTCGGCCGCCGCACCGCCGCGGCCCAGCGAGGCGTTGCCGATCGCGTGGGCCACCAGGTTCACGGCCTCGGTGGCGTTCGAGGTCCAGACCAGCTCGTCGTCGCGGGCGCCGATGAAGCGCGCCACGCGCATCCGGGCGTCCTCGTAGTCCTCGGTCGCCTCGGCCGCGAGGGTGTGCGCCCCGCGGTGCACGGCGGCGGTGCGGGTCTCGGCGAAGCGGCGCTCCGCGTCGAGCACCTGCCGCGGCTTGAGCGAGGTCGCCCCCGAGTCGAGGTAGACGAGCGGATGCCCCTGCACGATCTCGCCCAGCTGCGGGAAGTCCGAGCGGATCGCCGCCAGCTCCGCCTCGGTCAGCGGTGCTGCGGTGCTGCTCATGGGGGCTCCAAGCTGGCGGATGCGGGTGGCGACTCTCCAGGGTAGGCCGTGCGCGCCGCGCACGAGCCGTCGCCGCCACCCGGGGCAACGCGCCGGCGGGGCCGCGTGTTCCCGCGCGCCCGAGCGCATCCGCTCGCCTAGCCTGGAGCGATGCTCGACCGCGATGACCCCTACGGCGCCGACGTGCTCGCCGGCGACTGGCGCAAGGCCGGCGCGAAGCCCATCCCCAAGGTGCCCGTGGCCCGCGATCTCGTCGTCGAGGAGCCGGCGAGCGGATGGGTGGGCGCCGTCGTGGGCGTGCAGGGCGGCGTCGTGGAGCTCGAGGACCGCCGCGGCAAGGTGCGCGCCTTCCCGCTCGGCACCGGCTTCATGATCGACGGGAGGCCCGTGGAGCTCGTGCCGCCGACGGCCGCCGTGCGCCGGCCCGCGCGCACCGCCAGCGGCTCGGTCGCCGCGCCCACGAGCCGGGCGCGCGTGGCCCGGGCCAGCCGCATCCTCGTCGAGGGCCGGCACGACGCCGAGCTCGTCGAGAAGGTGTGGGGCTCCGACCTGCGCGCCGAGGGCGTGGTCGTCGAGTTCCTCGGCGGCGTGGACGACCTCGTCGCGGCGCTCGCCGAGTACGCCCCCACGCGCGAGAAGCGCATCGGCGTGCTCGTCGACCACCTCGTGCCCGGCTCGAAGGAGCACCGCATCGCCACCGCCGCGGAGCGCGCCTACCCGGGCGTCGTGCGGGTCGTCGGGCACCCCTACATCGACGTCTGGCAGTCGGTGAAGCCCGAGCGGCTCGGCCGCGACGCGTGGCCGGTCATCCCTCGGGGCACCGAGTGGAAGCACGGCGTCTGCGAGGCCTTCGGGTGGCCGCACGACGACCAGGCCGACATCGCGCGGGCCTGGCAGCGCATCCTCTCCCGCGTCGACCACCTCGGCCACCTCGAACCGGAGCTGCTCGGCCGGGTCGAGGAGCTCATCGACTTCGTCACCGTCGACCCGCCGGCCTGAGACCCGAGCGGATGCGCGCCGCACCCGCACTGCGGGCCGGCGACAGCTCTGCGTGCGGCGCCCAGCTCTGCGTGCCGCACCCGGCTCTGCGTGCCGCACCCGGCTCCGCGTGCCGCACCCAGCTCCGCGTGCCGCACCCAGCTCTGCGCGCCGGATGCGCGCAATCCCCGCTTCCGATCTGAAGGAGATCCGGCACGCCCCGAGTTCCGATCCGGTTCTGATGCCGAGATCTTCGGGCTCCGTGCTGCCTCTCCCACCGCTCCTCGTCGTCATCTCCTTCAGATCGGAACGGGGAGGGACCGTTCAGAACTGGACGGGGAGGGGCTGTTCGCGCCGGGGCGGGGGAGCGTTCGGGCCGGGACGGGACGGGCGTCGTCGTGGAACCCCCGAGCGGATGCGCGCCGCACCCGGCGGGGCACCGTGGATCCCGGGCGCGTCGCCGGGTACCCTCCGACCATGGAGCAGACGATCGACGGCCGCGTGCGCAGCGCCGTCGACGCGTGGCTGCGCTGGCTGCCCCGCTGGGAGGTGGGCGACGGCCGCAGCCGCACGAAGCTCTGCCGCACCTGCTTCGGCTCGCCGGTCGCAAAGGCCGCCGGCTTCGACGCCGATGTGCCGCACGCCGTGCAGCACGCGCTGCTGCAGCGGCTCAAGCGCATCGTCGACGACGAGGTGGCGCACTACACCGAGCGCAACCTGCCGCTGCTGCGCAAGGAGCTCGGCGCGATCGACCGCCGCAAGGCCGCTCGGCCCTACCGGCCGACCGAGGGGCTGCCGCCCGAGTACGAGGGGCTCGAGCTCGATCCCGACCCCGAGCCCGGCTCGCCGTTCCTCTTCACGATCGCCGAACTGGCCGCCCAGGAGCCCGCCGAGCCGCAGCCCGAGCTGCCGCCGCTGAGCGAGGCCGCCAAGCAGGCCCTGCGCAGCGAGGTCGCGCTCGCCGACGGCTGCGCGACGAGCACGGGCTTCGCGATCTGCGCGGCGCTCGAGCCGCACCGCGAGCAGCTCGCCCAGGCGATCCGGCGGCACGTCGAGCCCCAGGTGCAGGCGCTGCTCGACGAGCTCACCCGCGAGCTCTTCGCCTGAGCGCGGTACCCGGCGGTTTCTTATCCGGCGACCATCGTCGTCGCATGCAGCTGCCAGCCTCCTCACGGCACCCGGCTCGTACAGTTGTCGACGAGGGCGGCGCCGCATTCCCCCCGTGACGGCGCCGCCCCCTCTTCCTCCCCTCGGAGGAGGTCCTCCTGAGGTGACGAGGAGTCGACCACGACCCGAGGAGACGACCATGGGATTCCTTGACCGCCTGCTGGGCCGCGAGGACCAGTCCGCGCAGCAGCCCCAGCCGCAGTACGCCCGGCAGGGTCAGCCCGCGCAGCAGTCGCAGCGCCCCGCGGAGCGCAGCCAGGACGAGATCGCGATCGAGCGCTACCGCTACCTGCTGCGCACGGCGCCGCCGGAGCAGCTCGAGCAGGTGCACGCCGAGGCCTTCGCCCAGCTCACGCCTGAGCAGCGCCAGCAGGTCTACGCCGACATCGCCGCGAACGGCGAGCAGCCGCGGAGCGACAGCCCGCAGGACCTCGCCCGTTCCGCCACGCGCGCGGAGGTGCGCCAGCCCGGCTTCATGGAGCGCTCCTTCGGCAACCAGCAGGGCGGCAACCAGCAGCAGGGCCGCCAGGGCCCGGGCTTCGGCTCGATGCTCGGCGCCTCGATCCTGGGCTCGGTGGCCGGCTACGTCATCGGTTCCACCATCATGAGCGCGTTCCTGCCCCCGATGGACGGCGGTGCCGACACGGCGGGCGCCGAGGACGCCGGTGCCGAGGATGCTGGAGCGGATGCGGGTGCCGATTCCGGCGCCGACACCGAGCTGGCCAGCGGCGAGAGCGGCGACGCGGGCGGCTTCGGGGACTTCGGTGGCGGCGATTTCGGCGGCGGCGACTTCGGCGGCTTCGGCGAGTTCTGACCCGAGCGCGCAGACGGCTCCGGCCGCGAGTCGGATCCGGGCATGAGGAAGGGGCGCCCCCCCAGGGGGGCCCCCCAGATCGCGTGCCGGGGGGGTGACTCGGGGGGC
>JASCOA010000239.1 GCA_029959365.1 Microbacteriaceae bacterium PS02343 | reverse complement strand
CCCCCCCCCCCCCCCCCCCCCCCCCCCCCCCCCCCCCCCCCCCCCCCCCCCCCCCCCCCCCCCCCCCCCCCCCCCCCCCCCCCCCCCCCCCCCCCCCCCCCCCCCCCCCCCCCCCCCCCCCCCCCCCGCCCCCCCCCCCCCCCCCCCCCCCCCCCCCCCCCCCCCCCCCCCCCCCCCCCCCCCCCCCCCCCCCCCCCCCCCCCCCCCCCCCCCCCCCCCCCCCCCCCCCCCCCCCCCCCCCCCCCCCCCCCCCCC
>JASCOA010000238.1 GCA_029959365.1 Microbacteriaceae bacterium PS02343 | reverse complement strand
AGCACCACCTGCCCGAAGGGCAGGTTCGCGAGCACGAGCGCGAGCACTGCGGCGCCGAGCAGGAGCATCGCCGAGAAGCGATCGGAGCGGAGCACGGAGGCGTTGTGGATGGCGCGGCCAGCGCGACGGGCGACCATCATGGGCAGGCCTTTCTCGGGATTCCGACCGCGAGGGGGAGTCGCGGCCGCCGACCAGACTTCCCGGCACACCGCATCCCAGCCTACCGGAGCCCGCCTAGGCTGGGCTGGACCACGTCAGGAGGCCGCATGACCGAGACC
>JASCOA010000237.1 GCA_029959365.1 Microbacteriaceae bacterium PS02343 | reverse complement strand
GAGCCGACATCCAGAGCCGATCGACGTGGTCGGCCGGAGCGCCGATCGCGCGCCGCCGCTCGACGGCGCGCATCGCGATCTCGTCGAAGCGGCTGGCCTCCGGCCACAGCGCGCGGTCGGCAAAGCGCCATCCCATGCAGAGCGCCACCATTGCCGCGGTGCCGGGTGCGTCGGGCTCGAGGGCGTCGAGCGCCAGGAACAGCGGCGTCGCGCTCTGCCCCTGCTGCACGGCGGCGATGGCGAGCGCCGTGCTCTTGAGCGTGCCGTCGGGCAGTGCC
>JASCOA010000236.1 GCA_029959365.1 Microbacteriaceae bacterium PS02343 | reverse complement strand
AGCGCGACGAGTCGCCTCGACGGTCGGCCGTTCCCGTTGTGCAGGATCGCCCCGCACACGCACCAGGTCAGCGCCCCGCTGAGCGCAGCCGCCAGGAGGAAGAGACCGATGGGCGCAACCGCTTCCGCCCAGCACAATCCCACTGGGCAGAGCGGTCGTCCCACAGAATCGTCCCCTTCGACACCAGCGGCTAACATCAGGACCGCGTAGGGGAGCGCGCAGACGATCGCGATCGCGATCCATGCGGCGATCGCGCCAGCGAATCGGCCATTGGCGACC
>JASCOA010000235.1 GCA_029959365.1 Microbacteriaceae bacterium PS02343 | reverse complement strand
CCGATTATCCGTCGTCGAAGGGTCGCACGGGTGCACGCGCGCCCGGCGATACGCGAGTTCTCGAGGAAAAGGTCTCGAGACTGACGAAACTGTCGAAGGCCGCGGTGCGGCTGCGTTGGTATCAGAATCTGTCCGCGCTTGCGAAGGAAGCTGGAGTCCAGCCGCGGATGCCTGCACGCCGGCGCGCACTTTTGGACGCCGCGGGAGACGGTCGCCAGTGGCACTAAGCGCCTTCGCGCTGCTGCAGAAGAACGTCCTCAACATACTCCGGTGGAACAC
>JASCOA010000234.1 GCA_029959365.1 Microbacteriaceae bacterium PS02343 | reverse complement strand
CTCGAGACCTGGGCCAGCGGCGAGGAGTGGCTGCTGCTCGGCGGCGGCTCGAACACCGTGATGGCGGATGAGGGCTTCGACGGCACCGTCATCCGCATCCGCTCGTCGGGCATCGCCGAGATACCCTCGGACCGAGCGGATCGCCTGCGGCTGCGCGGCGAGGCCGGGCACGACTGGGATGCGCTGGTCGCGTACTCCGTGTCGCTCGGGTTGAGCGGCATCGAGGCGCTGAGCGGCATCCCCGGGTCGGTCGGCGCCGCGCTCGAGGCGGAGGGGTTG
>JASCOA010000233.1 GCA_029959365.1 Microbacteriaceae bacterium PS02343 | reverse complement strand
GCCCCGGCCGGCGTGCCCGTGCTGGCCCTCGCGGTCGACGAGTACACCCGCATCAAGCTCACCGGCGCGCTCGGCCACTGGGGCGCCCGCCCGCCCGTGCCGATCGACGAGCTCGACGCCGTGGGCGCCGCGACCATCGAGACGCTGCACGAGGGCCGCGAGCGCGTGCGGGCGGCGGCCGCCGAACGCGAGCCGGCGCACCGCGCCGCGGCGAGCGCCTGGTGGGACGACGTGGCGGCGGTGTTCCGGGGCGTCGCCGACTGAGGTACCGTCCAGGCAC
>JASCOA010000232.1 GCA_029959365.1 Microbacteriaceae bacterium PS02343 | reverse complement strand
AGGTGGTGTCGGATGCGCACGGCAAGCCGTCCTTCCTGCTGCACGGCGCGATCGCCGCGGCCGCCGCGGAGCGCGGCGCCGAGGCGCTGCCCCTGTCGCTGAGCCACGACGGCGGGCTGGCGATCGCGTACGTCGTCGCGGAGCGGCGGAGCGGATGAGCCTGCAGCCCGGCCGCGAGGCCCCCATCGATCTCGCTGCGATCGAGCACAACACCCGGCTGCTGCGCGAGCGCGCCGGCACCGCCCACGCGATGGCCGTCGTGAAGGCGAACGGCTACGGCC
>JASCOA010000231.1 GCA_029959365.1 Microbacteriaceae bacterium PS02343 | reverse complement strand
CTGCGCCGGGTGCGCGACTACGCGCTCGTGCACGGCACCGACGCCGACCTGCCCGCCGTGCGCGCCGCGCTCGAGCTCTACGCCGTCGATCCGATCGGCCTCGACCGCCTCGACCGCGCCGTGCTCGAGATGATCCTGCTGCGCTTCGACGGCGGGCCCGTCGGGCTCAGCACCCTGGCCGGCTCGGTGGGGGAGGAAGCGGAGACGATCTAGTCGGTCGTCGAGCCCTTCCTCGTGCGCATCGGCATGCGCGGCCGCACGCCGCGCGGCCGGGTGGCGAC
>JASCOA010000230.1 GCA_029959365.1 Microbacteriaceae bacterium PS02343 | reverse complement strand
GTGCGGCGCCGGTGACCGTCAGCGCCGCCGACTCGAGATCCTGCACGCTCGTCTCGAAGGGCTGGCGTTCGGTCGTGTAGCCGGCCTCGATCCGCAGGCCCTCGATGTAGTCGGCCGCGGCGGCGTAGCCGGGCTGCCCCGCGGCGCGGTTGCCGCCGTTGGCGACCGCGAGCTCCTGCAGCTGCTCCAGGTGCGCGAAGACCGCCTCGGCGGTCGTGCGCTCGGCGAGCGAGGCGGGGTCGGCGGCCTGCGCCGGTGCCGCTGCGCCGATGGCGATCAGC
>JASCOA010000022.1 GCA_029959365.1 Microbacteriaceae bacterium PS02343 | reverse complement strand
CCCCCCCCCACTCGAGGGCGCACCGCCGCACCCCGGGCGGGCGGCAGCCGAGCCCACCCGCCCCTCTCGTCGTTCGTGCGCGCGTCAGGGCGTGTAGGTGGCGACCTTCACGACCTCGACGCTGATCTGCTTGCCGTTGGGGGCGGTGTAGCTCGTGCTGTCGCCCTCCTTGACGCCGAGGATCGCCTGGCCGAGCGGGCTCTGCTCGCTGAAGACCTGCAGGTCGCCGTCCGCGATCTCGCGACTGCCGAGCAGGAAGGTGCTCTCGTCGCCGGCGATGCGAGCGGTGATGAGGTTGCCGACGCCGGCGACGCCGTTGCTCGCGGGCGCCTCGCCGACGGTGGCGTCGCGCAGCAGCACGGTGAGCTGGCGGATGCGGGCCTCCATCTTGCCCTGCTCGTCCTTGGCGGCGTGGTAGCCGCTGTTCTCCTTGAGGTCGCCCTCCTCGCGGGCCGCCTCGATGCGCTTGGTGATCTCGGTGCGCGCGGGACCGCTCAGCTCGTCCAGCTCGGCCTGCAGGCGGTCGAAGGCCTCCTGGGTGAGCCAGGTGACGTTGTCGTTGCTCATGGTGATGCTCCTCACAGCGCGCCGTGCCTCGACGGCGGTGCGCGCTGACCAAAGAAGAGGACCGGTCGAATCCGACCGGCCCGCGGGTTGATCCTTCAGGCTACGGCAGCCAGCACTTGTAGATCAAGGCTGTGTTCGCCGGCGCGGTGGTGCGCACGGTCTCCTGCAGCACCCGCGTGTACTGCTCGGAGGCGGGCACCTCGACGACCTTCCAGCCCACGATGCCGTGCCGCTCGTCGAGCGCCTGCACGGCGCAGGAGGCCTCGGTGCCGGGTGCGAGCGAGAGCTCGTAGGTGACCGACGATTCGCGATCGGTCGAGGAGTGCGCGATGTCGCGCACCTCCATCGTCGGCGCGGTGCCGTCGAAGGCGACCCAGATCACCCAGACCAGCGCGGCGAGGATGATCGCTCCGCCGGCACCGAAGCCGAACAGGCGGTTGCGGCGGCGGTCCTGAGGGGTGCGGCCGTAGCGGCTCTCGAGCGTCGGGCTCGCCTCGGTCACGGTGCATCCTCGGGGGTTAGGGTTGAGCCCTCAGTGTACGACCCCCACCCCCGGAGCCTGCCGCATGCACCCCCTCGCCGTCCTCGCGGCTCTGCCCACCCCGACCACGAGCCCCGGCTTCGACGAGAACACCGTCACCCCGGGCGTGCAGGGCTTCTTCGCGATCTTCCTGCTCGCCGCGGCCGTCGTGCTGCTCGCGGTCAGCATGGTGCGCCGCATCCGGCGCGTGCGCTACCGCGAGGAGGTGCGCCTGCGGCTCGAGGCCGAGGCCGCCGAGGGCGACGCACCGCAGGGCGACCGGCAGGACTGAGCGCGCAGGGGAGTGAGCGGATGCGGTGCGACCGCACCGCGCATCCGCTCGACCCGTCCGCTCCTCGCGGGATCGCCTCGAGCGCGGTCAGGATCCGTTGTAGGCCGGCTCGATCGCGATGAGCAGGATCGCGGTCCAGTGGCAGAGGAACGCCAGCACCGTCGCGGTGTGGAACAGCTCGTGGAAGCCGAAGACGCCGGGCACCGGGTTGGGCCGCTTGAAGCCGTAGAACACCGCGCCGGTCGTGTACATGAGGCCGCCCACGATGACGAGCACCATGGTCGCCGGGTTCGCCGCGAAGAGATCGCCCATGTACATGATCGCCGCCCAGCCGAGCAGCACGTACAGCGGCGTGTAGAGCCAGCGCGGGGCGCCGGTCCAGAAGATGCGGAAGCCGATGC
The DNA here is from genome assembly GCA_029959365.1 of Microbacteriaceae bacterium PS02343. Classification (GTDB taxonomy): domain Bacteria; phylum Actinomycetota; class Actinomycetes; order Actinomycetales; family Microbacteriaceae; genus Arenivirga. The sequence goes on along the minus strand of JASCOA010000022.1, from coordinate 35,416 downwards.
CGAGCGCCGCGCCCGCCCAGACGAGCGCGAGCAGCAGGCCGCCCTTCTCCGGCGGCAGCGCGAGCACGCCGAGCGGCGTGTAGGTGCCGGCGATGAGCAGGAAGATGTTCGAGTGGTCGAGGCGGCGGAAGAGCTGCTTCGTCTTCGGCTTCCAGTCGATGCGGTGGTAGAGCGCCGAGATGCCGAAGAGGAGCATCGAGGTGGTCATGAAGACCGCGGAGGCGAGCTTGGCCGCCGTGCCGTCAGCGAGGCAGATGAGCACGATGCCGGCGGCGATCGACACCGGGAAGGTGCCGGCGTGCAGCCAACCGCGCCAGGTGGGCTTGACGTCCTGCTGCGGGGCGGAGAGCGCCTCGTCGAGCAGCGGCAGATGAGGCAGATCCGCGGCCGGCTCGCCCTCCGCGCGCTGAGCGGATGGGGCGTCGTCGGGCCTGGACATGGCGTCAGTGTACGGGAGCGCCGAAGCGCCTCGGCTGGGCGGTCGATGGACTAGCGTGAGCCCGTGCCGAACCGCCGCGATCCCGGATTCAGAGGGCTGCTCTACGGGCTCTACCTGCGCCGACTGCGCCGGATGCTCGCCGGTCAGGAGCGGCCGCACCACGTCGCCATGATCATCGACGGCAACCGCCGATGGGCCCGCCTGCAGGCCCTCGAGACGGCCGCGCACGGCCACCGCGCCGGCGCCGCCAAGATGCGCGAGTTCCTCGAGTGGTGCGAGGAGCTCGACGTCAACGTCGTCACCCTGTACCTGCTCTCGGTCGACAACCTCTCCTCGAGGGAGAGCGCGGAGCTCGGCGAGCTCTGCGAGATCATCGCCGACCTCGCCGAGGAGCTCTCGCACGTGCGCGGCTGGCGCGTGCAGCACGTCGGTTCGACCGAGGGGCTGCCCGAGCCGCTGGCCCTGGCCCTCGAGGCCGCCGAGGCCCGTACCGCGGGCAACACGGGCCTGCACGTGAACCTCGCCGTCGGCTACGGCGGGCGCCGCGAGATCGTCGATGCGATGCGCGCGATCGTCGACCACCACGGCCGCGAGGGCGGCAGTCTCGAGGACCTGGCCGAGCGGCTGACGCCCGAGCTCATCGGCGAGCACCTCTACACGGGCGGGCAGCCCGATCCCGACCTCGTGATCCGAACCTCCGGCGAGCAGCGGCTCAGCGACTTCATGCTCTGGCAGAGCGCGCACAGCGAGTTCTACTTCATGGAGGCGCTCGGGCCCGACATGCGTGAGGTCGACTTCCTGCGCGCGCTGCGCGACTTCGCTCGGCGCAACCGGCGCTTCGGCGGCTGACCGCGCCCAGCATCCGTCCCGGGTCCTCTCCGGGACGGCGTGGGAGACTCGCAGCATGACGACGATCGAGGAGTACTCGGCCGCCTTCGACGAGGACCCCGGCTACCTGGACTTCGCGAGCTTCGGCCCGCTCACCGCTGCGGCCGTCGCCGAGCAGAGCGGATGGGACGAGCTGCTGCGCCGCGGACGGCACGGCAGCCTCGCCGCGCTGGACGACCAGGACGCGCGAGTGCGCCGGGCGGCTGCGGCCCTGACCGGCTTCGACGCCGACCGGATCAGCTTCCAGCCGAGCACCACGGCAGGGCTCATGCACGCGCTCTTCGGCTTCACCGGGGGAGTCGCGCTGGGCGCGGGGGAGTTCCCGAGCGTGCGGATCGCGATCGCCCGCGCCGCCGAGCACCTGGGCGGCATCGTGCCGCTGTGGATCGCCGAGCAGTACGGGCAGATCACCCCCGGCACCATCCGCGAGCAGCTAACCAGCACGACCCGCGCGGTCGTCGTGAGCCTCGTCGACTACCGCACCGGCGCCGTCACCGATGTCGAGGGTGTGCGCCAGGTGATCGGCGACCGCCTGCTGGTGCTCGACGCGGTGCAGGGCTTCGGCGTCGTCGACGCGCCGTACGAGCTGGCCGACGTGGTGGCGACGGGCGGGCGCAAGTGGCTTCGGGCCGGGCACGGTACGGGGCTGCTCGCGTTCAGCGAGCGCGCGCTCGACCAGCTGCATCCGGTCTTCTCCGGCTACAACCGGCTGGAGTACGAGTTCGGCCAGGACCTCGCCGTCACGCCGCGCCGCGCCGCGGCCTACCAGGTGAGCACGCCCGATCCGATCGCCCAGGCGCGGCTCGCGGCCGTGCTCGAGTCGCTCGCCGACGTGGGCGTGCCCGCCGTCCAGGCAGCCGTGCTCGAGCGCTCCGCCCGGCTGATCGCCCTCGCCGACGAGTTCGGCGTGCCGGTCGTCTCGCCGCGCAGCGAGCTGGAGCGCGCGGGCATCGTGGTGCTCGAACCGGGTGCGGAGCGCCTCGCCGCGCTGACCGCGGCGCTGCACAACCAGGGCGTCTCGGTCACCGTGCGCGATGGCCGGGTGCGGCTCTCTGCGCACGTCAGCACCGACGAGCAGACCTTCGGCATGCTGCGGGATGCGCTGCGCGGATACGCGTCGTCGCTGTCGATCGCCGGCCGCTGAGCCGTCTCCGCCCAGCGGATGCGGGGCATCGGGCGGGCGTCCAGCGGGAATTCATCCGCTCGTAACGATCGGCAGCGCGTCGGCGGCCGTCGACGCCGGCCCGGAGGCGTAGCGTCGCCTCCATCAGGCAGGGTGCCTGATCGAGACGGCCACGCAAGTTCGTTCTCGATACGCCCGTGGTCGTCACGATGACCGGTTCCGGGTGCGGACTCCGCTCCCGGGAAGGGAGCGGTTGTGCCCGAGCTCGAGAAGTCCACCACCACGATCCACACCCAGGAGATCGGCGGGGCCTCGAGCCCCGTCGAGGCCCAGACCGCGGAGCGCACCTACGTGCTCGACACCTCGGTGCTGCTCTCCGATCCGCGGGCGCTCTTCCGCTTCGCGGAGCACTCGGTGGTGCTGCCCGTCATCGTCGTCACGGAGCTCGAGGCCAAGCGCCACGACCCCGAGATCGGCTACTTCGCCCGCCAGGCCCTGCGACTGCTCGACGAGCTGCGCGTGCAGCACGGGCGTCTCGACGCCCCGATCGAGGTCGGCGACGGCGGCAGCCTGCGGGTGGAGCTCAACCACTCCAACATGAAGGTGCTGCCGAGCGGTCTGCAGCTGAACGACAACGACAGCCGCATCCTCGCCGTCGCGATGAATCTCGCGAACGAGGGCTTCGCTGTCACGGTCGTCTCGAAGGACCTGCCGCTGCGCGTCAAGGCCTCCTCGATCGGCCTCGCCGCCGAGGAGTACCGCGCGGAGCTGGCCGTGGAGAGCGGATGGACAGGGCTCGGCGAGGTGCACCTCAGCGCCGAGCGCATGGCCGACTTCTACGAGCGCGACGCGCTGCCGCTGCCCGAGGGGGAGAGCTTCCCGATCAACACCGGGCTCGTCGTGCAGTCGGATCGCGGATCGGCCCTCGCCCGGGTCACCTCGCCGGGACGGATGAGCCTGGTGCGCGGCGACCGCGAGGTCTTCGGCCTGCGCGGACGCAGCGCCGAGCAGCGTCTCGCCATCGACCTGCTGCTCGACAAGGAGGTCGGCATCGTCTCGCTCGGCGGCAGCGCCGGTACGGGCAAGAGCGCCCTCGCGCTCTGCGCCGCGCTCGAGGCCGTCCTCGAGCAGCAGCAGCACAAGAAGATCATGGTCTTCCGGCCGCTCTACGCGGTGGGCGGCCAGGAGCTCGGATTCCTGCCCGGTGACGCGCAGGAGAAGATGAACCCCTGGGCGCAGGCGGTATTCGACACCCTCGGCGCGCTCGTGAGCGACAACGTGCTCGACGAGGTCATCGAGCGCGGCATCCTCGAGGTGCTGCCGCTCACCCACATCCGCGGCCGCTCGCTGCACGACGCGTTCGTGATCGTCGACGAGGCGCAGTCGCTCGAGCGCAACGTGCTGCTGACGGTGCTCTCGCGCATCGGCCAGAACTCGCGCGTCGTGCTGACCCACGACGTCGCGCAGCGGGACAACCTGCGCGTCGGCCGCCACGACGGCGTCGCGAGCGTGATCGAGACCCTCAAGGGGCACTCGCTCTTCGGCCACGTGACGCTCACCCGCTCGGAGCGCAGCGCGATCGCCGCGCTGGTGACCGGGCTGCTGGAGGGCAACGAGCCCGGCTGACGCCGGCAGGATCCGGGACGCCCTCCGCAGCCGCTGCGGAGGGCGTCCTTCGTCTCCGCCGTGGTTGTGGACGGCGCGGGGCGCGGAGCGGCGGCGCGGCTAGCGTCGCAGCATGGACGCAGCGCCCGCAGCATCGATCGCACCGCCGTCGCGCGTGCGGCGCGGGTCCTCCCGGCAGGAGGCGGGCGAGCGGATGCGGGCGCCGGGCGCCGCGATCGTCACGGTCGCCTCCGCCCTGCTCGCAGCCGTCGCGGTGCTGGTGCTGGGGGAGCGGGCGGCGCTCGCGCCCGCGCTGCACCTCGCCGCCGTGACGCCGCTGCTCTGGCTCGCCGACGTGCGCGAGCACCGGCTGCCCAACCGGCTCGTGCTGCCGAACCTGGCCCTCGCGCTGCTCGCGGCGCTCGCCGCGGGGGCGCTCGGCGACTGGACGCCGCTGCTCGCCGGTCTCGGCACCGGTGCCGTGCTCGTGGTGCTGAGCCTCGTCGGCGGGCTCGGCATGGGCGACGCCAAGCTGGGCGCGGCGCTGGCCCTGACGCTCGGTTCGCTCGGTGTCGAGCCCCTGCTGCTGGCGCTGCTGCTCGCGCTGCTCGGCGGCGGGGCGGTGAGCATCGCGGGGCTCGTGGCGCGGAGGCTGCGGCGCGGGCAGGCGATCGCCTTCGGCCCGTTCCTGCTCGCCGGGGCGTGGGCGGTGCTGGCGCTGCAGGCGGTGGCGGCGCTGCGGTAGCGGTGGGGCATCCGCTCGTGTCCGACGGTGCGCGCTGCGCTCGTAGCATGGTGCGCGTGAGCAACGAGCCTTCGCCCGCCGTGCAGCAGTACCTGCACGGCCACCACGAGAGCGTGCTGCGCGTGCACGCGCGCCGCACCGTCGAGAACTCCGCCGCCTACCTGGCGCCGCACCTGAGCCCCGAGCTGCACCTGCTCGACGTGGGCAGCGGTCCCGGCACGATCACGAAGGACTTCGCCCGACGCCTGCACGCCGGCCGGGTCGTCGGCATCGACGCCGGCGAGGAGATCGTGGCGCGCACGCGGGCCGAGGCCCTCGCCGAGGGGCTGACGAACCTCGAGTACCGCGAGGGCGACGTCTACGCGCTCGACTTCGAGGACGACACCTTCGACATCGTGCACGCGCACCAGGTGATGCAGTACATGGCCGACCCGGTGGCGGCGCTGCGCGAGATGCGCCGCGTGACCAAGCCGGGCGGCCTCGTCGCCGTGCGCGACGTGGACTACGGCGGGGTGCGCTGGTTCCCCTGGATCGAGGGCATCGAGCAGTGGCGCGACCTCTACGAGCGGGTGGCGCGGCGCGGCGGCGGCGAGCCCGACGCCGGCCCGCAGCTGCTCGACTGGGCGCAGCGCGCCGGCTTCGAGGAGGTCACCGCCACGGCGACCATCTGGTGCTTCGCCGACCAGGGCGAGCGCGACTGGTGGGGCGGCTCGTGGGCCGACCGCGCCCTGCACTCCGACTTCGCGCGCCAGGCCGTGGAGTGGGGGCTCGCGACCCCCGACGACCTGCAGCGCATCTCGGACGCCTGGCGGGAGTGGACCGCGGCGCCGAACGGCCTGTTCAACATGCCGCACAACGAGATCCTCGCGCGGGCGTAGCGCGACGACGAAGGGCCGCTCCCTACGGGGAACGGCCCTTCGTGCTGCGAACTCAGTCCTGAGGCTCGATCACCACGGCGAGGTCGCGGGCCTCGTCGTAGCGGATGCTCGTGCCGTCGTCGAGGTCGACGATCGGCCGTCCCTCGAGCCAGGTGAGCGTCCAGCGCCAGCCCTCGGTCGAGCGGCCCGACTCGCGATACTCGGCCAGCTCGGCCTCGACCCCGCGGACGGCTCTGACGACCGCCGCCGGCAGCTGGGCGGGCGGCGTCGCGTCGAGCGCCCAGCGCGTGCCGAGCTGCATCAGGCCTGCTCCGCCGCGGGGACCTCGAGCTCGATGGCCGAGACGCCGATCTCGTCGCCGGCCGCGAACTCGAGCTCGGCGATGCGGCCGACCGCGGCGAGGTCGCCGGCGGCGAGCGCGATGAGCGCCACCTGCTCGGCCGGCACGGTCACCGTCGCCGAGGTGACGGGCGTGCGCTGCGAGGCCTTCGCATCCGTCTTCGCCCGGCGGATGCCGATGAGCGCCTGGCCGGTGAGGCCAAGGAGCCCGGTCGGCTCGGTCGCCGGCAGCTCGTCGACGCTCGGCCAGGCGGCGTTGTGCACGCTGCCCTCGTGCGTCCAGCTCCAGACCTCCTCCGTGGCGAACGGGATGAACGGGGCGAACAGGCGCAGCAGCACGTCGATCGCGAGGCGCAGGGCCGTGACGGCCGAGGCCTGCGAGGCCTCGTCCGCACCCTCGGCGGTGCCGTAGGCGCGCTCCTTGACGAGCTCGAGGTAGTCGTCGCAGAAGGTCCAGAAGAACTGCTCGGCGGTCTCGAGGGCGCGCGCGTGGTCGAACTCGTCGAAGGCCTTCGTCGCGGTGGCGACGACCTTCGACAGCTCCGCGAGCAGGTCGAGGTCGAGGGCCTCGGTCGGCGCGACGGGCTCGCCGCCGGTCGCCGGCGCGAGCACCGGGAACGAGTAGACGAACTTGGCCGCGTTGAGCACCTTGATCGAGAGGCGGCGGCCGATCTTGATCTGCTTCGGGTTCTGCGGGTCGAAGCTGGCGTCGGTGCCGAGGCGCGAGCTGGCCGCCCAGTAGCGCACCGCGTCGGAGCCGTGCTCGACGAGCAGGCCCGCCGGGGTGACGACGTTGCCCTTCGACTTCGACATCTTCTTGCGGTCGGGGTCGACGATGAAGCCCGAGATGCTGGCGTGCCTCCAGGGCGCGACGCCCTCGTGCTCCTGCAGCGAGCGCAGGGCGGTGGAGAAGAGCCAGGTGCGGATGATGTCCTGCCCCTGCGGACGCACGTCGTACGGGAACACCAGGTCGAAGAGCTCGGGGTCGCGCTCCCACCCGCCCGCGAGCTGCGGGGTCAGGGACGAGGTGGCCCAGGTGTCCATGACGTCGAGCTCGCCCTGGAAGCCGCCCGGCACACCGCGCTGGCTCTCGTCGTAACCGGCCGGTGCATCCGACGACGGGTCGACCGGCAGCGACGCCTCGTCGGGCACGATCGGGCTGTCGAAGACGGGGTTGCCGTCGCCGTCGAGCGGGTACCAGACGGGGATCGGCACGCCGAAGAAGCGCTGGCGCGAGATGAGCCAGTCGCCGTTGAGGCCGTTGACCCAGTTCTCGAAGCGCACCCGCATGAAGTCGGGGTGGAAGTCGATGCCCTTGCCGAGCTCGACCAGGCGCTCCTTGATCGCGTCGTCGCGGCCGCCGTTGCTGATGTACCACTGGCGGGTCGAGACGATCTCGAGCGGCTTGTCGCCCTTCTCGAAGAACTTGACCGGGTGGGTGATGGCGCGGGCGTCGCCGATCATCTCGCCGCTGGCCTGCAGCAGCTCGACGATGGTCTTCTTCGCGCTGAAGATGGTCTTGCCGGCGAGCTCGGCGTAGGCCGCGCGGCCCGCCTCGCTCTCGATCGCGGCCGGCGCCTCGCTGACGATGCGGCCGTCGAAGCCGATGATCGCGCGGTTGGGCAGCTGCAGCTCGCGCCACCAGATGACGTCGGTGAGGTCGCCGAAGGTGCAGATCATGGCGATGCCGGAGCCCTTGTCCTGCTGCGCCAGGTGGTGCGCCACGACGGGCACCTCGACGTCGAAGAGCGGGGTGCGCACGGTGGTGCCGAAGAGGTGCTGGTAGCGCTCGTCGTCGGGGTGGGCGACGAGGGCGACGCAGGCGGGGAGGAGCTCGGGACGGGTGGTCTCGATGTGGATGTCGCCGTCGGCCCCGTGGAACGCGAGGCGGTGGTACGCGCCGGGCTGCTCCTTGTCCTCGAGCTCCGCCTGCGCCACGGCGGTGCGGAAGGTCACGTCCCACAGGGTGGGCGCATCCGCCTGGTACGCCTCGCCGCGGGCGAGGTTGCGCAGGAACGCCTTCTGCGCGACGGCCTGCGACTCCGGGCTGATGGTGCGGTAGGTCTGCTTCCAGTCGACCGAGAGGCCGAGGGTGCGCCAGAGGTCCTCGAACTGCTGCTCGTCCTCGACGGTGAGGCGCTCGCAGAGCTCGATGAAGTTGCGGCGCGAGATCGGCAGCTGGTCGGCGGCCTTCGACGACTTGTTGTCGCCGCCCTCGAAGGGCGGGGTGAAGTCGGGGTCGTAGGGCAGCGTCGGGTCGCAGCGCACGCCGTAGTAGTTCTGCACGCGGCGCTCGGTCGGCAGGCCGTTGTCGTCCCAGCCGATCGGGTAGAAGACGTCCTTGCCGCGCATCCGCTGGAACCGGGCGACGACGTCGGTGTGCGTGTAGCTGAAGACGTGACCGATGTGCAGCGAGCCGGAGGCGGTCGGCGGCGGGGTGTCGATGGAGAACAAGTTCGCCTTGGTGGCGCGCTCGCGCGGGAACAGGTAGGTGCCGCGGTCCTCCCAGACTGGCCCCCACTTCTGCTCGAGGCCTTCGAGGGCGGGCTTCTCGGGGATGGACGTCATGGCGGCGCTCCTGTATTGGCGGCACCGGGTGTGGGTGCCTGGATGGGGGATCGGCGTCCATGGTACCCGCGGCGGGTGCCGCTCGCGGTGGTCGTGCGAGCCGCTCCGGTAGCGTCGACAGCCGCGCCGCCGACCGCCGTTGCCGAGAGGACCCCCATGGCCGACACCATCGCCTTCCCGAGCGAGCTCTTCCCCGCCTACCCCGCGCTCGCCATCGAGCTGCCGGAGGGGTGGTCGCCGATCGCCGTGCCCGAGACCGTGCTCGCCGGCGGCGCGCCCGTCGAGGTCGACGCCTTCCGCGCCAACGTCTGCGTCTCGGTGCTGCGCACCCCCGGCGCGCGCACCCTCGAGGAGGCCGTGGCGGCCGTGCTGGGGCGCCTCGACGGCGCTCCCGGCTACGCCGAGCTCGCCCGCCGCAACGAGCCGGTGCTCGACCTGCCGGGCTTCGCGCTCGAGGCCTCCTTCGACAGCGCCGAGGCGGGCGCGCTCGTGCAGTCGCTGCGCATCGCCGTCGTGCCGCACGCCTACTTCTCCGACACCGTCGTCGCCGTCGCCACGGTCGACGGCGCCTCGGCGGAGTCGCTGCTGCCGCAGCTGCGCACCGCGCTGAACTCGCTGGCGCTGCAGCAGGGCTGAGCGCGGGCTCGGATCAGGAGGAGCGCTCGAAGCCGTCCGCGAGCGGCGCCAGCGCGCGCAGCAGGTAGGGCTCGAGCGCGCCGCGACCCGGTCCGGCGCCGGCCCAGGCGAGCACGGCCGCGGTGGCGGCGGCGATCGCCGTGGTGGCGATGACGCGGGGGAGCAGCGCATCCGCATCCGTCCCCAGCCGGGCCGCGGCGAAGTGGCGCAGCACGAGCTCGTTGCGGGTGAGCCGGCGGATCGCGCTGGCCTGCACCTCCTCGGCGCTGCCCACGACCTCGTACTGGTTGAGGACCCACGGCACCCGGTCGGGGCCGAAGTGGCCGGCGACGTCGGCCAGCGCCTCGCCGATCGCCCGCAGGGGCGGCAGGGACGGATCGGAGGCGGCCAGGTACCCGGGCAGCTCCGCCACGGCGTCGTCGACCTGGGTCCAGAACACGTCGCTCTTGGCGGCGAAGTAGTTGAAGAAGGTGCCGCGGCTCACGCCCGCGCGGCTCGCGATCTGGTCGACCGTGGTGCCCGCGTAGCCCTGCTCGAGGAACAGCTCGTACGCCGCCTCCTCGAGGATGTCGCGGCTCGCGCGGCGCGGACGGCCGCGGGCGGGGCGCGGGGACGGGGTGCTCGGCATCCGCTCCAGTATGGCGGGCCGGATCGGGAATAACTGGACCCCGTTCAGTTATTGCTATGGTGACAGCAACCCGCATCCGCTCCTTCCGGAGGACACTCATGCCCCGTCATGCCCGCAGCACCGCAGCCACCGCTCTCGTCGTCGTCGCCGGTCTCGGCCTCGCCGGCTGCGCCGCGCCCGCCGACGGCGGCGACGGCGGCACGGTGACCTTCGCGATCGAGGGGGCGAACCTCTCGAACGGCAAGATGGACCCGCACTCCACGCAGCTCGACTCGAGCGCGCTCGTGCTGCGCAACGTCTTCGACTCGCTCGTGGCGCAGAACGCCGACGGCAGCTTCTCGCCCTGGCTCGCCGAGTCGTGGGAGCCGGCCGACGACGGACTGAGCTACACCTTCACGCTGCGCGACGACGTGACCTTCAGCGACGGCGAGACGCTCGACGCCGAGGTCGTGAAGGCCAACATCGACCACGTGATCGACCCCGGGACCGTGTCGGCGAAGGCCGCCTCGCTCATCGGCTACAACACCGAGGACCCGGAGGGCAGCGCCTTCCAGGAGGCGGTCGTGGTGGACGAGCGGACCATCCGCTTCGACTTCGCGCGCCCCTTCGCGCCGTTCCTGTCGGGCCTCGCGACCCCGTTCCTCGGCGTCTACTCGCCCGCCTCGCTCGAGCTCGAGCAGGCCGACCTCGCCGCCGGCGGCCCCGAGGCCACCGTCGGCAGCGGCCCGTTCGTGCTGAGCGAGTACGTGCCCGACCAGGAGCTCGTGCTCGAGCGCAACGCCGACTACGGCTGGGCCCCCGAGGGCGCGGAGATCGGCACGGCGCAGACGCTCGACATCCGGATCCTGCCCGAGGCCTCGGTGCGCAACGGCGCGCTGACCAGTGGCGAAGCCCAGGTCATCGCCGACGTGCTGCCGACCGACGTCGACCAGCTGGGCGACGCCGAGACCGAGGTGTGGGAGCTGCCGGGCGTGCCCTACTCGCTGTACCTCAACGTGAACCGCGGCGCCCTGACCGACGTGCGCGTGCGCGAGGCCGTGGCCCGCGGCATCGACGTCGAGGCCGATGTCGAGAGCGTCTACGGCGAGGGCTACCCGCGCGCCTGGAGCGCCCTGACCTCGACCACCCCCGGCTACGACGCCGCGCTCGAGGAGAGCTGGCCCTTCGACGCCGACGCCGCCGAGGCGCTGCTCGAGGACGCCGGTTGGACCGGATCGGATGCGGAGGGCTTCCGCACCAAGGACGGCGAGCGCCTGAGCGTGGAGTGGGTGGCGTGGACCCCGCAGCCGGACGACGCGGCGGCGCTCGCGGACCTCATCCAGCAGGACCTCGCGGACATCGGCGTCGAGCTCGTGCGCAGCGTCGTCGAGCCCGCGGCCTACAACGCGCTCTACGGCCCCAAGGAGATCGACGTCACCGACTGGAGCTTCGCCGGCACCGGCGGCGAGGTGCTCGCCAACCACCTGCAGACCGGCGGCTTCCAGAACGCCTCGGCGGTCTCGGACCCCGCGCTCGACGCGATCCTCGACGAGGCCGCGGCCTCGACCGACATCGCCGAGCAGGCCGCGCTCTACGAGCAGGTGCAGCAGTGGAACGCCGAGCAGTGGGCCATCGTGCCGCTCTACGCGCCGACCCGCATCACCGCCTCGTCGAGCGACGTCGAGGGGCTGAGCTACGACATCTACGGTCGCCCGCTGTTCCTCGGGGTGTCGGTCTGACACGCTCGGGAGCGTGACCGCAGCCCTGGCCTCGGGGCCCCCCCCCCCCCCGCGCCCGGCGGGCGGGGGCGGGGCCCCGCCGGCGCCGCCCGCGGGGGGGGGGGTCCGCGCCCGGGGGGCGCCCGGCCGGGCGCCCCGCGCGGCGGGGGGGGGCGCTGCTGCGCGCCGCGCTGCGCCGGCTCGGCGCCGTGCTGGTCGTGCTCTGGGGCGCCGCTACCCTCGCCTTCCTGGCGCTGCAGCTCGTGCCCGGCGACCCGGTCGACACGATCCTCGGCGTCGACGCGCAGGTGGGCGAGCAGACCCGCGACCGGGTGCGCGAGGAGCTCGGGCTGGGGCTGCCGGCCTGGCTGCGCTACCTGCAGTACCTCGGCGGGCTGCTCGTCGGCGATCTCGGCACCTCGTACCAGGCGCGCCAGCCCGTCGCCGAGGTGATCGGCTCGGCCGTGGCGCCGACGCTGCAGCTCGCCGCCGCCGCGCTCGGCCTCGCCGTGCTGCTGGCGCTCATCGGCACCGTGCTGTCGCGCGGCGCGCTGCGCGGCGTCGTCTCGGCCGTGGAGCTCGTCGCCGCCAGCACGCCCACGTTCTGGTCGGGTCTGCTGCTCATCACCGTCTTCTCCTTCGGGCTCGGCTGGTTCCCCGTCATCGCGACGCGCGACGCCTCCTCGCTCGTGCTGCCGGCCCTCACGCTCGCGATCCCGGTCGCCGCGATCCTCGGGCAGGTGCTGCGCGAGGGGCTCGACGCGGCGGCCGCGGAGCCCTTCGCCCTCACGGTGCGCGCCCGCGGCGCCGGGCCCCTCCGCCTGCTCGGCCACACCCTGCGCCACGCCGGCGTCGGCACGCTCGCCCTCGCCGGCTACCTGCTCGGCTCGCTGCTCGGCGGGGCGGTGCTCGTCGAGACCGTGTTCGGACGGGCCGGGCTCGGGCGCATGGTGCTCACCGCGATCCTCAACCGCGACCTGCCGGTGGTGATGGCGCTCGTCGTGCTCTCGGGGCTCGTGTTCGCCGTGCTGTCGCAGGTGGCGGACCTCGGGGCCCGGGCGCTGGACCCGCGGCTGCGGGACGGGACGAGCGGATGAGCGCCGTCGTACCCGGCGCCCGTCGCGCCCTCGTGCTGCCGCGCTGGCGCCCCGGCGCCGTACCGGCCCTGATCGCCGCCATCGTGCTCGCCCTGCTGCTGCTCGCGGCGCTCTGGCCGTCGCTCATCGCGCCGGGCTCGCCGACGGCGACCGATGCGCGGGCCGGCACCCTGCCGCCCGACTCCGCGCACTGGTTCGGCACCGACCGCTCGGGCCGCGATGTCTTCACCCGCGTGGTGCACGGCGCCGGCGCCTCGCTCGGCCTCGGCCTGGGCGCCACCGGCCTCGCGCTCGTCGCGGGTGGGCTGCTCGGCGCCCTCGCCGGGCTCGCGCCGCGTCGCGTCGACGGCGTGCTCGCCAGGGCCGTGGACGTGCTCATGGCGCTGCCGGAGTTTCTCGTCGCGCTGCTGCTGATCGCCATCCTCGGCCCGGGCACCGGTTCGGTGCTGGTCGCCGTCGCGCTCGCTGCGGTGCCCGCCTACGCGCGGGTCGCGCGGGTGCGCACCCAGCAGCTCGCCCGCAGCGCCTTCGTCGAGAGCGCGCTCGTGCTCGGTCAGCGTCCCTGGAAGCGGGTGCTGCGCCACGTGCTGCCGAACCTGCTCGGGCCGCTGCTGACCATGGCCGCGCTCGGCCTCGGCACCGCGATCGTCTCGGCCGCTGGCCTCGGCTTCCTCGGTCTCGGCGCCACGCCGCCGGCGCCGGAATGGGGCGTGCTGCTCTCGGAGGGCCGCAACCTGCTCGGCACCGCCTGGTGGGTCGCGGTGTTCCCGGGCGCCGCGATCACGGTGTCGGTCGTGTGCGCGAGCGTGCTCGGCCGCTGGCTGGGAGGTCGGCGATGAGCGCGGCCGGAACCGAAGTCGCAGCGCCCGCGCTGCACGTGCGCGGGCTGCGGCTCGCGATCGACGGGGTCGAGCTGCTGCGCGGCGTCGACCTCGACCTCGCCGCGGGGGAGTGCCTGGCCGTCGTCGGCGCCTCCGGCTCGGGCAAGACGCTCACCGCCCGCGCGCTGCTGGGGCTCGCGCCGGGCCGGGTGGGCGCATCCGCTCTGCAGATCGGGGGGACGGATGCGCGCCGCCTCGGCGAGCGCGCCTGGCGTCGCCTGCGCGGTCGCCGCATCGCGCTCGTCAACCAGGATGCGCTGAGCGCCCTCGACCCGCTGCGCCGGATCGGATCGGAGGTGGCCGAGCCGCTGCGCATCCACCACCTCGCGCTCGACGGCGTGCACGCGATGCTCGCGCGGGTGCAGCTGCCCGGGCGCTCGCGGTCGTACCCGCACGAGCTCTCGGGCGGGCAGCGCCAGCGCGCGCTCATCGCCTCGGCGCTCGCCGCGGGGCCCGACGTGCTCGTCGCCGACGAGCCGACCACCGCGCTCGACGCGACGGTGCAGGCGCGCATCCTCGAGCTGCTCGCCGAGCTCAAGGCCGGCGGCACCGCGATCGTGCTTGTCAGCCACGATCTCGGCGCGGTCGCCCGCATCGCCGACCGCGTGGCCGTGATGCACGAGGGCGAGCTGGTGGAGCAGGGGCCGACGGCCGCCCTGCTCGCGGCGCCGGTGCACCCGGCGGCCGTCGCCCTGGTCGAGGCGGCGCACCCCTCGCCCGTGCGCGACTCGGCCGCGACCGGCGCTGAGACGCAGCGCGACGCCTCGAGCTCGAGGCCGATCGTGCTCGAGGGGCGCGGGCTCGTCAAGCGCTTCGGCGCCACGACCGCCGTGGCCGGCGCCGACCTGGTGCTGCGCCGCGGCGAGGTGCTGGGGCTGCTCGGCGAGTCCGGCTCGGGCAAGACCACGCTCGCGCGACTGCTGCTGGGCCTGGAAAGGGCTGATGCGGGCGACGCCCTCCTGCACGGCGAACCGTGGAGCGCACTGCCCGAGCGGTCGCGGCGCGAGCGGCGCGGGCGCATCCAGCTCATCGGCCAGGACCCGCTCGCGAGCTTCGACCCGCGCTGGACCGGGCGCGCGATCCTCGGCGAGGCGCTCGCCGAGGCCGGGGTGGTGCGCGGGGGCCGGGCGGACCGCATCCGCTCGCTCGCCGTGGACGTGTCGCTCGACCCCGCGCTGCTGGAACGGCGGCCGCGCGAGCTCTCGGGCGGTCAGCGCCAGCGGCTCGCCATCGCTCGGGCGCTCGCGAGCGAGCCCGACGTGCTCGTGGCCGACGAGCCCGTCTCGGCGCTCGACGCGGCGGTGCGCGGCACGATCCTCGACCTGCTCGACCGGCTGCGCCGCGAGCGCGGCCTCGCGGTGCTCGTCGTGACGCACGACCTCGAGGTGGTGCGCCGCATCGGCGACACCGTCGCGGTCATGCGCGCCGGGGAGCTCGTGGAGCAGGGCCCCGTCGCTCGGGTGCTGCTCGAGCCCGAGCACCCCTTCACCCGCGAGCTGCTGGCCGCGGCGACCTGAGGCCGCGGAGGCGCGCAGCAGCGGGGGGGGGGGGGGGGGGGGCGCCCCGCCCCCCCCCCCCCGGGGGGGGGGGGGGGCGGGGGGGCCGGGGCCCCCCGCGGCCCGGGCGGCCCCCCCCCCGGGGGCCCGGGCCCCCCCCCCCCCGGGCCCCGCAGATCGTGCGGTGTCAGTCCCTGCTGCCCCGCACCCGGCGGCCGATGAGCAGGCCGGCGCCGGCGAGCAGCGCGAGCAGTGCGCCCGCGATGAGCGGCACGGGCAGGTCGGCGCCCGTGGTCGAGAGGCTGCCGGTGCCGCCGGTCGCGGCGGTGCCGGACTCGGTCCCGCCGGTGCCGGTTCCCGTGCCCGGCTCGGAGCCGCCGCCCGTGCCGCCGCCGTCGCCCGTGCCGGGTGCGCCCGGGTCGGCGACCGCGAAGGTCCACGACGCGGTGGCATCCGCGGCCAGGCGGTACCAGCGCTCGGGCTCGGCCGTGACCGTCACCTCGCGCGCCGCGACCGCCGCGAGTGACACCGAGGCGTCCCGGGCCAGCGCCGTCGAGACACCGAACCGCCCGGACGCTGCCGATGCGCCATCGGCCGACGCGGTGCCCGCATCCGCTCGCACGTCGATCTCGCCGGCCTCGACCGGTTCGCCGTCGAGCAGGTACCGCACCCCCTCGGTCGACGGGATCGTGACGACCCCGTCGGCGGAGGCGGGCGCATCCGGCGTCACCGCGGTGGTCGGCAGCGGCACGGTCGACCAGTCGGTGTCGGAGGCCAGGTAGAAGCTCGGGTACGCCGGCTGGTTGTAGGTGGTCTGCTGCCGGGTCACGTCGACGCGGTACTGCGGGTCGTGCAGCAGTGTGAAGAGCTTGCGGTCCGTCTCCTCGGTCGACGTGTAGATGCGCAGCGCGCTGCTGTCGACGGTGCGCACCACGAGCTCTTCGCGCCAGTCGCCCAGCACGTCCGCGACGAGCGAGGGGTTGCCCTTGGTGCCGTTGTTGGTGCGCGTGCCCTCGGCGGTGAGGAGCGGTCCGCGGGTCGGGTCGTCGATCGTGGGCGTCGCGTCCTCCGAGCCGTTCACGAGCTGCGTCGTGCCGTCACCGGCCCAGCGGATGCTCGCGTTCGTCCCAGGGATAGCGTCGCCGAGCCGCTTCCCGGCCGCGGAGTAGAGCCCGCTGGCCGCGGGATCGGCCTGATTCGGCGGGTTGCCCGACCAGACCTCGAGGCCGGGCACATCCGGGCGCACGTCGCCGACCATGCCGCGGCCGGTGTCGCGCCCGGTGTACTGGCCGAAGAGGATCTCGCCGTCCTCGGCGGCGCGCATCACCCAGCCGTAGGGGGCGTACGGCCCGCCCTCGTGGACGGTGAAGATCTCGAGACCAGGACGGTCCGGATGGAAGTCGCCCACGTGCATGGCGTCCCCGTGGCCCAGCTTCGCTTTGGTCCCCGCGATCGGGCTCACCGGAGCGCCGGTGGGAGGTCGGACGGTGTCGTACGAGCTGTAGAGCAGCGATCCGTCGTCGTCGAGGGTCGCCGAGCCGTAGACGATCTCCTGCTTCCCGTCGTCGTCCACATCCGCCACGCTCAGCGAGTGGAAGCCCTGCGTGGTCAACGTGCCCCACTCCTTCGAGGTGCCCTCGACGCCGTGGGGGCCGTCGTTGAAGGGGTTGCGCATGGGCGCGTGGCCGCTGTCGGCGTGGAAGCGCTGCGTGAGGGTCTCGCCGTCCCAGTCGTAGGCGACGATGTTGGTGCGGGTGTAGTAGCCGCGGGCGAAGATCGCGCTCGGGCGCTCGCCGTCGAGGTAGGCGGTGGCGGCGAGGAACCGGTCGACCCGGTTGCCGGGCTCGATGCGGCCCATCGCGTAGTCGCCCCAGAGCAGGCCGTCGTCGCCGCGGTCGGGCGTGTAGTGCTCGGTGTGCAGCTCGGCACCGCTCGCGCCGTCGAGCACCGTCAGGTACTCGGGGCCGGTGAGGACGAAGCCCTCGAACTGGCGCAGCTTGTTGTTGGGGCTGCGGCCGGGCGCGTAGACGTCGATGAAGCGGTCCGCGAGCGTCGCGGCGTCGGCCTCGGCGAGCGGATACGCGAACTCGGCCTCCGCGGCGCCGAGCGCCTGCTCGATGGTCGCCGGCCACTGCCCGCTGCGCACCTCCTCGCGGTCGTGCCAGCCCTCGAAGATGCGGATGAGGTGCTCGCGCCAGTCGGCCGCCGAGTAGCGGTAGTCGTCCTGGTGGGTCCAGCCGGCCTCGATGTCCTCCGCGGGCATGGTCACGTACTCGGCGAGCGCGGCGTCGCCGCCGGGCAGCGTGCGCGTGCCGGGCGCGGTCTTGAGCATGACCTCGGCCTTGCCGTCGCCGTCGAAGTCCTGCGCGAGGAACTGCGTGTAGTGCGCCCCGGCGCGGATATTCACGCCGAGGTCGAGCCGCCACAGCAGCTCGCCGTCGAGCTTGTACGCGTCGAGGTAGACCGTGCCCGTGTAGCCGACCTGCGACACGTCCTTGCCGTTCGACGGGTCCCACTTGACGAGGTACTCGAGCTCGCCGTCGCCGTCGAGATCGGCGACGCTCGCGTCGCCGGCGCTGTAGGTGTACGCCTCGCCCAGCGGGTGGATCACGCCGGGCGGCGTCGTGCCGCCGGCGGGCCGCTGCAGCGGGATGTCGAGGTAGGAGTCCGGGCTCGGCACCACCGGGTCGCTGACGTCGCCGTCGCTCGACACGACGGTGTACTCGCTCGTCGCGGTGCCTCCGGCGTCGAGGTAGGCGGTGCGGTCGGTGACGGTCGCGATCGGCTCGCCGTCGCGCAGCACGGTGAAGTCGGCGCCGGTGACGCCGGTCGCGGAGTACCCGGTCACCTCATGGCCGAGCAGTCTCCAGCTGAGGTGGATGCCGCCTTCGGCGGTGACCGCGACGAGGCCGCGGCCCAGCTCTTCGAGTTGCGGGCCGGGCCGGTCGGCGGGGCCGGTCGGCACCTCCTCGGCGGCGGCGGGCAGTGCGCCGCCGAAGAGGCCGAGGGCGATCACGGCGCTGCCGGCGAGGGCCGTCGCGCGCATCCGGGCAGGGGGTCTCGAACGATTCGTCATTGAATCTCCAGGTTAAGGAAAACGCTTTCCGAGAAAAGTAGGCGAGCGGATGGCCCCCGTCAAGGGGGTGCGCTCGCCGCGGTCCCTGCAGCCCGACGAGCGGATGCGGGTGTCGGCGGCGCCTGCGAGGATCGACCGCATGCCCCGCCTGAGCATCGCCGCCGCGCGCCGGATCGCCCTCGCCGCGCAGGGCTTCGGCGCCCCGCAGCCCGAGACCGTGAACCTGGGGCACCTGCGGCGCACGATGCGCCGGCTCGCCGTCGTGCAGCTCGACTCGGTGAACGTCTTCAGCCGCTCGCACTACCTGCCGTTCTTCTCGCGGCTCGGCGCCTACGACCGCGCCCTGCTCGACCGGCTCACCGCGCACGCGCCCGGCCGCCGCAAGCCCGAGCTGCTCGAGTACTGGGCGCACGAGGCGTCCATCCTCAGCCCCGAGGCCTACGCGCAGTTCGGTTGGCGCAAGCGGCTCGTGCGCGATCAGGCGTGGGGGTCCATCCGCCGCTTCCCGAGCGAGCACCCGGAGGCGCTGGCGTCCATCCGCTCGCAGATCGCCGACCGCGGGCCGCTGCGCTCGAGCGAGCTCGGCTACGAGCGCGCGCCGCGCGAGCAGCGCGAGATGTGGGATTGGCACCTCGGCAAGACCGGCGCCGAGTACCTGTTCTGGGCCGGAGAGGTCGCGGCAGCGCGCCGCATCAACTTCGAACGGCTCTACGACCTCGTCGAGCGCGTCGCCCCGCCCGAGCTGCTCGTCGAGCGGCCGGCCGCCGAGTCGCAGCTGGAGCTCGTGAGGCTCGCCGCCCGGGCGCAGGGCATCGCGACCGAGCCCGACCTGCGCGACTACTTCCGCATGTCGCGCGCCGAGACGGCGCCCGCGATTGCGGCGCTCGTCGCGGCCGGCGAGCTCGAGCCGGTCGAGGTGAGCGGATGGAGGGAACCGGCCTACCTGCACGCCGAGGCCCGCAGGCCCCGCCGCATCGAGGCGAGCACGCTGCTGACGCCCTTCGACAACCTGGTCTGGTTCCGACCGCGCACCGAGCGGCTCTTCGACTTCCACTACCGCATCGAGATCTACACGCCGGCCGAGCAGCGCGTGCACGGCTACTACGTGCTGCCGTTCCTGCTCGGCGACGAGCTCGTCGCCCGCGTCGACATCAAGAGCGATCGCAAGGCCGGGGTGCTGCGCGCGCACCGCGTCGGCATCGAGCACGGCGCCGACCCGGCGCGGGTGATGGCCGAGCTCGAGCCGGCGATGGAGCGCACGGCGGCGTGGCTCGGCCTCGGCGCAGTGGAGCTGCCCGGCACCGGGCCGGTGCTGCTCGGCCCGCGCTGAGCGGACGCCGAGCGGCCGCGGGCCTCAGTCCTGCACGCCCCGCAGCCGGTGGCCGAGCGCGATCTGCTCGCCGCTGATCGCGGCGGCCTGCCGCGAGAGCAGGAACACGATCGCCGCGGCCACCTCCTCGGGCGAGGAGTCGCCCGGCTCGGCCGTGCCGGGGCGGCCGTGCGCCGCGTCCTCGCGCACCGGGCCGGGGTTCACGACGTTGACGGTCGTGCCGGTGCCTGCGTGCGCATCCGCCAGGATCTTCGCGATCGTGATGAGCACCTGGTTGCGCACCGCGCCGGTGACGGATGCGGTGAGCCGCGCGTTCTGCCCGCTCACGCCGACGATGCGCCCGGCGCCGCCCGCGTGCAGGTGCGGCGCGACCGCCTCGGCGACGCGCAGGAATCCGAGGGCCTTGCCGTCCAGCGCCTCGAGGATCTGCGCAGGATCGCGGTCGCGCGCGGTGTCGAGCGTGGAGGCCGAGGGCGCCGCGGTGATCACGGCGGCGTCGAGCCGCCCGTGCAGCGCGACCGCCTCGGCGACACCCGCGGCGACCGAGTCGGCGTCGCGGGCGTCGAAGGCGACGCTCTCGGTCCCCAGCTCCTCCGCGGCGCTCGCGAGGCGTTCGCCGCCCCGGGAGGCCAGCACGACGGTGGCGCCCTCCGCGATCAGCGTGCGGGCCGTGGCCCTGCCGATGAGTCCGCTGCCGCCGACGACGAGCACGACCTTGCCTGCGAGTCCGAGATCCATGCCCTCATCCTGCCCGCCGTGCCTGCTCGGGGCATCACTCCCAGCTGAAGAACGTGCGCCACCAGCTGCGCTTCTTCGGCACCTCGATGACGGGCTGCTCGGGCGGTCCACCGACCGGGCGCTCGAGCAGCAGCGCGAGGTCGTCGGCGAGCAGGCCCATCCGCTCGTCCCGGCGCTCGGCGTAGTCGGGCTCCGCGTCGCGGGGCGCGCTCGCCAGGTAGCGCGGGCGGAACATCTCCTCCATCGCCGATCCGCGGGCCTCGTCGACGATGGCTTCGACGGCCCGGTCGTCGTCGCGGGCCGCGCGCAGGCGGTCGGCGAGCGCGAGCTCGATGGAGCGCCGCAGCTCGATCGCGCCGGCGTCGGCGCGGCGGTAGTCGCTCTGGTGCAGCGCGTCGCCGCGGCGGTTGGAGGCCCGGGCGACGACGGCGATGAGTCGCTCGGCGGTGCGCTCCTTCTCGGCGATCAGCGCGTCGATCTCGTCGCGCACCGCATCCGCCAGCTCGCTCTCGTCATAGGTGCCGCGGTCGCGGAGCACGCCTACGATGAGCCGGTTCTTGGCGCTCATGCGCAGTGCGGCGGACACGACGAGCATGCCCTCCTCGACCTGCCGGTCGACGTCGGCGTTGGCGATGGGCGCGGGCGGCTGATCGTCCTCGTGCTTGCGACGACCCAGGGCCACGACCGCTCCTCACGCCCGCGCGATCGGGGCGCGCCGGGCAGGGTCAACGCTACCCGGCGGCACCGACCTCGCGCGTCAGAACGCCTCGTCGTAGAGCTGCTCGAGCTCGGGCGAGTAGTCGCCGCTCGCCCCGCAGGAGAGCACGACGCCGTCGCTCGCGGCGACCAGGTAGCGGCCGCCCTGCTCGAAGCCGGTGAAGGAGAAGTCGGTCGCCATCGCGTCCGGCACCGGCAGGGTGATCCGAGCCGGGGCGCCGGGCGTGAAGCCGCGGGTCACCTCGAGGGTGGCGAGGCCGTCGCCCAGCTCGACGACCACGGCGTCGACGGCCAGGTCGGCGCCGTCGAAGGACTGCGGCGAGAGCGCCATGCACATCGACGACGCCGGGTCGCTCCCGGTCAGGGTGAGGGCCACCGGCTCGACGGGGCCGGGCGCGGTGAGGGCGAAGACCGCAGCGCCCACGGCGATCGCGCCGGCGATGGCTCCGATCGTGATCACGACGGGCCTGCGGCTGCGGTGGATGGATTCGGTGCTCTGGTTCGACATGCGGATCAACTCCTGCTCGGTGAGGCGGGCTGCGCTCCGGGCGGGGTCGATCGCTCGCAGCCGTGCGGCGAGATCGTCGTCATCGTGCTGCGCGCTCATCGGTCCCCTCCCTGCGCCCCGTCATGTCCGGCATCCGCCCGATCCTTTCCCAGCTCCTCGCGCAGCCGCCGTTTCGCCCGGTGCAGGCGGACGCTCGCCGCGTTCGCCGTGATGCCGAGCACGGTGGCGATGGCCTGCGGCGGCAGCTCCTCCCAGGCCCAGAGCCGGATGAGCTCGGCGTCGGCCGGGCGCAGCCGCGCGAGCGCCTGCGAGAGGTCGAGCTCAGGGGCCTCCGTCGGGGCGGGCTGCGCGACGAGCTTCAGCTCCAGGCGCGTGCGCCGCCGCTGCGCGCGCTCGGCGTTGCGCAGGCAGCCCTTCGCGACGCCGAAGGCCCAGGGCAGCGCCTCCGCCGGGATGTCGCCGCGTCGGCGCCAGCAGACCAGCAGCGCGTCGCCGAGCACGTCGTCGGCGGTCGCCGGGTCGGTGCGCCGCAGCAGATAGCGGTGCAGGGGGTCGGCGACCTCGCGCACGAAGGCGTCGAAGCCGGAGCGGTCCATGCCTGCAGTATGTCCGGCAGCGGCGCGGTTCTTGCACGCGGCGTGCAGACCCGGCGCAGCTGCCCGGCAGCGGGAGGGCGCACGCTCGGAGCATGACCGAGCCGAAGAGGATCACCGACCCCGCCGAGCGCGAGGCGCAGCTGACGACCGCGCCGGATGCGGTGCCCGAGGACGCGAACGAGCGCATCGAGCTCAGCGAGGGCACCGATGGCGCCACCCGCGTCGACTGGACGGACGATGCGGCGGTGCGCCCCGGCCCCGCCGACCAGGACTGAGGCGGCTCGCAGGCGGTGCCCACTGACCGTGCGGGCCGGGCTGGCAGCGTCGAGGGCAACCGAGAGAGAGGACATCGCATGAGCGACAAGGCGAAGCACGAGGCCGAGGACCTGGGCGGCAAGCTCAAGGAGACGGCCGGATCCGCGACCGGCAACCGCGACCTCGAGAACGACGGCAAGAAGGACCAGGCCGGCGCGAAGCTCAAGAAGGTCGGCGACGACATCAAGAACGCAGTCAAGGGCGACTGAGCCCGACGACGACGATGAGGGCCGGTGGAGCGATGCTCCGCCGGCCCTCGTCATGAGCAGGAGGAGCGGATGGGCAGGGAGATCGCCGAGGACCCGGAGCACCCCGACCGCTGGATGGTGATCGACGGCCGCCGCTGGCGGCGCACGGACCCGTCGCTGCCGCATCCGCTCGTCGAGTCGCTGCAGTCGCAGCTCGGTCGCGCCCGTTCGGCCGTGCGCACCGCGAAGCGCGACGGCGACGACGCGGCGCTCGCCGCGGCGCGCGAGCGGGTGGGCCTCGCCAAGCGCGGCCTGGGGGAGCGCGGTGATCCCTGGTGGCAGCGGCCCGAGCAGGAGCGGCTGGCTCAGGCGGAGGCGTCGCTCGCGGAACTGGAACGGCGCTGACGCCGCCGATCGATGGCGAGCCCGGCGAGGGCGATGAAGCCGCCGAGCACGGCGCCGATCGAGTTCGTGATCCAGTCGGCCGTGTCGCAGGCGCGGCCGATGAAGGGCACGATCGCCTGCAGCGTCTCGATGACGACTGAGATGCCGCTGCCGATCGCGATCGCGACGAGCGGCCGGTGCCAAGCCAGACCGATGAGCATGGTCGTCGGCACGAGCATCAGGATGTTGGCGGTCGACTCCACCGCGGTCGGCGCGAGGTAGGGCAGGTCCACGGTGCAGCGCACCACGCCGGTACCGCCGTCCGGAGAGAGCGTGAGCCCGGCGACGACGAGCAGCGAGATCACCAGCAGCAGCCGGATCAGGCGAGGCCGGCGGGCCAGCGCGGCGCCGAGGAGCGGTCCCGCGGCGAGCACGAGCAGCAGCACGGTGAACGCGAGCCACGGCGCCCGGATCAGGATGGTGGAGAGCATCCGACGACCGTACGCGGGCTCGACCGCATCCGACCGCCCCAGAGCACGGGCCAGCGCTGACGGCGAGGGTCGCCTCCGTCTGGGATTCGGCATGCCGAATACCCCCGGATCGTTGGATTCGCGGGCCTCGAGGCCGCCAGGATGAGGTGTCCCGACCACCCGACGGGGCAGCCAGCGCTGGCGCGACGAGCCCCGCCGCGCGGCCCCGAACGGAAGGCCCCGTCGTGCCCGTCGCCGAGCTGCTGCTGATCGCCGTGGGCGTCTCCGCAGACGCCTTCGCCGTCGCGCTCACCCAGGGCGTGGCGATGCGCCGCGCCTTCGACTGGCGCCGCGCGCTGCTGGTCGCGGGTCTCTTCGGCGCGTTCCAAGCGCTGATGCCGCTCATCGGCTGGGCGCTGGGCGCCAGCGTGATGACGTACATCCAGGACTTCGACCACTGGATCGCCTTCGGGCTGCTCGCCCTCATCGGCGGCAAGATGCTCTGGGAGGCGTTCCGCGGTGGCGAGCACGACGAGCCCACCGTGCCCGGGCTGCGGGCGCTGCTCGTGCTCTCGGTCGCCACGAGCGTCGACGCGCTGGCCGTCGGCGTGAGCCTCTCGGTGATGCCGCTCTCGATCTGGGTCGCGATCGTCGTGATCGGCGCGACGACCCTGCTCGTCTCGCTGCTGGCGACCTGGCTCGGCCACCGGGTCGGCGACCGGCTCGGCAAGCCGGCCGAGATCATCGGCGGCCTCGTGCTGATCGGCATCGGGCTCAAGATCCTGTTGGAGCACCTGGGCGTCTTCTAGGCTGGCCGCACGGAACGGATGGGGGCTCACCGTGCACATCGTCGTCTCGCTGGTCTACCTGGCCATCACGATCGGCCTGCTGATCGACATCATCACGCGCGACGAGAGCCGGGTGAAGCACCTGCCGAAGGTCGCCTGGGCGATCATCGTCGCCCTGCTGCCGATGCTCGGCGGCGCGCTCTGGCTCATCGTCGGGCGCGAGTGGGCGGGCGGCAGCCCGCGCGCGGCCCTCGGGCTCGACGGCCGAGGCCGCCCCGAGCGACCGCGCGATCCGGCACCGACCATGAGCGCCGACACCCGCACCACCGAGCAGCAGCTGGCCGACCTCGAGGCGGAGATCGAGTTCTACGAGCGCTTCGATTCGCGCCGTGAGGACGACCGGGGCTGAGCTCGGAGCGCGTGCGGGCGAGCCGATGCGACGCCGGATGACCCCGCCGCTTCCGGCCGATCCTCGCTGAGCGGTCGCCCCGGCCCGCGCACGCCCGACGGTCATCGATCGCGCAGCTGAGCGCCGTACTGTAGTGCTCGGTCGGACGCGTGACGGGGGCCACGCGCCGCGTTGGACGATGGGGGAGCAGTACTCGATGGAAGAAGAACCGCGCATCGGCGGTGTGTTCGGCGCGATCGCCGGGCTGCTGGGCATGAGCGTGATCGCCGGAGCGCTCGTCGCTGCGCTCGGCATGCCCGCGATCGCGGTGTCGACCGGTGTCGCCAGCAGCGCGGTCGGCTACTGGGACGTGCTGCCCGACTACATCACCCTGGGCGAGCAGTCGAACCGCACCCGCATCTTCGCCACCCAGAACGGCGAGCCCGTGCAGATCGCCTCGATCTACGAGCAGAACCGCGAGCAGGTCGAGTACGAGGGCATCAGCCAGAGCGCGCTCGACGCGGCCATCGCCGCCGAGGACCCGAACTTCTGGCAGCACAACGGCGTCTACCTGCCCTCGCTGCTGCGCGCCACGGCCGACGTGCTGGCCGGCAACGACGACGCCGGCGGATCGACCATCACGATGCAGCTGGTGCGCAACGAGCTGGTCGCCGAGTCGCAGCGCTACGTGCAGAGCGACCCCGAGCTGGCCGACCGGCTCTTCACCGAGGCGACCGAGACGACCCCGGCCCGCAAGCTGCAGGAGGTGCGCTACGCGATCGCCCTCGAGAAGGAGTACACGAAGGAGCAGATCCTCGCCGCGTACCTGAACATCGCGACCTTCGGCAACAACCTCTACGGTATCCAGACGGCGGCGCACTACTACTTCGGCGTCGACGCGAGCGAGCTCGACGCCAACCAGTCCGCTGCGCTGCTCGCGATCGTGCAGAGCCCGAACGCCCTGCGCCTCGACCGTGAGGAGAACCTCGAGCGCAACGACACGCGGCGCGGCTACATCCTCGACAACATGGTCGAGGAGGGCCTGCTGCCCGCAGCGGATGCGGCTGCCCTGAAGCAGGAGCGCCCGGCCCTCAACATCCAGCAGACCCAGAACGGATGCATGTCGTCGCGGCTGCCCTGGATCTGCGACTACGTGCGCAACACGGTCGCGAACGACGAGGCCTTCGGCGAGAACGCCGCCGAGCGCCGCGCCGAGTTCCGCCGCGGCGGCTACGACATCTACACGACGATCGACATCGACGTGCAGGAGCGGGCGCAGCAGATCATGACCGACCGCGCCCCGGCGACCGCGCAGGGCTACGACCTGGGCGCGGCCTCCAGCGGTGTCGAACCGGGCACCGGGCGCATCCAGTACATGGTGCAGAACCGCGCCCTCGACGAGACGGCGGCGGGCAGCGAGGGCACGACGGCCCTGAACTACAACGCCGACTCGTGGATGGGCGGCTCGAGCGGCTTCCAGTCCGGCTCGACCTACAAGGCCTTCGTGCTGCTCGAGTGGCTGCAGTCGGGCCGTTCGCTCGACGACAACCTCGACTCGCGCCGTCGCGCCTTCACGGGCTTCCAGGCCAGCTGCCAGCCCGGCAGCATGGAGGCCTGGGACCCCAAGAACTTCACGACGCAGCCCGACCGGATGACCGTGCGCTACGCCACGACGAACTCGTCGAACACCGGCTACGCGGCCATGGCCGAGCAGCTCGACCTCTGCGGCATCCGCGACATGGCCCAGTCGCTCGGCGTGCACCGCGCCGACGGGCGCGACCTCGAGTTCTACGCCCCGACCATCCTGGGCACCAACGAGATCGCGCCGCTCACGCTGGCCGCGGCGTTCGCGGGCATCGCGGCCGAGGGGCGCTACTGCGACCCCGTCATCATCGACCGCGTCGTGCGGGCCGGCGAGGAGCTGCCGGTGCCGGATGCGAACTGCCGTCAGGCCTTCGACCCGCAGGTCGCCGACGTGGCGATCGGGGCGCTGGAGGACGTCTACAACGGCACCGGACGCGCGGCGCGGCCCTCGGGCAGCACCCCGGTCTTCGCGAAGACCGGCACCGCGGACGACTACCGCCAGTCCTGGATCGCGGCGTCGAGCTCGACGATGGCCACGGCCTCGTGGGTCGGCAACGTGACCGGCGGCGAGAACGGTCAGAACCTCTCCCGCGCGACCATCAACGGCTCCTCCGCCCGGCTGGTCTCGCACTACTTCTCGCGCGACATGCTCTCGTACGCGAACGAGCGCTTCGGCGGCGAGGCGTGGCCGGACGCCGGCCCGCGCGTCGTGCTGCCCGCGACGCCGGGCGCGCCCGGCGACCCGAACGTGCAGCAGGGCGTGGTGCCCGACCTCGCCGGCCTGACGGTCGCCGAGGCGGGTCCGCTGCTCGACAGCCTGGGCTTCACCCTCGTCGAGGGCGAGCCGGTGAACTCCGGTTACTCGGCGGGCCGCATCTCGTTCAGCAACCCCGCGGCGGGTTCGGCGGCGCCGGAGGGATCCCCGATCACGGTCTACGCCAGCAACGGTGTACCCCGGTCCTGAACCGAGGTGGGCAACATGGGGGACTTGACTGTCGCCTAATCCAGGCGCACAATCACTTCGCAACGCGAACCATGCGAGGGAAGGCGGTGGATGATGACGGTCGAGGCCTCCCGACCCGAGGGCGAGATCGAGACGATGCTGCGCGAGCGGTACCGCGACGATCCCGCATCCGCTGCTATCGCCTGCGAGGCCGCGCGCACGGGCTCCGACGACGGCGGGGAGCTGGGCGATCTCGCCCTCGCCTGGCATCTGGCGCGCAACGCCGAGCGCGATGCGGCCGCCGCGCTCTCCGGCGCCGTCGCGGCGGCGGGCCGCACGCTCAGCGAGGCCGAGATCGTGATCCGCACCCGGCTGAACCGCTACACGGTGCAGCAGCTGCTGCCGCCTCCGGCCTGATCCGAGCGGGGGTACGATCGAGCGTCCCCGATCGAGAGCCGCCATCATCACCACGAAGACCGCCGACGAGCACGACCGCGATCGACGCAGCCGCAGGACGACCGTGCTGCAGAGCGCGGCCGTCATCGCGCTCGTCGTCACCGTCGTGGTGCTCTGGCTCACGCTGCCCGTGCCGACCGTCGACGAGATCCGCGACATAGTCGCCGACTTCGGGGTGTGGGGCGGTCTCGTCTTCGTCGCGGGCTACGGCGTCGCCAGCCTCGTGCCGATCCCCAAGAGCGTCGTGAGCATCGCCGCCGGCCTCGTCTGGGGGCTCGGCTTCGGCGTGCTGCTCGTCACCGCCGCGTCGATGCTCGGCGCGACGCTCGCCTTCTTCATCGGCCGAGGGCTCGGCCAGGATCTGCTGCGCCGCGTGATGGGCGACCACCTGCGCCGCGCCGACGAGGCCCTCAGCGACAACGGGCTGCGCGCGCTCATCGTGCTGCGGCTCATCCCCGTGCTGCCCTTCACAGTCATCAACTACAGCGCCGGTCTCACCCGGGTGAGCCGTCGCGACTACGCGCTCGGCACGCTCATCGGCACCATCCCGGGCACGGTGGTGTTCGTCGCGATCGGCGCCTACGGCTTCCACCTCGGTTGGCCGTTCTTCGTCGCGGTCGCGGCCGCCGCGGTGCTCGGTGGAGCGGTCTGGCTGCTGGTGCGGCGGCGGCGCGCGGCGGTGGCCGCGGCCTGACCGCATCCGCTCGCTCACTCGGCGAGCGCGGCCACCTCGGCGATGACGCGCGGGTCGGCGAGCACCCGGAAGTGCCCGCCCACCGCGAGCGGCACGTTCTTCGCGCCGAGCAGCGCGCTGCCCTCGGGGATGTGCGGGTCGAAGGCCGGGAAGACCGAGACGATGCGGGCGTTCGCCTCTGCGGATGCGGCGAGCGAGCGGATGGTCGCGTCGCGCGGCGAGAACGCGCGCAGCGTGGCGCCGAGCATGAGCCGGCCGTAGCGCGAGCCGCCGAAGGGCGTCGCCACCGCGACCATGCCGCGCACGCGCTCGCCGGCCGCGGCGAGCATCACCTGTTTGCCGATCAGCCCGCCCTTGCTGTGCGCGGCGATGACGACGTCGCGCAGATCGAGCCGCTCGAGCTGGGCGATGACGATGCGCGCTCCCTCGGTGACGGGCACCCGGTTTCCCTGCAGCGCGGTGATCACGTGCACGGGGTGCCCGCGACCGTGCAGCGCGCGGACGAGCGGATGCAGGAACCGCCAGGTCTCGTAGACCCCCGGCAGCACGACGATCGGCGTGCGATCGCCGTCGGTGTAGTCGTCGGGGTCCGTGCGGTCGAGGGCTGCGGCGAGCTGCCAGCGCACGGCGTAGGCGTAGTCGGCGGACCACCAGGCGAGGCGGCGGACGAGGCCGGGGCGCGGGGCGGTGCCGGGCGCGGGCCCCGTGGTTGCCGGCCGACCCGCCCGGTCGGTCGGCGGGGTCGCGGTCGTGCGCCGGTCGTCGTCGGCCGCGGCGTCAGCGACGGGGGCAGCCGGATCAGCCACGGGATCAACCTCATCGGCCGCATCGGCGGCGTTCGCACGGCCCTCGCCGAGGAACGCCTCGACCGCATCCGCGACCGCCCCGGGGGCCGTGCACTGCGCGTGGTGCGCGGAGGAGGGCACGAGCACGAGCGAGCCCTCCGCGGCCGCATCGCGCAGCCGTCGCAGCCAGGTCCGCGGTGCGACGGGGTCGCGGCCGCCGGCGAGCACGAGCACCGGGGTGCGCAGCACGGCGACCCGATCGAGCAGCGGGTGGCGCAGCATGTGCTCGGCCTGCGCGAAGAACCAGGCCGGGTCGGTGCGCAGCACGTCGGTGAGCTCCATCGCTGCGACCACCGGCGGCTCGCGCAGGACGTCGGCGACGATGCCGGCGGCGAGCGCGGCGCGGGAGGGGCGCCGATCGTCGACGACCGGGCCGATCAGCACGACGGCGGCGACGAGGTCCGGTCGCAGCGCGGCCAGCTCGACCGCCCACTGCGCGCCGAGCGATTGCCCCACCACGACGGCGTCGC
The DNA here is from genome assembly GCA_029959365.1 of Microbacteriaceae bacterium PS02343. Taxonomy (GTDB): domain Bacteria; phylum Actinomycetota; class Actinomycetes; order Actinomycetales; family Microbacteriaceae; genus Arenivirga. Next base: position 5,906 of record JASCOA010000022.1, on the reverse strand, counting down.
ACACGCCGAGCTCGTCGAGGGCGCGGCCGAGCGCCTCGGCCATCGCGGCGATCGGCACGTCGCGGCGCGGGGGCCGGCGGCCGCCGAAGCCGGGCAGGTCGATGCCGTGCACGGGGCGGCGCAGCGCCATCCGATCCTGCAGCCGCGCCATCGAGCGCTGCGACATCCCCAGGCCGTGCAGCAGCACGGCGGGGCGCGCATCCGCTGCCGAGGCCGGCACCGGGCTGGAGCGGATGCGGAAGCGGAGCCCGTCGACGGCGACGTCGCGCAGGGTGCTCGGCAGGGGCATCCGCTCACGCTAGCCCGGTGCCCCGGAGCGGACGACCGGAACGGCTGGACACGGGCCGACGATCGCACAGCGTGGGGGCGTACCGTCCGGTCATGAGTGGAACCTCTACCGGACCGCCGACGAACCGACTCGGCCTCACCACGATCATCACCGGCAGCCTGCCGCGCGAGCTGCGCACGCCGACCGCTCCGAGCCGGTACCCCGTGGAAGCGGTCTTCTCGCGCAATCCGCTGCCCGACGAGGCGGCGATGCTGCTGGGCGCGGAGGGGCGCCGGTTCCTGGACGAGCGCGGCTTCGCGCAGGTGGTGCTCGCGATCGCCGATCGCCGGCTGATCGTCGGCGAGACCAGCCTCGAGCAGCTGCGGGACGAGCTCGCCGGGGTGCTCGGCGAGCTGCTGGGCTGGATCAGCGACGCCGTCTCGGTCGAGCACGACGGCGAGCTGCGGCGCCTGCGCGAGGCGGGCCGCGCCGAGGAGGCCCGGCAGGCCGAGGTCGACGCGATCGTCGAGACGATCTCGTTCGCCGACGTGCCGCGCTCGTTCGGGCCGGCGCTGCAGGGCAGCTCCTACCGCTGAGCTGTCCGCTGAGCGCCGCCGAGGGGCTGCGAACCCGAACGACCCCTGTCGGCTGCGGTCGCGCGACGCTGCGCGTGCTCCACTGACGACGAGCCGAGACGAGGAGCACTGTGACCTTCCGACTGCACCCCGGCGCCTGGGCGGGCGCCTCCGACGACGCCGAGCTCGATGCGCTGCGCGATGCGGCCGCTGCGGTGCGCGGCGACGTCGACGGCGAATGGGACCTCGTGCGCCTCGCCGGCGAGCGGATCGGGGCGATGGCGCCCGGCAACGCGGCCCGGCACCTCGTCGGGCTGGCCGCGATCGCCGCCGTCGATCTCACGATCGCGCGGCGGCTCGAGCCGCACCTCGACGCGCTCGGCATCCTGCGCCAGGCGGGCGTCGCCGAGCCCGACGGCGTGCTCGGGGTGTTCGCCGCCGAGGCGCCCGGCGTTCGGCTGGAGGCGGACGACGAGCACGTGCTCCGCGGCCGCAAGCCGTGGTGCTCGCTCGCCGCCGAGCTCGACCACGCCCTCGTGACGGCGCACGCGCCCGGCGGCCGACGGCTGCTGCTCGTCGACCTGCGGCACCCGGGCGTCGCCGTGCAGCCCGCGGAGGGCTGGGTGGCCAAGGGCCTGCCCCGCGTGCCGAGCACGCCCGTCGACTTCGACGCGGTGCCGGCGGTGCCGATCGGCGACGTCGGCTGGTACCTCGAGCGGCCGGGCTTCGCGCTCGGCGGCATCGCGGTGGCAGCCTGCTGGTGGGGCGGCGCCGTCGGGCTCGTCGGCGCCCTCGACGCCTACGCCGCGCGCAAGCGCGACGACCAGCTCGCGCTGCTCGCGCTCGGCGAGGCGGCCGTGGCCCTGCACGGGGCCGAGCTGAGCCTCGCCGCCGCCGCGCGGGCCGTCGACGAGCGGCTGCTCGACGACGACGCGCTGCGCCTGCTGGCCCAGCGGGTCCGCTCGACGGTGCGGGGCGCGGCGGACCGCATCCGCTCGATCGCCGTCGCGACGCTCGGCCCGGCACCCCTCGCCTTCGACGCCGACTACGCTCAGCGGGTCGCCGACCTGGAGCTCTACACCGCCCAGGATCACGGCGCCCGCGACCTCGCCCGCCTCGGCGCCCTGCTGATCGAGCGCGAGGAGCGCCCGTGGTGAGCTTCGACCACCGCGACCCCGGCACCGACGCGAGCGCCTGGGACGAGCGCTTCGCCGCACCCGCGCTCGAGCTCGGCGGCGCCACGGGCGTCGTGGTGCTCGCTCCGCACCCGGACGACGAGACGCTCGGCGCCGGCGGCTTGCTGGCCACCGCCGCCCGCGCCGGCCTGCGCACCGAGATCGTGCTCGCGACCCTGGGGGAGGCGTCGCACCCGGGCTCGCCGGAGCACCCGCCGCAGCGCCTCGCCGAGCTGCGGCGGCACGAGTTCGCCCTCGCGCTGCGCGGCCTGCACCCCGCCGTGCTCGGCACCGAGCTGGGGCTGCCCGACGGCGGGGGCCTCGAGGAGCACCGCGACGCGCTCGCCGCGGCCGTCGAGGCGGCGCTCGACCGGGCCGGGGCGGCGCCCGTGCTCGTCGCACCCTGGCGCGGCGACGGGCACCGCGACCACCGCATCGCCGGCGAAATCGCCGAGGCGATCGCCGCGCGTCGCGGGGTGCGACTGCTCGAGCATCCGATCTGGCTCTGGCACTGGGGCGGCGGAGCGGATGCGGACGCGCCCTGGCCCAGCGCCCGCGTGCTGCGCCTCGACGACGCCGCGCACCGCGCCAAGGCGCTCGCGCTGCGCGCCTACCGCTCGCAGACGGAGCCGCTCAGCGCGCATCCGGCCGACGCCGCGATCCTGCACCCCGGCATGCAGGCGCACTTCGAGCGGCCCGCCGAGCTCTTCTTCGAGGCGGGCTCGCGCGGCGCCGAGCACTTCGACGACCACTACCGGCGCCGGCCCGAGGGCTGGGACTTCGACAGCTGGTACGAGCGCCGCAAGCGCGCGGTGCTGCTCGCGGCCCTGCCCCACGGCCGGTACTCCAGCGCGCTCGAGCTCGGCTGCGCCACGGGCGAGCTCGCCGCGCAGCTGGCGGAGCGAGCGGATGCGGTGCTCGGCATCGACGTGGCCGAGGCCGCCCTCGAGACGGCCCGCCGCGCAGTGCCGCAGGCCCGCTTCGAGCGTCGCGAGCTCCCCGCCGAGTGGCCCGACGGCCGCTTCGACCTGGTCGTCGTGTCGGAGCTCGGCTACTACCTCTCGCCCGAGCACCTGGCCGAGCTGGGCGAGCGGATCACGGCGTCGCTCGTGCCCGACGGCGTGCTGGTGCTCTGCCATTGGCGCCACGCCGACCGCGACGCGGTGCTCGGCGGCGACGCCGTGCACCGCTCCGTCATCGCCGCCTGGCCGGGCGCGATCGTGGCGCACCACGAGGAGCCCGACTTCGTGCTCGACGTGCTCGTGCTCGGCGAGGGCTCGGTCGCGCGCCGTGAGGGGCTGCTGCCGTGAGACCGGTCGCGCTCGAGCGCATCGACGTGATCGTGCCCGCGCACGACGAGGAGGCGACGGTGGTCGAGTGCCTGCAGTCGCTGCTCGTCGCCCGCGAGCAGCTGCTGCGCGGTCGTCCGAGGCTGGAGTGCGCCATCGTGCTCGTGCTCGACGACTGCAGCGATCGCACCGCCGAGCTCGTCGCGGGCTTCGGCGACCGGGTCGTCCCGCTCGCGATCGGCGCGCGCTCGGTCGGCGCGGCCCGTCGTGCGGGCGCGGAGCGCGCGATGCGACCCGACGCCCGGCAATGGCTCGCGCAGACCGACGCCGACTCGACCGTGCCGATGCACTGGCTGAGCGAGCACGCGGAGGCCGCCGAGTCGGGCGTCGAGCTGCTGCTCGGCACGGTCGTGCCGACGTTCGCGGACTTCTCGCCGCAGCAGCGGCGCACCTGGCACCGCACGCATCCGCTCGGCCACCTGCCCGGCAACGTGCACGGCGCGAACCTCGGCATCGACGCGGCGCTCTACCGACGGCTCGGCGGCTACGCGGCCCTGCGCGAGCACGAGGACGTCGACCTGGTGCAGCGGGCGCGCGCCGCGGGCGCCCGGGTCGAGGCGAACGGCGGCCTCGCGGTGAGCACCTCCGATCGGCGGGTCGGGCGCACCCCCGGCGGCTACGCGGCGTTCCTGCGCGAGTCCTACCCGGCGGGCCGCTAGGCGCTCGGGCGCAGGATCCGCGCGCCTCGCCGCTCGAGCTCGTCGAGCGTGGCGCCGCGCGTCGAGCCGTCGGTGACGATGCCGGCGACCTGGTCGACGCCGAGCACCCGGTAGCGGGAGACGGCGCCGATCTTCTCGGCGCTGCCGAGCACGAAGGTCTCCGCCGCGCGGCTCGCGAGCGCGCGCTTCATGGCCGCCTCGTCGGCGTCGCCGGTGGTGAGCCCCTCGGTCTCGTGCACGCCGGTGACGCCGAGCAGGAACCGGTCCGCGCTGATGGACTGCGCCGCTTCGACCGCTGCGGCCCCGCTGGCGACGGCGGAGTGCTTGAAGAGGCGGCCACCGAGCACGATCACCTCGGCCGCGTGACCCAGCAGCGCCGCCGCCACCGTGGGGCTGTGCGTGATGATCGTGCACGACCGTGCAGGATCGAGTGCCTGCACGACGGCGAGCGCGGTGGTGCCGCCGTCGAGGATCACCGTGCTGCCCGGCTCGATGAGCGACGCGGCGACCGCCGCCACCGCGGTCTTGCTCTCCGGGGCGACGCTGCGGCGTCCGCCGTAGTCGACGACGGCCGGGGATGCGGGCAGCGCTCCGCCGTAGACGCGCAGGGCGAGCCCGGCCGCATCGAGCTCGCGCAGATCGCGCCGGATGCTGTCCTCGGAGAGTCCGAGCTCGACGGCCAGCTCCTTCGCGACGATGCGGCCGTCGGCGCGCAGCCGGTCGAGGATCAGTGCCTTGCGTGCTGCGGCGAGCATCCGTACTCCTTCACGTTGTTTCACGATTATGCGCTATCGTGCGGCCATGACCAAATCACTCATGATCCTCATCGCCGGCCCCTACGCATCCGGAACCGACGGCGACCCCGCGCTCATGCGAGCCAACCTCGACCGCCTCGAGAGCGCCGCCTGGCCGCTGTTCGCGGCCGGTCACATCCCCATGATCGGGGAGTGGGTCGCCCTGCCGGTGCTCAGCAGCGCCGGCGCCACCGGGCCGAACGACCCGCTGGCCGCCCAGGTCATGTACCCGACGGCCGAACGGCTGCTGCAGCGCTGCGATGCGGTGCTGCGGCTGCCGGGCGCCTCGAGGGGCGCCGACCAGGACGTCGCGATCGCCCGCGAGCGCGGGCTGCCGGTCTACACCGCGCTGGCGGACGTGCCCGGCGTGGTGCTCGACGCGGCACCGGTGGGCTGAAACCGGATGCCGCCTTCGTGGCGCTGGTGCGCGCGGTGGCAGCGGGCTGACCGTCGGCGCAGCGGATGCGGTGGGGCGCGCATCCGCTCGTAGCGTTCGGAGGGTGCCGCGCGGCATCGCGCGCACCCCGGAACAACACGAGGAGTGCATCATGGCCCAGGCCATCGAGACCGTCGACGTGAACGTGCCCGTCAGCGTCGCCTACAACCAGTGGACCCAGTTCGAGGAGTTCCCGAAGTTCCTCGACGAGGTCGAGTCGATCACGCAGACCACGCCGACCCTCACGGTGTGGGTCGTCAAGGTCGGCCCGGTCGAGAAGACCTTCGAGGCCGAGATCACCGAGCAGCACCCCGACGAGCGGGTGGCCTGGACCAGCACGGGCGGCGAGGTCGACCACGCCGGCGTCGTCACCTTCCACAAGCTCAGCGACAGCGAGACCCGCGTGACGGTGCAGCTCGACTGGCAGCCCGAGGGCTTCCTCGAGAAGGTCGGCAGCACGCTCGGTGTCGACAACCACGCCATCAAGAAGGACCTCGCGAACTTCAAGGGGTACATCGAGGCCAAGGGTTCGCCCGACGGCGCCTGGCGCGGCGACGTGCAGGCCTAGGTCTCAGCGCGAAGCGGGGCGCCGCCGCCCGGGCGCGGCCGGGGACCGGCCCCCCGGGGGGGGGGGCCCCCGGGGGGCCCAG